>JAHDCG010000024.1 GCA_020629965.1 Saprospiraceae bacterium | reverse complement strand
AAATAATTGCCGTACCGGTCGTTTCATCCAAAACAACGGTCGTTGCATCTGCGGTTAAAGTACCTGCGTCTGCTTCGCAATCTTCGCCACCGTCAGCACTCACGCTGAACGGTGTACCCGTTACATTCAAGTCTGCACAAATACCCGCATCGGCAACAATAGCCAACACATCGGCAGCAGTTGTCACGCCGAATTCTACACCCGACAAGTCCAAGAAATCATCACTGCCGGAGTCGCTTGTTTCGGCAATCAAAATGTGCAAGGTAAAGTCACCTTCCGCGTCGATGTCAAATTCGGGAGTGTCACTGACCGCTACAATCGTAGCATCCGTGCCCGTTGTCAAAACGTAAGTCACTTCAAAACCGTCGGGAATAACCGAGTCATTATTATCGACACCCGTTACGGTCACAGTGCCGTCGGTATCCAATTCAAAATCAGTCTCATCCAAAGATATCGTACCCGCCGTCGCTTCACAAGCATTCGTACCGTTTTCGTTCACGGTAATCGGCGCGCCGTCAATCAGCAAGTCACCGCAAATGTCACCGTTACCGAAAATAGCGGCGATGTCCGCACCGGTAGTTTCACCGAATACGATAGTTGTTAAGTCCAAAAAGTTATCGTCATCAGAGTCTGATGTTTCGGCAATCAAAACGTGGATTTGGTAATCACCCGCCTGACCGACCGTAAATTCGGGAGAGTCGTTTGTCGCAATAATTACGCCGTTCAAACTCAAGACATAAATAATTTCAAAGTCTTCCGGTACCGTAGCTTCGTTTTCTACCGTAGCAAAAATCATTGCCATACCGTTCGAGTCTAATTCTACCGTGCTTTGACCCGCAATTAAAGAACCTGCATCCGCAGTACATTCTTCAATGCCGTCAGTCGTTCTGATGGTCTCCACGAAGTTATCCGAAAGGTCGAAACAGTCGTCCGATAAATCGGTATCGGAAAGCATGTCGCCTACCTCTACGGTCAGGTTACCGGTGTAGGACAAACCGTAAATGCGGCAGTTACCCGGTCCGGCACCGTCCACATCGACCACATCGCCCATAGGAATGCCCAAGACCATACCGTTACCGTCGGTGACGATATAAGTAAAGTTTGCGTCTTGATTGACACCCATACTGTCCATATTCACGATGTCGGGAATGCCGTCGCCTACCATATCGAAGGTGACTACGGTTTCGCCGTCTTCGGTCATTACGGTACCTGCGAATACGTCTTCTTCGTCGCAGTCTTCATTATTTCCGTCGGTTGTTCTGATAGTTTCTACAAAGTTATCCGAAAGGTCGAAGCAGTCGTCCGAAAGGTCGGTATTAAAAAGCATGTCGCCTACCTCTACGGTCAGGTTACCGGTGTAGGACAAACCGTAAATGCGGCAGTTACCCGGTCCGGCACCGTCCACATCGACCACATCGCCCATAGGAATGCCCAAGACCATACCGTTACCGTCGGTGACGATATAAGTAAAGTTTGCATTTTCGTTGATGCCCATACTATCCAAATTGACAATATCGGGGTTGCCGTCGCCTACCATGTTAAAGGTGACCACGGTTTCGCCGTCTTCCGTCATCACGGTACCCGCGTTGACTACGTTTTCATCACAGGGGTCTTCGTTATTGTCATCGTCCGAGCAAAATTCGAAAACCGAAACAGCATTGGAAGAAATGACAAAACAATCATCGGACACATTCACACCGAATAAATTATCGCCGGTGTTTAAAGTAAAATTACCTTCGTAAGAAACACCCCACACGACGGTAATTTGGTCGCTGCCTTCGTCAAAGTTAAAAGAACCGTCTTGCGAAATATCCAAAACGGTACCCTCTCCGTTGGTCAGCACATAAGTATAATCGGTGCTGCTGCCGGAGTTAATAAAATTAAAAATGTCATCCGTATCGTCTTCGCTACAGTAAATGAGCGAGGTGCCGCCGTCGGTCAGGCTGACGGTGCTTCCCGTACAGGGACCGTCGTTACCGCCGCCTCCGCCGCCGTTTCCGCCGTCACCGCTGCAGTTGTTGATGACCATGACACAGTTTTGAGAAATGTGCCAGCCGCCGGTCGAGAAAAAGACGTTAAAAGCAGAATCTCCTACCTCCGCGAGTATTTCGCCGGTGTAAGAGAAACCCCATACGATGTAAATGCCTTCTTCTTCGTCTTCAAAGTCAAGGCTGTTTCCGTCTAAAAAACGGGTAATAATGTAGTTTTGATCGGTTACTACGTAAACGTAATTTGCGCCGGAGGTGTCATTGTTTTCAAAGGTAATGACATCCGACTCTCCGTCGTCCGGGCAGGTAAAAACCGTTTCTGCACCGTTTACATTGATGGTCGTAATTTGCGCCGTTTGGGCAAATGTCTCATTGGCAAAGAAGCTTAAAAAAGCCACCGCCAAGAGGGTAAAAAATGTTTTCATATAACAGGTAAAGTTTAAATCGGAATGATGCCGTAGTTTCTTCGAATAAGTTTTTTACAGTAAAACACGGCTAAAATTTAATTTTTTTGGATAGAGTAAATTTTAAAGCACGTTCGAAAAAAATACCGATTTCATTTCCGTAGGCAATTGTGAAAAATTTGCCGGGTGAAAAAATAAATTGTATGCGTAGTTTTAGGAAATAGTACGTTTAGCCTGTATCCGCGACGGGATACGAGTATCGGCACTTTTAGCTTCGCTTGAAAATTTTCAATTCGACTAAAAATGCGTAAGGCGGAAAGAAATATTCCGCAGATATATTCGATTTAATTTTTGTGTATGACCGCCTAAACGGTAGTTATTCGGGGGTGTCGGCGGGATTAAGGAAATCCCCTTTGGAAAATGTACGTGATGTGTGAAAGGACGAGAAAAGTGTGACTCGTCGAAGTTTTTCGGGGGATAATTACCGACCTTAATTACTTGATTATTCGGTCGGCATTTGTGTTTGGAACGAGGTTAACTGCTTGAGTGTTCACTCTTTATATTTATTTTTTTAAAATTATCCGAAATAAAAATTATAACATAATATCGCCGTCTCTTTACGGTTTTTCTACAAACTGCTGACGCAACGCTTTCGGCTTTTTCCGTAATTTTGCACCATGAACGAAAAAATTTTTACCGCGACGGATGCACATTCCGTTACAATGTGGTCCGCCGTTGCTATAGCGGTTATTTTGTCCGCGATTTTGGTTTATTTATACAAAATCAAAGACAAAAAAGAAAACAAAATCCTGCGACAGGTCGGCGCCATGTTGATTTTTTACGGCGTATTGATGTCAATCGGCACAGCAATTTTCAGTTATTGGAATAATGCCAAAGCCATCGACCTCGTCTTTAAAGAAACAAGCGTGGAAACCGCCTACGGCACTCTGAATTATAACAACATCCGCGACGCCCGCATCCGCGTCGAAGGGCAAACGGCTTTGGGCGCTCTGTTGGGAAATACCACGCAAAATAATCCCTCGGCGGGAGGCAGTTCCGCGCGTCGCCCGTCGTCTGCGCGCGGCGGTTCGACCCGACTTTTGGTGGTGGTGGAAACGAGCGGCAAGACCCACGTTTTTTCGGAAGACAACTATGATATTCGGGCGGTTTTGGGAGAGTTCAGGAAGAGGATACCGAAGAAGTAGAGGGCGATTTATACTCAAAATTTACGTTTGCTCACAGATTGTAAACAAATCTGCGCCCTTTGTAACTTTTCGAGTCTTTTCTCTGTTTTAAAACCCACATAATCACCGAATGCGCTACTTTTGCGCTTTTGGTAAAATACCGAGAAGTCAACGGAACTTAAAGTGCAAGGCACCTCGGAGGTGCCCCGCACTTGCGCAAAAAGTACGGGGCATTTGCAAAGTGCCTCGTACTTTTGACAAATCAATCGGTCAACAAATTCAAAAGCAAAACCCGCTCATGTCAGAAGAAAAAAGAGAGTCGCTCAACTTTATCGAGGAAATAATTGAAGAGGATTTAAAGAACGGCAAATATACCGCGCCGGCTACGCGTTTCCCGCCCGAGCCGAACGGCTACCTGCACATCGGTCACGCCAAGGCGATTTGTATCAACTTTGAAATTGCAAAAAAATACGGCGGCACCACCAATCTGCGCTTCGACGATACCAACCCGACGACCGAAGAAACCGAGTACGTGGACAGCATTAAGCGCGACATCAAATGGTTGGGTTACGAATGGCAAAACGAAGCACTTTTTACCAGCGACTACTTTCCGCAGCTCTACGCTTTTGCGACGACTTTGATTGAAAAAGGCTTGGCATTCGTGGATGACAGCACGCCCGAAGAAATCGCGCTGCAAAAAGGCGACACCACCAAACCCGGTGTCAACAGCCCTTACCGCGACCGTCCGATTGCAGAGAATTTGGATTTATTTCGCCGCATGAAGGAAGGCGAATTTCCCGACGGCTCCCGCGTCCTGCGCGCCAAAATCGACATGACGCACCCGAATATGCACTTTCGCGACCCCGTTTTATATCGCATCAAGCACGAAACCCACCACCGGACGGGCGACGAGTGGTGCATCTATCCGATGTACGATTTTGCGCACGGGCAGAGCGACTCCATCGAACACATCACACACTCGCTGTGTAGTTTGGAGTTTAGACACCACCGCCCGCTGTACGATTGGTTAATCGAGCAACTCGGCATTTTCCCCAGTCGTCAAATCGAATTTGCGCGCATGAACGTCGCGCACATGATTACTTCGAAACGGAAACTGAAACTCCTCGTCGATGAGGGGCTGACCATCGGCTGGGACGACCCGCGCATGCCTACCCTCTCCGGGATGCGCCGTCGCGGTGTACCCGCCGCCGCTATCCGCACCTTTTGCGACAAGGCCGGCGTTGCCAAGCGGGAAAATGTGATAGAAGCCGAGCTGTTCGACTTTTGCACCCGGCAGGAACTCAACAAAACCGCCGACCGCGTGATGGCGGTTTTAGACCCGGTTAAGGTCGTTATTACCAACTTCCCGGAAGGTGAAACGGAAATGATGTCAGTCGAAAACAACCCGGAGGAAGAGGACAACGGCGGCTACCGCGAAGTGCCGTTTACCCGTGAGATTTACGTGGAGCGCGCGGATTTTAAAAAAGAACCGCAAAACCGCAAGTATTTCCGTCTCGCCCCCGGCAAAGATGTCCGTCTGAAAGGCGCGTACATTATTCACTGCGAAGGTTTTGAGGAAGATGCCGAAGGCAAAGTCACGCAAATCAACTGCACCTACTACGACAACAGCCGCAGCGGCGCAGATACCTCGGGTGTCAAAGCCAAAGGTACACTGCACTGGGTCAGCATCGAGCACGCCGTCCCGGCAGAGGTTCGCCTCTACGACCGCCTGTTCACCGACCCGACGCCGACGATGCACGAGGACAAAGACTTTTTGGAATTTTACAACGAAGAGAGCCTCAAAGTCATCCCGACCGCCTACGTGGAGCCGAGTTTGAAAACCTCGGAACCCGGCACGACCTACCAATTTATGCGTCTCGGTTACTTCGCAACGGACACGGAAAGTACGCCGGAAAAATTGATTTTCAACCGGACGGTGACGCTGCGGGATACTTGGGGGAAGAGGAAAGGTTGAGGATTGGAATTGTTTGTGAGTTTGAGTAGTTTGAGTAGTTGCGA
Organism: Saprospiraceae bacterium; assembly: GCA_020629965.1. Classification (GTDB taxonomy): domain Bacteria; phylum Bacteroidota; class Bacteroidia; order Chitinophagales; family Saprospiraceae; genus JAHDCG01. The sequence continues at coordinate 51,656 of JAHDCG010000024.1, read as the reverse complement.
AAGTTGAGAGGTCGAAAGATTGCACCGAAAATGATGCCGTTTCCTTTCTCCTCACCGGAATAAAACTCTGAACTTTTGTAGAGACGTTGCACTGCGACGTCTTACCCCGGAGCGAGCAGTAAAATTCAAGACTTTTATACCGCATAAAGCGAAGATCTTTTGCCGAGACGCGGGAAAACTTCCGGTTATTTCTCTCATTTCACTTTAAACAACTCGTGCAGCAAACCGACGACCACAGTAACAATAACCTGCTCCCTGACGACAAACAGCACCCTTTTAGTGTATAGGTATTTTGTCTTTCGAAAGTCGTTGATAATTTCGTAGCGCAAGCGAATGGAGTCGTCAATGGGTTCTACCTCACGGGCAGAGGTAATAGTTTCTCCGATTTTATTGATGATAAATTCAAAACGTTTCGGGTCGAGCAGCATCCGATAGGCGCACAGAAAAGCAACATCGGGTTCGAGGTTAATCTGCGAGATGAGTACTTGTGCCACATTGAAAATCCGAAGGTACTCTTTCGTGTGACAACGTTCTATGTAACGGGCAAAGCCGTGGTAAGATATTTCGTATTCACCGATTTTTCGGTCGAAGCGGTCTTTTCGGGTCAAGGGCATGGTTTGTTGTTTTTTGGTTTGTAAATGCGTACAGTCGGTAAAATTCCGTTGTAAGAAAATCAAAAAAAATTTAAAAAACGGTCATTTCTCCTCCAAAGGAAAAATGACCGTTTTTTTTGTGGCAACAGTGAATAGCAAATCGGCAAAAAGAAAGCGAAGTCAAAGGATATAAAAGTATCCTTAAAAAAACCCGAAAGCCTCCCATCAACTATCAACTACCAACCGGTCCTTAGCGGTTTTTAAAAAAGTTGCCCAACATTTTCATTCCCATACCGGCTACGTCGTCCATGACATTGCCGTCGTTGTTTTGGTCTAAAAAGCCCGAAATCAAGCTCATGGCAGGGTTTTGTTGTTTTTCGGAAGCCACCGTACCCGACAGCAAAGATGCCAAACCCGCCAAATCCAAACCCTGCGAGCGTTTTTGCTTGCCGAGCATACCGAGTACCATCGGTGCCAACATTTGCATCAATCCGCCGGTCTTGTTGGAGTCCAAACCGCTCATTTTGCTTATCATATCCATTGCACCGCTTTGACGGTCGCCGAGCAGGTGCTTGAGAATGCCCGCGCCGTTCATCGCGCGCTGCTGTTGAGGTTCCGGCTGACGATTGCCGCCGATTAAGTCCATAAAATTATCAAGGATGCTGCCGTCGTGGTCGCGTTCGAGGGCGTTGTCGAGTTGACGCACACCTTCTTCATTGGTTGCATTTTTGGCTAATGCGCCGGTCAGTGCCGCTAAGATTCCGTTGGCTGCCAAAGCGGTTTGCTCCCGGTCTGCACCGCCGATTTTTTGGGAGAGTTGTGTAATCATCTGCGGCGTCATTTGACTTTGCAGCATTTCCATTAAATTTGCCATATTACGATTAGTTTTTTTCAGTTGTGAATTTTTCCGTGTGCGGAAAATAAATTTGCGCCCGTCTGCTTATGCGGCGGACAGCGTGCAATATAAAAAAAATGTCGGTTTTTTTGTGTTTTTCGTAAAATTTCAACCCTAAAACCGCACGGGTGAAGTTTCCGCTCACTCCTTCTTATGACACGTTTCGATGCAAAAAGTAACTATTAAATTTCGGTTAAAAGCTGCTTGTTTGTCCGTCAAAACTGCCTTGATTTCGCATCTCTCCTAAAAACTCGCTATCTTTACGACAAGCGATATTTTCTCAATCAAAAATACAAATTATGGCTTTCGGCAGAAGGATGTTCAATTTACCCAAACCCAAAAAGCACGAATATAAACCGCGTTTTTACGACGCGAAAAAAGAAGAATTGGAAAAGCGTATCAATCGCTTCGAGCGATTGAAAAATAATGACCCGGAGGCTATCAAAGAAGGCATCACGGGCGCATTTAACCGCAACGGTCGCGGCGGCGGCGGTGACTATTTCGGTGCGGCAAAAATGCGGCAGCGCGAAACCCGCCGCTCCAATTTTATCCTCTTGGCCTTAATTATCGTGCTTTCTTTTATCTGCTATGTCGCGCTTAACGTATATTTGCCGGCGTTGGGGCTGTAGGGAGATATTAGATGTCAGACATTAGATTTTAGACTGCTTTGCGTCTCAGGCTGCATAGCTTCCTCTAATTGACAATGAGTAACATTTAATTTCGTTCCGAAATACTTTTCCTTTCACAAATCACGTACAAGTTAACACAGCAGTCTAACGTCTAACATCTAACGTCTAAAGTCTAAATCACTCTTATGGCTGATATCATTCAGCTTCTTCCCGATTCCATTGCCAATCAAATTGCGGCGGGTGAAGTTATTCAACGTCCGGCGTCTATCGTCAAAGAGTTGTTGGAAAACTCGATTGATGCAGGAGCGACCGAAATTAAACTCATCGTCAAAGACGCGGGCAAAACGCTCGTGCAGGTCATCGACAACGGAAAAGGTATGTCCGAAACCGACGCGCGGATGTGCTACGAGCGGCACGCAACCTCCAAAATTCGCGCCGCCCAAGACCTCTTTGCAATACGCAGCATGGGTTTTCGGGGCGAAGCCATGGCATCTATCGCCGCCGTCGCGCAGGTAGAAATGCGGACGCGCACGGCAGAAGAAGAACTCGGTACGCGCCTCGTCATCGAAGGCTCGGAGGTGCGCGTGCAGGAGCCGTGTCAGTGTATCAAAGGGACGAATATTTCGGTCAAAAACCTGTTTTATAACGTGCCGGCGCGACGTAATTTCTTGAAATCCAACGCCGTCGAAATTCGTCATATTCTCGATGAATTTCAGCGCATCGCCCTCGCGCACGAAGATATTTTCTTTTCGCTGCATCATAACGGACAGGAGATTTTTCATTTGCCGGCGGGCAAAATTCGTCAGCGCATCGTCGCCGTTTTCGGTTCGCACTCCAATAAAAAACTCGTGCCGATTGAAGAAGAAACGGACTTTTTGCGCATTCAGGGATTTGTCGGCAAGCCCGAATTTGCCAAAAAATCACGCGGAGAGCAGTACTTTTTTGTCAATAATCGCTTTATCAAAAGTTCTTACCTCAACCACGCGGTTTATACGGCTTACGATGATTTATTGCCGAAAGACACCTATCCTTTGTACGTTATTTTCATGGACATCGACCCGGCGCGCATCGACATTAACGTGCATCCGACGAAGCAGGAAATTAAATTCGAGGACGAAAAAATTATTTATAATTACCTCAAAGTCGCCGTGCGCCACGGTCTCGGACAGTACAGCATCGTGCCGACTTTAGACTTTGAAAGCGAGGCGGGCATTAACTCTGCAATGGGTTTCGGTAACAACGGACGCGGCATGCGCGAGCGCAATACACCCCGCCCGCCGCAGGACAATTACAACGGTCAGACGGTCGGCAACACCGACACCGGCGGTAATTATTACACCATGCCGAGTCGCGGTAATACGGATAACAATCTGAAAAATTGGCAGTCGCTGTACGAAGGTTTGGAAAATAAACCGGTGCCTTCTTCTCCGCCGCCGCCCGCGCACGAGGCTCCGGTCGGCTCGGTGACGATAGCGAGCGGCATGTCCGCCTCGACCGGCGAAGAATTGGATGATAAGGACGGCACTTTTTCGCAGCAGCGCAAGGCACCGTATCAGATTCACGCCTCCTACATCGTCAGTCAAATCAAGTCGGGCTTCCTGCTCATCGACCAACAAGCGGCGCACGAACGCATCTTGTACGAAAAGTATTTGGGCATTTTAGAAAACAAAAAATCGCTCACCCAGCAGGAGCTTTTCCCGCGCACATTGACCCTCTCCCCCGCCGACGGCGACCTGCTGAAAGACCTGCTGCCGCAAATCAACCGGCTCGGTTTCGACATTCAGCAATTCGGGCAAACCAACTTCGTTATCAACGGCGTGCCGGCAGATTTGGGCAATAACATTAACGAGCAGCGCGTCATCGAAAGCCTCATCGAGCAGGCAAAAATGAATGTGGATTTTAAACTGAATATCGGCGAGAATATCGCGCGCGGCATGGCACAGTCCGCCGCCACCAAACGCGGCACCCCGCTGACCGACGACGAAATGCGCGAGCTGACGGACAAATTATTTGCCTGCGCGGTGCCGTACAAGAGTCCGCGCGGTCGGAATTGCTTTGTGACGATTGATTTGGAGGAGCTGGAGCGGAGGTTTGCGGGGTAGGTACTGTTTTTTCGGGCTGATTTGAAAGTATTATTTCGCTAAAATGTAAAGACAAACAAATGAAAGCTATTTCCTTATTTTCCGGAGCAGGCGGACTCGACGTCGGATTGACCGAGGCAGGTTTTGAAGTAGTTTTTGCAAATGATTACGATAAAAATGCTTGTAAAACTTACGCTGCGAACATCGGAAAACATATTGTACAGGGCGACATCGACGATTATAAGAACAACCTGCTTAATTTTAAAGGAAAGGTAGATTTAATCGCCGGCGGTCCGCCGTGCCAGGGTTTTTCCGTGGCGGGCAAAATGAACCCCGATGATCCGCGCAGCAAACACGTTTGGACTTTTGCGGAATTGGTTGCCGAAATTCAACCGAATGCTTTCATCATGGAAAATGTCAAAGCCCTCGGTACTTTAAGCAAATGGCAACCGCTCCGTCAAGCTCTTTTAAAGAAATTTCGTGCAGCCGGATATGCTGCGAATTTTGTGGTATTGAATGCTTCCGATTTCGATGTACCGCAAAACAGATACCGCGTTTTCTTCATCGGCTTTAAGACCAACAGAATACTGATTCCCGATTTAAACCAAATGCTTGAACCGTATAAAAAACGAGCGAAAACCGTCAGAGAGTCGCTTTCCGTTTTAGACCGCGCCGGTACCGGCAATAATACCGGGCTTTGCAAAGCCAAAATAACTTTTGCCGCAAAACCCGTCATGCGCAAATCCGCTTACGCCGGAATGCTGTTTAACGGCGCGGGCAGACCGACACGCATCGACGATTACTCCGCCACTTTGCCCGCTTCGATGGGCGGAAATAAAACACCCATCCTCGATGCTGCCGAATTATACGAAAACAAAGAAAGTTGGGTAGAAAATTATCATCGCGGACTCCTTGCAGGGAAGGAAACGAGCGATTGTCCGGAAGTTCCCGCAAGGTTGCGAAGACTTACTTATCAAGAAGCCGCAGTGTTACAGACCTTTCCGGTCGGTTACGATTGGCGGGGTTCTCAATCCGCGATTTTTAAGCAAATAGGAAATGCCGTGCCGTGTAACTTAGGGTATCGCATCGGAAAAATGGTCATGGATTGCTTGTTACAAGATGAAGTGAACAGGTTGATGATTGCTTTACCTCACCAATTAGAATTAGCACATGGCAATTTCAATTGACAGAGGGCAGGCAGAAAAGGTGCTGCTTGCAGCGTTTAGAATGCGCTGCACCAAAAACGATGACCTGTGCGAACGCATAGAAGCTATTCTGAACGGAACGCACAAGACGTACCGTTATATTCTTGTCAACGGTTTATTGGCGAAAGCAACGAGCGCTGCCGTTAATCCTTTAGCACTGCAAGCCGGATCCGAGGTAAAAGGAGCATTTGACGCAAGAAGTTTGTGTCATAAAGTAGTTGTGCCTTTTGAAAAAGATTTTTTGCATAATGCATTGGGAGGATCTAACGAACCCTTTCTGAACAAACCCGCTCGTTTCACGGAACTAAGTCCGAAGAATGCGGTGCGCAGAGAAAAGGATAAAGAAGCTTTACTCTCGCTCATTCACATTTTTACTACAATACAATCTTCCGCAGCAGCAAAAGCATATTTGGCTTGCGCGTTACATTATCTGCACGACAGGATAGAAAAATTGCGAATCATAAATGAGAAAACCTCTGCCTATAATCCTGATTTGATTGAAATTTATGAGTTCATCACAAAATTTTGTGAGCAATCGAATGAAGGTGAAAACTTAGTTTTGACAGTAGCTGCCTTGGAAAAAATATATCATTTCGGTTTGCAGGAGCCATATTCTGTTCTCACTCACAAAATCAATCAAAGCGGTGTTTCCTCACAAGAAATCGGTGACATAGATGTATTTCGGAACGGAGTTTTTTCCTATGCGATTGAAGTAAAAGATAAAGATTTTACTTCCTACGATGTGCAACACGCCTTCGACAAAATGATTAAAAACTCCGCAAAAAAGGGTCAATTTATTTTTGGGCAGAACGTGAAGTACAATGCAAAAAAGATTGAAGCGACTCTGAAAAAATATGAACAGAAAGGTTTTTTTATACTTTTTCAAGACATTTTGAGTTACGCAAAAATTATGCTTTTCAAAACCGACTCGATTGAAAAACAAAAATTTGTCGGGGCGTTACAAGATACAGCAAATGAAATAAATGCTAAACCCGCAACGAAAAAGCGAATGCAAATGTTATTGCAGGAAATACTCTCCGAGTAATTAAATTCTTGCTTTACTTCACCGCCCTCGATACCGCTTCCACTTACCCCCTTCTTCGCCATCGTCATATAAAAACGCGACAAACCCGGCGTCTTTCATGCACAAAAAGCACATCCTCCCCGTCATCGTCTTCTCCCAATTTTGCTGCACTTCCCTGTGGTTTGCCGGCAACAGCGTCCTGCCGGAGCTGACCGCCGTGTTCGGTTTTCCCGCCTCCGCTCCGGGGCATTTGACTTCGGCGGTGCAGTTCGGTTTCATCGTCGGTACACTCGTGTTTGCGTTGTTAATGTTGGCGGACAGATTTCCGCCGGCGCGGGTATTTCTGGGGAGTGCGGTCTGCGGCGCGGTGTTCAATGCGGCGGCAATTTGGGAAGGGAATACTTTCGGCAGCTTGCTGCTGCTGCGCTTTTTGACCGGCTTTTGTTTGGCGGGCATCTACCCCGTCGGTATGAAAATCGCCGCCGATTATTTTGCCGCCGGACTCGGCAAATCTTTGGGTTGGCTCGTCGGTGCTTTGGTTTTGGGTACGGCCTTTCCGCATTTTATTCGCGGTTTTTCGGGCGGACTGCCGTGGAAAGGGGTCTTGCTTGCCGTTTCCGGTTTAGCTCTCGGCGGCGGACTGCTGATGTGGCTTTTCGTACCGAACGGCCCGTTTCGCAAAGCAAGTCAACGTGTCAACCCGCGTCTTTTTTTGCAAATATTTAAAGACAAAAAACTACGCGGCGCGGCTTTCGGCTACTTCGGTCACATGTGGGAATTGTACGCCTTTTGGGCTTTTGTGCCTTTGGCGATTTCGGCTTACAATGCAACAAATCTCACCGAAAATTTAGACGTTTCGCAAAGTGCTTTTCTCGTCATCGGCAGCGGGGCGGTCTCTTGTGTACTCGGCGGTTATGCCGCAAAAAGACTCGGTACGGCACGGACGGCGGCGGGATTTTTAACGCTGTCGGGTCTGTGCTGTTTGCTTTCGCCGTTTTTCTTTTTACAAAATTCGTCTGTCATTTATCTCGTCTTTTTAATTTTTTGGGGAATGACCGTAGTGGCGGACTCTCCCCTTTTTTCCACACTAGTCGCGCAAAATGCACAACCCGAAACGCGGGGAACGGCACTAACCTTAGTAAACTGTGTCGGCTTTGCTTTGACGGTTTTCAGTATTCAGTTGCTCGGTAATCTGACGGAGATTGTCGATTTTTCCTGTCTGTTTTTAGTCTTGAGTGCGGGGGCGGTTATGGGTGTGTTGTCCCTGCGAAAAGCGTTTTTCAGATAGATTTTTCCGCAGATAAAATTTATTTGGTGGAAAAATATGGTCTATTTGGGTAGATTTTTCCACCGATAAGTTTTATTTGGCGGAAAAATGTACTACTTTTACCTACATTTTTTCCACGAATAAACGATTATGCAAAAAATAACGGGCAGAAAAGCGGAGTTGAAAATTTTACAAAAAGCATTGGACTCCGATAAAGCCGAGATGATTTCCGTCATCGGCAGGCGACGCGTCGGCAAGACTTTTTTGATTGATACCTTTTTTGCCGAGCGAGTCGTTTTTTCCGTCACGGGCATACAAAATGCGCCGATTAAGGAGCAACTGACAAATTTTGCTTTTGAAATGCAGCGATACACAAAGTCCGCAATTCCTCTCAAAGTTCCGAAAGATTGGATGGAGGCTTTTATCCTGCTGATTAACTATCTCGAAAGCTTAGATTTATCCGAAAAGAAAACCGTCTTCTTAGACGAATTACCGTGGCTTTCCACTCACAAATCGGGCTTTCTGCGGGGACTGAGCTTCTTTTGGAACAGCTGGGCGGTCAAGAAAAATATTGTAGTCGTCATTTGTGGTTCAGCGGCATCTTGGATGATAAAAAAAGTGGTTAATCATCGCGGCGGACTGCACAATCGCATTACCAAAAATATTATTTTAGACCCTTTTAGTCTGTCGGAAACGGAAGAGTACCTGCGCAGCAAAAATTTGAACTTCGACCGTTATCACATCGTGCAAATGTACATGGCGATGGGCGGCATTCCGCACTATCTGGAAGCGGTAGAAAAGGGTGAAAGTGCCGTTGAAAATATCAATCGCATCTGTTTTTCACGCACCGGATTGCTGCGCACGGAGTTTGACAAATTGTACCCGGCTCTCTTTTCCAATGCCGAAAAACATATCGAAATCATTCGGGCATTGGCGAAAAAAAGACAGGGTTTGACGCGCCGCGAACTGAACGCAGCCACAAACCTCTCGGAAGGCGGTACACTGTCACGCATTACGGAAGAACTGTTGCATTCGGGTTTTATCAGTGAATACTATCCTTTCGGCAAAAAAAAGAAGGATAAACTTTACCGATTGACCGATGAATATTCTCTGTTTTATTTGAAGTTCATCGAAAAGAACACCTATCAGGGCGAAGACACTTGGAATCATTTAAGTCAAACGCAAGCCTTCAAAACGTGGAGCGGTTACGCTTTCGAAAATATCTGTTTAAAACACATCGGGTCGATTAAACGGGCACTCGGCATCACAGGAATTTACTCCGAACTTTCTTCTTTTTATAAAAGAGGAAATACGGAAGAAAAGGGTGCGCAAATCGACCTCGTATTGGACAGAAATGACCAAACCGTCAATCTTTTTGAAGTCAAATTCAGCAATAGTCTATACTCGATTTCTAAAGCCGAATTCGAAAATCTATCGAAGAAAATATCGGTTTTTAAAGACGCAACGGATACCAAAAAACAGGTTTTCCTTTATTTTATTACTACCTTCGGTCTGGCGAGTAATCAATACCGCTCGGCGCTTGTCGATAAAGAATTGACTTTGGATAGTTTATTTTAAAACTAAAAAGCGACCGCCGATATACTCGACGGTCGCCTTTTTTTACCACAACTTAAAAATCGCGGTTACTCTACCACAAACTCCCGCACCGCCTCTACGGGCGACTCGTCATTTTCATCGGTCGAGCGCGCACGCAGCGTGTAAGTGCCTGCCGTGGTCGGCGTAAAAATCGTGTTGACGAAAACGTAATTTCCGTCTTCCTGCTGCACCTGTGTGTTAATCAGGGTCGCAATCACCGCATCATCTTTCAGCACTTGAATTCTTGCGTTGTGTACCGTGCCGCCCGTTTCGTGGGTCATTTCGACCTTGACGTTGACGGGTGTATTGAGCGGCAAATCGACATCCGCAAGCGGCTTGACAATCGTGACCGTTACGGGGTAATCGTTATCCGGTACGGCTGCATCGTCGTCGTTGCAAGAGGTAAACAGCAGGCCGGAGAATAAAGTCAAGAGAAAGAGTAAGTTTTTCATAAGAAAGGTTTTTTATCGCCGGTTAGAGCGGTGGTACATGACGGTTTTTTTGCCGAAATTTTCCGATTAACGATAGTATTTCGAGACAATTGTAATGCTCATTTTAATAACCTGTGAAACGGTATTTAAGTTTATGACCGACCGAATGAGACGACCGGAAACATTCGTAGTTTTTCCGACAGGTGATCTTCCGACTTTTTTCAACATTTTCCCGCCGCCGCCCGTTGTACCGACATCAATTTTCTAACCGACAAAAACAAGTAAATTTACATGGAAAACCTGTCTCGCATTTTCAGAAAAGCACGCGGCAAAATCAACACCGGTATCAACGAAGTCCAAAATTTTCTGAACCCCGACGACCCGCTGCTCATCCTGCCCTATCGCGGCTACGCCAACGAAAATCGCCTTTATCTGCGCGGTCGCCTTTTGGAAAACGAAAACATTTTCGACGGCAAAAGCGACAGCGAAATCCGTAATCTGCTGGACAGCATCAAGCGTTTTGAAACGGACGAAATCGCGAATGCGGAACTGGAAATTAAAATCGCGGGGCAAACTTTTGAAGTGACGACCGACCGCGAGGGCTATTTTACTTTAGACAGCCTCTGGAATGCGCCGCAAAAAGAACGCGAAAATGCTTGGTTGGAAGCCGAAATCACCCTGCGTCCCGAGTACGAAAAAATGGAAAACGTACAAACCCGCGTTCTCGGCGAGGTGTATCTGCCGGCGCGCAGTGCGGATTATATGATTATCACGGACGTCGATGACACGGTGCTGCAAACGCACGTTACCTCCCTTTTTAAATTAAAAATGCTGTACGCGACCTTCCTCAAAGACTCGCACGAACGCCTGCCGATGGAGGGTGTGCGCGAATTGTTTCAGGCCTTTGTCAAAGGCGGTAACGGCAAAAAAGAAAATCCGATTTTTTACGTTTCCAACAGCCCGTGGAATCTTTATGACCTCTTGGAGGAATTTATGGATGTACAAAACCTGCCGAAAGGACCGATTTTACTGCGCGATTACGGCATCCGCCCGAGTGAGGATTTCGGCGGTCACAAGATGAACCAAATCTCGCGTATCATTGAAACTTATCCCGATTTACCCGCCGTTTTGCTCGGCGATACCGCTGCGGAAGATGCGGATTTTTATATTGAATTGGCAAGAAAATATCCGGGTCGCGTGGCAGCGATTTATATTCGCCAAACCCGCGATACCAAAAATGCCCGTCGCATTGCTCGTCTCATCGAAGCCAACTCCGATATCGAAGTGGTGCTGATGCACGAGACGGCGGAGATTACACAGCACGCGATAGAGAAAGGGTATTTGCCGGTGGGGATAAGTTAGTTGTCCGTTGCCGGTTGTCAGTTGTCCGTCGGCTCCGTTTTCGAACCGGCAACGGGCAACTGACAACCGGCAACTAACTCCCCGTTTTACCGATAAAGACATTCACATTCGGGTTCATCGGATTACCGGCGGAGCGGCGGAAGGAGACTATTTGACCGACGTGGTAAATCGCATCGGCGAGCGGGCCGTTGAGTAGGTTCCACACGGGAAATTCGGAAGTTTGTTCGCCGCGTTGAAAGATAACTTTGGTATCTTCGATGTTGCTTTTTTCGGTGCGCAGGTAGTCGCTTGCGGCTTTGAGATTGTGCAGGGTTTCGACTCTTTTTTCTTCCCAAGTCAGGATTCTTTCCGGGCGCGGGCGCACGTTCGGCTTACCGAGGGCGGCGTTCATGATGACTTCGGAAAGACCGTTGAGGTGTTCTAAAACGACTTCGGTTTTGCGACCGTGATTGCCGGGCGTATATTCGAGGTCGGCGGCGGTGAGTCCTTCCGTCGCCCAAAAGTAGCGGTAGCCGAGACCGTCGATGGTGCGGGCGAGCACGGCATTTGCCGAGTAGGTCTGCGGTGCGGGCGGTATTTCGTAGTAGGGTAAGGTGTCGGTTTGGGCGTTGAGCATGAGGGAGAGAGTTAAGCAGAATAGGAAGACGGTAAATTTCATGGACGGTATTTTTGAAAAGAAATTTCGGGTTGCGGATTAAATCGGTTGGTAAACTCATGCCTACTCAAAAGGTGACTAAGAGTCTTCCTGTGAGTAAGCATGAGTTTACCCGCTACCGAATTTTGACAAAGCCGCAAATATCCAAAAAACAATCAACAATTTTCCCGCGAAAATACTTGTCCTTCCTCTCGCAAAACCTTACCTTTGCGCTCCTTTTATAAATGAGACGGTTAAATCCGTTAAAAAAGCATGATATTATGCCAAAGATGAAGACTCACTCCAGCGCAAAAAAGCGTTTTAAAGTGACAGGATCGGGAAAAATCAAGCGTTTTCAGGCTTACACTTCGCACATGATGCGTAACAAAAGCAAGAAAGCAAAATTGCGTCTGCGCGACGGTACTTTGGTTTCCAAAGCCGATGAGAAGCGTATTAAAGACCTTTTGTGCTTGTAAGACGGTGGACGGTTTGACGGATAACGGTGGACGGCTTTCGAGTTTTCGCCTTTAGTTCTCAACTTTCACATTGATTTTTTTAGCAGCTAAAGAGTTGCTGTTCCTATTTATTTTTTAGTTGCGAAAGCCAACGGTCAACTGACAACCGGCAACCGGCAACCGACAACTAATTTTTTAACGAGAATACAGGACAATCAAGAGCTTGCGATTTTGCATTTTCAGCCCCTGTATTGTACTAAAAACAACAAAATATGCCACGTTCAGTCAATGCGGTAGCGTCAAGAGCACGCCGTAAAAAGATTTTGAAGCAAGCGCGCGGTTACTTCGGTGCCCGCTCGAAAGTTTACACGGTTGCGAAAAACGCAGTCGAAAAGGGTATGCAGTACTCTTACCGTGACCGCCGTAACAAAAAACGCGTTTTCCGCCGTTTGTGGATTGCACGTATCAACGCCGCTGCGCGTTTGAACGGTACGACTTACAGCCGCTTGATGCACGGTTTGAATAAAGCCGGCAGCACCCTCAACCGCAAAGTCCTCGCGGACTTGGCGATGAATCACCCCGCTGCTTTTACGGCGGTAGTGAATAGTGTGAAGTAAGCAAAATCTTTTTTTAAAGATAAAAGAAAGGGAAATGACTTTGGTTGTTTCCCTTTTTTGCTTTCTTAAAAGTCAATACGCATCGCACCAAGCAAACTTCTCCGTCTTTATTCTCTTCTTCTCCTCCTCTAAATAAGCGAGAAAACTCTTGGCTACGGGCGAGAGTTTTTTCTCGCTCAGCCATACTAAATTCCAGTCTGTCACCACGGGCAATCCTTTGAACGGAATAATTTCCAACTCTTTATTTTTCAGCGCATCCCGAATACCGATCAGCGGCATCACCGAATAACCGAGACCGGCAATAACCGATTGCTTCACGGCTTCATTCGAGGTCAATTCTATTCTTTTGAAAACGGGAAGGTTGTTTTCTTTGATAAATTTTTCCATGGATTTTCGGGTAGCCGAGCCGGGTTCGCGCAACAACAGCGGGTATTTTTTGAAAATATTCCTGATTTGTTTGGGCTTTTTGTCCTTAAACTTTGTGCTGCCGATTAAAAACAATTTGTTTTCCAAGAGCGACAAATGCCGGATATTCAAACCCTCCGGCAGTATGGAGACGAAGGAAAAATCGACCTCGTTTTTTGCCAAACTTTCCACTACCAAAGTCTTATTGGTCACGTCCATTATCAAATCTACTCCTCGGTGTAAATTCATAAAATCAGAGAGAAAATAAGGCAGCACATACTTCCCCGTAGAAGCCACCGAAATCTTCAATTTCCCCGCCAATAACTTCTTATACGTCATACTTTGATAGCTTATCATCTCTGCCTCGTCCAGTATTTTTTGGGCGGTTTTAGCTATCTCTTTTCCGAAATCCGTAATAAAAAGTTGCCTCCCGACCACCTCCGTCAGAGGAATCGGGAACTGAGCCTGAAAATTTTTCAGTTGCATAGACACCGCCGGCTGTGTCAAAAAGAGCACTTCCGCAGCCTTAGTAATACTCTGACTTTCAACGATTTGCACGTATATTTTTAATTGCCTGAATGTGTAATTCATAAGTTTTGTTTATGTTTTCCATAGCAAAGATAAATCTTTTGTTATGAAATTTCTCTTCATCTTTGCCGCAGAATTTAAAAATAAACTTTTCAACTCTATGGAAAATCCGATTAAATCGGTTTACGACGACATCAAACAAAAACAGATGTCCGTAACCGAACAACACAGCGAGCAATCCGGCAAAATCGTACCGCGTTCTTCCGCCCGTAAAAGCTACCTGCCCCTTGCCGGCGGCGTATTACTGTCGGCAATTTGGATGTACGGTGCTGTTGCTACCGATTTTTTTCTGCTGCGCGAAAGCATTCCGGCACTTATCGTCATCGCGATACTGACCGCATTACACATTAAGTCGCCCCGCGCTTAAATTCAACCAAACCAATTTGTTTCATTTCAAAATAAATCAAAAATGACTATTGCACCTGCTACGCAAAAAATTCAGTTAATCGAAGGTCAATTTACACCTTCCGAAGCATCCGACATCATCTGCGGAATGCTCACCGAGAAAATCAAATTTCATAAAGTTCAGCGATTGAGTGAGTTTATCGGTAACTGCGAATCAAGCGATACCGACTCTCACCGCCGCATCGCCGAATTGGAAGAGGAAAGAAGAAAAATGAAGGCTTTTGCCGCCGAAGCACGCGCAACGGGCAGCAAAATCACCATCAGCGGCACCTTGCAAATGAGCATGGAAGACTAAATATTATCGGTATTAAAAGGCAGAAGTGAAAGGAGATTTTCCTCATCGTGGTCGAATTTCACTCTGCTTTACCGGTCTGTTTTTTTCCAAACACAACCACCATCCTTCTGACTAAATAAAATCAACTAATGACTAAAATCACAGTAGCAAAAGGCGACGGTATCGGCCCCGAAATCATGGACGCCGTACTCGACATTCTCAAACACGCCGAAGCAAGAATCGAAATCGACGAAGTAAAAATCGGTAAAAACGTGTATCTCGCCGGTAACACAACCGGCATCAGCAAGGAGGCTTGGAACTCCATTCGCAGTAATAAAGTGTTTTTGAAAGCGCCCATCACCACCCCGCAGGGCGGCGGTTACAAAAGCCTGAACGTTACCCTGCGCAAGACGCTCGGTCTGTATTCCAACGTGCGCCCCTGCAAAAGTTACGCGCCTTTCGTAGCAACCAAACACCCGCAGACGGATGTGGTTATCGTGCGCGAAAACGAGGAAGATTTGTACGCCGGTATCGAGCACCAACAAACCGACGAAGTGGTGCAGTGCCTCAAATTAATCTCGCGCCCGGGCTGCGAGAAAATCATTCGCTACGCTTTTGAGTACGCCCGCATGTACGACCGCAAAAAAGTCAGTTGCTTTGTCAAAGACAATATTATGAAGCAAACCGACGGTCTGTTTCAGCAGGTTTTCAAAGAAATTTCGGCAGAGTACCCGGACATTGAAACAGAGAGCATGATTATCGACATTGCCGCCGCCCGCCTTGCCGACACGCCGGAAATTTTCGATGTTATCGTGACTTCCAATCTTTACGGTGATGTCATTTCGGATATTGCCGCGCAAATTTCGGGTTCCGTCGGGCTTGCCGGCTCATCGAATATCGGAGAAAAATGCGCGATGTTTGAAGCTATTCACGGCTCGGCACCCACCATCGCGGGGCAAAACATCGCTAACCCCTCGGGCCTCTTGCAGGCTGCCGTCATGATGCTCAACCACATCGGACAGCAGGACGTCGCCGAAAAAATCAAGAACGCCTGGGCTTGCACCATCGAAGACGGCATTCACACCGCCGACATTTATAAAGAAGGTATCAGTAAAAAACTCGTCGGTACGGCAGAGTTCGGACAGGCAGTTATCGAGCGACTGGGTAAGCAACCGCAGCAACTCAAACCCGTCGTGTACAAACGCGGCGTGAAGATGAATCTGCCGACCTACAAGCGCAGAAAAGCAGCCGAAAAAGTGTTGCGCGGCGTGGATGTATTCGTCGATTGGCGCGGAGAAAACGTGGAAGATTTGGCAAAATCACTGCAAAAACTCAACAACGGCATCGAGTTGACGATGATTACCAACCGGGGCGTGAAAGTTTGGCCCAACGGTTTTGACGAGACTTTTTGCACCGACCACTGGCGTTGCCGCTTTGAAGATAAAGTCGGACAAACTGTACCGCAAAGCACTATTCCCGCCATCTTTAACAAGGCGGTCGATGAGAAAATAGACATTGTAAAATCGGAAAACTTATATGAGTTTGACGGTAAAAAAGGCTACTCTCTCGGACAGGGTCAGTAGCGACAAGAATTTCATATACAAATTCAGAAATTAGGTTTTGAGTCTCGGAATGCCCTGAAAGCAGCCGCAGGTTTATCGACGAAATATTTTGCACCCCTCCGATTTCAGACGCGCGGAAAAACTATCACCCGATAGGCGTCTGAAATTCGCGCAAAATTATTTGAACGGTGAGTCGGGGTTGGTTTCGGGGTTTTCTTTTTCAATCGCGGAATATCAGCTACGGCTTTTTTACTCAATCGAATTGGGTACACAGACTAATTATTTATCAATTCGAAGAGTCCGTCTTTGGTCGTTTTGTAGTAAGTACCGTGTTCAAAATCTAAAGTTGCCGCGAGAATTTGCATGCTGATTCAAGATTGGCTAAAGCAATAAACTTCCCGATAGGTTCTCTGACTGCTAACATCTGATGTCGTTTTGGAATAAATAAAAATGTCTCTTCAAAGCAAAAATACAAAAATTCAAGCAGTCCCGTTCACTCCAAACAAAAGCAGCCCACCAACAACCACCTACCACCCGTCACCTAATACCCGCCGTGATACCGCCGCATAAACCACTCAAAAACCAACAGCCCTAAGACCAAAAAGAAAATCCACTTTAAGTTGATGACCGAGCGTGTCTTATTCGTTTGGTACAAAATCGGCTTGATATCTTTTGCCGACAGGCTCGCGCTGAGTGCCGCGAGTTGGTTTGGGTAGTAAAGTTCGCCGCCGTATTCTTCGCTGAGCAGGCGCAATGAACCGTGATCCGCCGTCGTCTGAAAAGCCTCTAACTGTACGGGCTGCACGCTAAACTGACCGTTGTAAGTCAAATTTTCGCCGTTGCTGAATACCTTACCCGTGTAGCTGTAACTGCCCGTCGGCAAAATGCCCGCATTGAGCGTGTAAGCATTCGAGGTTTTGTTGAAGGTAAAATTGTAGTCTCTGCCGTCCGCGTCTTTGACCGTCAGACCCGCATCGGGTTCGTTAATGAGTTCGTAGTTGTTATTGTACAATTCCGCGTCGAAAATGAGCGGTTCGTTTTCGTTAAAAATGTTTTTTGCGGCCGTTACGCGGAATTTTCGTTTATCCTCTTTCAGCGTCAGATATTGTACCGTTTTGGCGATGACCTCCTCCGTAATGTCGTGATTTTGGTATTGCAGATAATCGAACAGTCGCCATTTCCACAGTCCTTCCGCCGCGAGTACACCCGTTTTTACGCCTCGGTCTTCGCCGATGATGAGCAGCGGATAGTCCGTATCGACCTTACCGATGCGCTGTTTGAGCAGCACCGAACCCGATGCGCCCGCCCGATATTCGCCGAAAGGCGCAGTCAGCGGCGCGAAGGTGCGCAGATTATTGCGTACATTATCACCGAGGGTAAAGAGGCTGAAAGTCGGGTCGATAGCCGCCTGCACTTCGTTGGTCTGACTGCCGTTGCCGCTGATGTTGAGCAGGTCTTGGTATTTGTTTAAACCCGCGAGCGTCGTCTGCGTACCGACGATGAACAAACGCGGCGTTTTGCGCTCGTTCAGTTTATTCATAATGCCCGCAATGTCATGTTTCGCCGAAGGCAATTGGTGCAAAACCACAAAATCGAAGTCAGCTAAGTTACCCGCAAAATTACGCGCATAACCCGTCGTCACCTGATAGTTTTTGTTGCTCTGAATGCTTTGCTTAATCGCCGAAATATCCGGGTGCGGCGAGTCGGCGAGCAGCAGTATTTTCTGTCGCGCATCTAAGACATCCACAAAAATATCCTTGTAATTGTTCTGCGTCGTCACCTCCCCCGCTACCGGCGACACGCTGACGCGGTAACGCTGCACACCCGCCGCGTCTGCATCCAAAACGATTTCTTTGGTCGTAAAAAAGTCGTTTTTATTTATCGTAATCGGAATTTGCTGCAAGCGATTCGCTTTGCCGCCGACGATTTTAGAAACAGTCAGATTAGTCGCCTGTGCCGTGGCATTTGTCGCTGCGAGGTCGATTTGAATGCTGAAACGGTCACCGAGGTAAGCGATTTTATTGTGAAAAACACGCTTCAAAACCAAGTCTTTCTGCGCCGTCGTATCGCCGAGCGCGACTGTATAGACAGGTGCGGTCAATTTCGTACTTGCGTAAATCGGGTTGCTGCCTTCGTTGTAAATGCCGTCGGTGGCCAAGACGACCGCGCCCAAATTTTGGTTGCTGTACAAATCATACAACGAGCCAAGCATATCGGAAATGTTACTCACCTTGTCCGTAAAATCAAAGTCGATGCCCTCGCGCACTTCATTACCGAAGGAGTAAGTTTTTACCTCATATTTTTCGGAAAGATTATCGCGCATTTGCTCGAACTCCGCCCGGTAGCCGTCGCGCTGCGTCGAGTCTAAAGCCGTGCCGACCGACTCCGAAACGTCCTGCGCCAGAATAACGACGGGCTTTTTGGTTTCGGAAATGACGGATTTGAGTAAGGGCGACAGCAGTAAAGTCGCAATCGTCGTCACGGCGAGGAATCGCGCCGCGCCGAGCAGCCAATTGAGCCAACTTGCTTTTTCTTTAAAGGTATCGTCCCGAAAATAAAGCAATAGTGCATAAGCCAAACCTGCGAGAAGGCAGAAGAGGAGGTAGTAAGTCGGGTATTGAAACGTGATGTTGTCCATTCTTTAGACTATGATTTTTTTTGCCTTTTTGATTATGATTTTTTGAACCTGATAATTAAGATTTTCCTGATTGGTTATGATTTGAGTACGGTTTTCTCTCTGATTTTCTTAATTTGGCAAAACTTAGTATCTGTTTTTTGAGAAATGTTGTAGCTGTATTGCACTTGAAACGCTTATTTATTTTAGATAAAGGCTGTGCTTCATGAAATAAAAAAAACCTAAGGACCAAAAGATTTTACGAAGTAAAATCCTAATCATAACAAATCATAATCATCACCCCGACAACTGTACGGGGTCAGGTTCAAAAAAATCATACGCCAAAATGCCCCGCATAGGTTCAACACAAACGCAGATAAACCGCATCCGGTTTCCGGGGCGGGCAAAAATAGAGAAAGGAAAGCGAAAACGACCGGTTTTGTCCGCTTTCGCCGTGTCTTAGCTGTTATCAAAAACATAAAGTTCTTTCCGGTTTTTCTGCCTTTATTGCCGAAACCGCCGTTATGTCCTGACAAATACGCCGCCCGGCTTACATTTTATGCGCCGGCATGACTTTTACACACATTATATATACAGAAACTGCGTTAAATTCGGACTTATGCAAAATAAAGCGACAAATTAGAGTTAAACCTATCTTTTACTCGTCTGTTTTTTAGGCGATGTACGATTTACGATGTACGAAGCGGTAATGCGTTATTAAGGTGTCTGACACTAATTTTGAGCAAAACCTTTAAAGTTAAGATTTATCGAGAATTTGAGAGTAAAAAGTGTCTGACACCATTCCCTACTGATGAATCTGTCTTTCAAAATCTAAATTTTTAACTTTTTTCCCGTTATTTTCGTTTTACTCTTGCCTTCTCACAAAATATGATTTAATATTGTTGCCAAAGAGAAGGAGTGAATATGTTTTTTTTATATGCAACGTAAAAATTTTAGTGAAAAAAGCATACTTTTGAATCTCATTTTGAAAAACCCAAAGAAATAAATTAAGATAAGAACAGAAGTGCGGTGAATTTGAGTGTAGTGTTTCAATTCAACAGCTCAACAATTCAACAGCACACGCGGCGCAAGGAAACTATCAACAAGAAGAACTGATATTATGATGAACAATAAAAAATTTTCGCCGAAAGTAAAAGAAGTGATTTCGCGCAGCCGCGATATCGCCGTCAGACTCGGGCACGATTATATCGGCACGGAGCATTTACTGCTCGGCATTATCAAAGAACGTAAAAGCCTCTCCGTGAGGACTTTATCCTCACTCAGCGTTGAAATCAGTGACCTCCGCGAGACCGTCGAGGACAGCATTCAGCGCAGACCCGCAGCGCATACCGTCTTAAACGTCGGTAATTTGCCGCTCAACAAACAAGCCGAAAAAGTGCTGAAAGTAACTTTTTTGGAAGCGAAAATGCTGAAGGCGGAAGAAATTGCGCCCGAACACCTGATGCTCTCGATACTGAAGCACAAGGAAAACATGGCATCCAAAATTCTCGCGCAATTTGACGTGGACTACGATATGTACAAAGCGGAACTGGAATACGTGCGCACCGAGCAGGATTTTACCTCGGGCATGGAAACACCCTTTGCGGCAGCCGACGACGATACTTTTGACGATGAAGAAAAAAGACGCGGCGGCTACGGCGGGCAGGGCGGTCAGCAAGGCGGACAGGGCGGCGCACGCAAAGGCGGCGGTCAAGCCAAATCGCGGACGCCGGTACTCGATAACTTCGGGCGCGACATTACCAAACTCGCCGATGAAGGTCGTTTAGACCCGATTATCGGACGGGAGCAGGAAATTGAGCGCGTGAGCCAAATCTTGTCGCGTCGTAAGAAAAATAATCCGATTCTCATCGGTGAGCCGGGTGTGGGTAAAACGGCGATTGTCGAAGGTCTCGCACTGCGCATTCAGCAGAAAAAAGTGAGCCGCACCTTGTTTAACAAGCGTTTGGTGATGTTGGATTTGGCAGCTTTGGTGGCAGGTACGAAGTATCGCGGTCAGTTTGAAGAGCGCATGAAGGCGATTATGAATGAGTTGGAAAAAACGCGCGACGTTATTCTTTTCATCGACGAGATTCACACGATAGTGGGTGCCGGCGGTGCGACGGGTTCCTTAGACGCTTCCAATATTTTCAAGCCGGCTTTGGCGCGCGGCGAACTGCAGTGCATCGGTGCTTCGACTTTGGACGAATACCGTCAGCACATCGAGAAAGACGGCGCCTTAGACCGTCGTTTCCAAAAAGTATTGGTCGAGCCGCCGAGTCCGGAAGAGGCTGTCCACATTTTGGAAAATATCAAAGAAAAATACGAAGAATTTCACAACGTCGAATATTCCGACGATGCGATTAAAAGCTGCGTGAAATTCTCCGACCGCTACATCACCGACCGCTTTTTGCCGGACAAGGCAATCGACGTCATGGACGAAGTCGGTGCGCGCGTACACTTGAAAAATATCCACGTTCCGAAACACATCGAGGACTTGGAAAAGAAAATCGAAGAAATCCGCGAAAGCAAAAATCAAGCGGTTAAAAACCAACAATACGAACGTGCCGCGGATTTACGCGACGACGAAAGTAAGTTGGTACGCAACCTCGAATTTGCGAAAGTAGAATGGGAAGAGCAAGCCAAAACGGCACGCTACCCCGTCAACGAAGAGGACATCGCGGAAGTGGTGGCGATGATGACGGGCATACCCGTACAGCGCGTGGCGACCAACGAAAGCAAGAAACTCGTGGCAATGGGCGACAACCTCAAAAAGGGTGTCATCGGTCAGGACGAGGCGATTGTCAAAATCTCGAAAGCTATACAGCGTAATCGCGTGGGCTTGAAAGACCCGTCGAAGCCGATTGGTTCCTTCATCTTCCTGGGCCCGACGGGTGTCGGTAAAACCGAGTTGGCGAAGGTCTTGGCGCGTCAGGTATTCGACAGTGAAGATGCTTTGATTCGCATCGACATGTCGGAGTACATGGAAAAATTCAGCGTCAGTCGCTTAATCGGTGCGCCTCCGGGCTACGTCGGTTATGAAGAAGGCGGTCAGTTGACGGAGAAAGTACGCCGCAAACCGTACTCGGTCATCTTGTTGGATGAGATTGAAAAAGCACACCCGGATGTGTTCAATATTTTGTTGCAGGTCTTGGACGACGGACAGTTGACGGACGGATTGGGTCGCAAGGTCGATTTCAAAAACACCATGATTATTATGACCTCGAATATCGGGGTGCGTCAGTTGAAAGACTTCGGTCAGGGTGTCGGTTTCCAAACGCAAGCGCGGAAAGACAGCTCGGAAGATGCAAGTAAAGCCGTCATTCAGAATGCGCTGAAACGCACGTTCTCGCCCGAGTTTTTGAACCGTATCGACGACGTGGTTATCTTTAACAGTCTGAACCGCGAGCACATTTTCAAGATTATCGACATCACTTTGAAAGACCTTTACGGTCGTTTGGAAGGTATGGAATACAGCTTGGAATTGTCGGAAGAAGCGAAGGATTTTGTTGCCGAGAAGGGTTACGACCCGCAGTACGGCGCGCGCCCGCTGAACCGTGCGGTGCAGAAATACATCGAAGACCCCTTAGCGGAATTTATCCTCGCTGAAAACCCGGCGGAAGGTTCGGTTTTTGAAGCAGTGATGAATGAGGAGGAAGACGGGTTGAAGATTGTTTTGAAGAAAGGCGAAGTCAGCAGTGCTTCGTAAACATACAGATTGCGCGGTGAAATTGCTTTTTTGCCGTGCAATCCTATAAAAAAGTCGTCCGCAGTAGTTTTTTATCCTTAGGGGTGAACTATTTCGGGCGACTTTTGCTTTTAATAGGGAGGGGTTGCGGGTTGGAGTGGTTGGAATAGTTTGAGTGGTGGTTGCAGCTTTTTTTTACTGCATTATTTTCATAGAAAATTTCCTTTGTTTCACATTCTCTCGCAAAAACATCCTAAAAAATTAACCCGATATTGATTGATTTCAATATCTTGCGAAATAATTTTGAAAATCAACCTTAAACAATAAAAAACGTCGGACAGACAAACGAATTGCCGTCAATGAAAAAGGTAAATTCAGTCAGACGTAAACATTCATTAAATATAAAAATTTGGCAATAAGAAGAAGAAACAATCGCAACGCACGCAGAGAAGACCCGGGTGCGGCATTCCGGGTAAACCGACAAATCAGAAACGTACCCGAGGTGCGCCTCGTCGGTGATAACTTTGACAAAATCAGTGAAGCCGCCGGACAGGAAATCGGTCCCGGCAATGTACATGACATCCGCACGGTCATTCGTTGGGCACAGGAATTACAGTTAGATTTAATCGAGATTTCGCCGAAGGCAAAGCCGCCCGTGGTCAAAATCGAGGATTTCCGCAAGTTCTTGTACAACAAGAAAAAGAAAGAAAAGGAACTGAAAGCGAAGCAGTCCAAGACGGTCATCAAAGAAATTCGTTTCGGACCGAATACGGACGACCACGATTTTGAGTTCAAAACACGCCACGCCCGCGCTTTCCTCGAAGAAGGCAGTAAGGTTCGCGCATACGTGCACTTTCGCGGTCGGACTATCGTCTTTAAAGACCGCGGTGAGTTGTTGCTGTTGCGCTTTATGAAAGAATTGGAAGACCTCGGCTCGGCGGAGGCGCTGCCTAAAATGGAGGGTCGCCGCATGTCGGTCATGTTGGCACCGAAAAAGAAGGCTAAGAAATAAACGTTGAGCGGTTTGGTGGTTGAGAGGTTGGGGTGTCGAGCCGCTGTGACAGATATAAAATCTCGGGTTTTCCTTTTTGGGGAGGCTCGGGATTTTTTTGTTGATTGTTGAATAAAAACGTTATCTTTGTCAATAAAGAAATCTAATATGGCTTCTATCGGAAAAGTACAAACGCAACAAGCAGAGGAAGTTACCACAGAGGTACAAGGTCATCGTTATATTACTTTGGAAAACTTTTATAATGAATTTAACGATACGGACGACGCTTATAAATACGAGTGGAATGACGGTGTTGTAGAAAAATCCCCTTCCATGAATCAATTTCAATCGTTGATTAATAATGTATTGTTGAGACTCTTTTTTCAAACTAAAATGGCTCAAGAAGGCAGCGTTTTTAATATTGAAACAGATATGCGTACTTCCCAATTTCAACTACGCAGACCTGACTTGGCTATTTATTCCGCTAAGCAAAAAGCAAACTTTTCTAAAGAAAATACTGAAATTGCCCAATGGGTAGGTGAGGTAATTTCACCTTCGGATAAGTCAAGCCACATTCACACAAAACTCGTTGAATACTTCAGAGCCGGCGTAAAATGCGTTTGGCACATTTTCCCCGAATTGCAACAAGTTTACGTTTACACAGCTATCGACAAGGTCACAATTTGTCAGGGTAAAACAGTGTGCGAAGCCATTCCGGTTTCCGACGAGTTTCGTATTTCCGCAAAAGATTTGTTTGCAGATTTGAATTGAAAAACACGACAACACAAAAACGAGACGATTTTTCAGACAGGATTAACGGGATTTTTAGGATTTTTCTTCCCATTCTTCGCGTCCTCAGCTCTCAAGGTCTGCGGTCATTCCCCCCTACTCCACCACCACTCTTCGCACCACAAACTCACCTCCTGTCGTCTCAATTTTCAAAAAATAAACCCCTTTTACTCCAATCTCAAAAATCCGCTCATTTTCCGAAAAACACCGCATAATCTCCCCGCGTACATCATACAACACTAAACTTTTCACCTGCACATCTTCCGGTAAATCTAAGTTAAAAACACTGCTCATCGGATTAGGATAGACACGCATATTACGCGCAAAAGCAGGCTCTTCCGTCGTGCTGACCCCAACGAAAGGAATTTCCGTTTGCTGACTTTGCACCAAAACGGGCGACCTGTCCGCCGCATCGAACATCGTACGGAACGTCTCGATTTCGGGTGTGCTTTCGTCAAACATTTCTTTCATCCACGCCGGCGGCAGCGATTGATACCAGACCTTCGCGCTGACCGAGACCGCACCCGAGTAGCCGTTGAGCGGAATGTGGTAGAAAAGCGAGTCCGTGCCGCTGCCCTCCGCGCCGTCGGTGATGTTGAAGTTCGGGTCGATTTCCGCCCTGCCCGAGATGCGCACCGTGTCGTACACCGCGTGGCTCGTCGTGAAGCCCAAAGGTGCAATGCGGTTGTCTTTCAGATTAATTGCGCCGCGTTCGAGTACGGTTGTCGGGTCGCCGTTGACGTCACCGATAACGAACTCATAAATCTGTACTTGCTCTTCCGAATTGATGATGTCGTAATGCTCTTCGTAATCGGCGTCGCGTCCTTTGACCTCGAAATCCGGTTCGTGTACCCCTGATTGAAAGAGGGTATCACCCGCCGCATCCAAGACCACAAACTCGACGGTAGCGCGGCGCGAAGGATAGCCCGAGGGGAATTTATGCCCCGCTTTATTTTTCAATTCCAAAGCAAAAAACAGCGAGTCCGCCGTGTCGCCGCGATAGTCTAAAGTCAAATCCAAAGACTGCTGCTGCAACATGTCGAAGGTCTTTTCAATGGTTTGAATGTAGTCCTGCGTGCTTGCCTCGATGCCGAGTGCGTCTTTATTTACCCGCATCAAATCCAACATCAGCGTATTCGCGCCGACCAAATCGTGGCGGCCGAAAGGCGAGCGACCTTCCAAAAAAGAATAGCCCGAAGAGATGACGATTTCTTCTTCCAACTGCGGAATGTGACAATCCTGACAGGTCTGCTCCTCTTCGTAAAAAGAATTTTGCCACTCCTGATAAGTGGCTTGCTCGACAAATTTTGTCCCCAAATTATTACCTTCCAAATCGTGCGTTTCCGTCAGCAGCGAATGACAGGAAGCACACATGCCCGCGTCCTGCACGTGCGGCGCATAAACGGGTGTGTAGCCCAGAAACTCCTCCATCGGTCCGGCAAACGGCCCCGCAAACGGCCCGAAAATCGTGCGTGTCGTATCGTAATTTATCAGACCGCTGTTTAAATCGCCCAAGCCCTCCGCGCTCATCATATGACAACCGCCGCAGCCGACCCCGTCGAGTCCGATGGTGTCCAACAGCAAATCCTGCATCGTATAGTGCGGCTCGCCGCGCAATATTGCCGTGTAGTGACCCTGCGGCGCGTGGCAAGAGGTACATTTCGTTTCGATTTCGTCTTTTTCGGCGGGGTGCAACAGCGTTTCGTGGCTCACTTTGGCGCGCCAAAACGGGTCTTTCGCAGAGTTGGCCATCATGCTCGATTGCCAATCGTCGAAGACATTTACCTCGTCACCCGCTGCCGTGATGTAAGCAAATTCATTTTCATCGAAGCCGTGACAGCCTTCGCAAGCGGTAGATTTCGGAAAAATCAAATTAGAGTCAACGGGCGGCGGCGGAGGCATCATTGCCATCGTTTTGAAATGCGCGCGCTCGGCATCGGTATGAAACGAGGTCGTCTCGTTATCGACCGAAAAAATCGAAACGCCGAGGATGAAAGCGAGAATGCCGAAGGAGATGTAAAATTTCATTTTGTTATTTAATAGTTTAGTCGTTTAATCGTTTAAAACGCGCTCTGTCGCTAAACCTTTAAACTCCAAAACCTGATAGCTCGATATTTTCTCAAAGATAGGCGGTATGAATTGTTGCGGGAAATTTTTGTGCGGATGCGTTTAGCGAAAGACAAAAAAAATTTGAGACAGCATCCTTCTGCTTCTTCTCCATAAAAGAGTTCACGGTAATGTTATTGTTGTGAACCGAAAAAATATCACAGCGATTTCTCTGTTCATCCTTTACATAGTTCATCGAATTACACAAAACGAAAAATAATTTTACCATGAAAAATCAATTTCACCTTTTTCTTATTCTATTTTCAATCAACATCACTCACGCCCAAGAAGGAACATTCAGATATATAAATAACGATTTGGAGTTTCAAATCGGTTCTGCCGCATTTGAAGATGAAAACGGTAATTTTATTATTGCAGCAAGCAGCGATTTCACTACTGCTCTTTATAAATTGAACAGTCAGGGAGAATTAATAAACTCTGCCGTGCTTGATTTTGCCGGCTACGAAACACAAATTTTTTCTATCGACCAAAAAGAGTCCGGTGATTATCGTCTTATCGGAACTACCACTACTTTCCCCGACCGAGATTCCTTGTTTATGAATCTGATAACGGTTTCCGAAGATTTGGAAATACTGTCCGATACACCATTTTATATGGAAACCTCCGGCAGGGTATTTTCTTTTACCTGTGAAAGTTCCGGCGCGGATACCCTTCTTTGTGCAGGCATTGCAGAAGATTTTTCTCCGTTTGAAAGAAAACCCTTTGTTTTCAGAATAACCGATGATGTAAACTTTGACTCTGAACTATACGTTTCGGGAGAATTTTTCACAGGCATAGCATCCGTTCCGGAAGAAGATTATTATTGGGTAGATGGTTTCTCTTTTTATCAACTGAATATCGACTTTTCGGTTATCCAAACACAAGCTCCTTCTCCCTTTAATTTGTCGCCGGAAGGAGGTTTTATGCGCCTGAATGACAGCTTGATAGTAATTACCGGCAGAAAATATCAACCCGGCGGAATCCGAGACATTGGTATAGGCACTATCAATAATGCAGGCGAAGAAGTGAATTTTAATATTCTCGGGCAACCCGGAGAAATTATTGACCATACTGCAAGGTTCAAAGCATTGGATATTAAGTATCAAAACAAAATTTATTGCGGCGGACATACGGATGTCGTAATAAATTTAGACCCTTATTTAGAAGTAAATACCCGCTTTTTCATAGCTCAATTAGATAATGAGATGAATATAAATTGGGAAAACTATTACGGCGGCGATGCTTTTTATGTCATGTACGGCGTATTAGCCACGGAAGACGGCGGTTGTATGATTTACGGCAGAAGACACGATTTTGTTAATAATCCGGGCGTAATTGAGTTGTATGTACTGAAAGCGGACGAGAACGGAGATATTGTTTCCTCCTTCTCCGCACCGATACAACAAAAAGATTTCGCCGTTTTTCCTAATCCGTTTGACAATCAAATTCACTTAGTTTCGGAATTTTCAAGCGAAATAGCCACATTGAAAATCTACAATCTCAAGGGAGAAATTTTGCTTTCGCTTGATAATTTTTCATCGATATTAAATACAACCTCGTTACCTGCCGGATTATTTATTTTAGCAGGAACAGATAAAAACGGTGATGTTCTGTTTAAGAAGAAAATTGTTAAACGATGACACACCCCTTCAACAAGGTATAGCAGCAAATTATATCACCCCTGACTATTATAAAAATTATCGATTAAAGCCACAAAAAAACGAGCAACCTCCCCGCAAGGAAATTGCTCGTTTTTTTAATTCAAGAAAAAGTGATGCGGCGTCGAAGTTTCTGACGCACCCGGCACCTTTCAACCACCCTACTCCCGATAATTCTCCTCAAAAAAGGCATCGTAGCCGTCCACCGATTTCGATTTCAAAATCTCGCGGTAGTTGCCCTGCGTCACCGGGTACAGGTTATAATTGCCCTCTGCATAGTCCTTTTTATTCTTTTCCCAGCCGTCGTAGTATTCCATCGCTTTGGCTTTGTCTTTGAAGCGACGCACGACGATTAACGGAATTTTGCCGTCGCCGCCGCCGAGATAGATATTGGAAATGCGGAGTTTGTCTAACTTGTGGTACTTATTGTGGTAGTCGCTGACTTTTACTTTGGCCTCCGTCAGTGAAATATCCGGCTCGTTGAAGACAACAATCATGTAGTGCAGCTTGTCATCTTCGACGGTGTATTTGCCGTCACTCGCACCGCCGGCTACGACTGCACCGCTGCTGCCTTTGACACCCAGGAGGCGTAAAATTTCCTTGGCGCGGGTCTGTTCCTGCGTGTCCGGAAATTTGGCGATGACATCTTTCAGGGCTTTGACGTACTCGTCTTTGCCCTGCAAATTTCCGATAGTCATGGCATTCAACAGCGCAAAACGCGGTGCCAAAGTGTTCTGCGCACCGAACTCGCTCGGCACTTTATCCAGCTTCACTTTGACGATTTGGTAATCGCCTTTTTTGAAATCGCTGTACGTCTCGTCGTAATACTGATTGAGTTTGTAATCTTGATTGAGCGCATTTTTGACGTAATCGGGGTCTTTAATTACCCGTGCAAAAGTCGTCTCCGCGTAATCGGCGAGCAGTTTGTTTTTCACCTGCTGCGCCGCTGCCGTGTTGCCCAAATCCTGATGCGCGAGGTACAGATAATACAAAGCGTCCGGCTCGAATTCCGTGTTCGGGTTGCGCTTCAGCAGTTCTTCCAGCGTCTCGACGGTCTTTTCGTTGTAGCCCAATTTATCGCGGTACAGACGACCGAGATTAAACATCGCTTCCTCGATTTTTTGCTCCGCTTCCGCCTTTTGCTCGGGTGTATCGGGCACGTTTTTAAACATCTTTTCCACGTCTTCATCAGTGATGACCGTTTCCGCTAAATTTTCTACGGCTTGCTCTTGTTCTTCGGCAATAGCCTCGCCGTCGTCCGTGCGCCAGTTGTCACCGAGCGGGCGACCACCCCACTCTCTTTCAAACTCACGCGCGCCTTTTTTCACCGCACGGTCGTCGTAAGCAAAGAAAGAACTCGGCTTGCCGCCGGCACGCACCGCACCGATGTTATTACCGACCGCACCGCCGCCCTGCGTCTTGGCGAGAATGGCTGCCAGGCGGGCTTCGTTGTCCGCTTTTTTCTTTTCAAAAGCGCGGGTGCGACGCTCTTCGTCGGTCAGTTTACTCATACGCAGCAGACTGTCTTGCAGCGTAATCGTCTCCAGATTGGTCGCGATTTCCGTCAGATTTTTCGCGTAAATTTCGGACTGTTCGTAGCGTTCGTCCGACTTGGGCAGCGTACCGATGACCGAATCAAAATAGCTTTTGGCATTCACGTAATCTTCGCGCTCCAGATAGACATTAGCGAGCTGATAGTAAGCCTCCGCTTGGTTGGCTTTGTTGCTGCTCGGCACCGACAGCGAGTTTTCCAAGAAGGCAATTGCTTCGTCCGTGCGCTTGTCCGCGAAAGCAATTTGCGCTAAAGTGTAATAAATTTGGTCTTGGTATTCTTCGTTTTTGATGTCTTTCAGCAGGCGATTTAATTCCTTATCGGCTTGGGCGGCAGTCAGTTTTCCGTTGGCGTATTTGCTGTTCAAAACGTTCAACTGCGCCGAAAATGCCATGTCGTAACCCGGACGGAAATTCAACACCCGTTGATAGCTGTCCAAAGCCGCGACGTTGTTGCCCGATTTGTCCTGAATCTGCGCGATGATGAAAGCGTAACGCGCTTTTTCCGTGCGGTCTTTCGCCGCTTCGATAGCTTTTTCCAACCACGGCAGCGCATCGTTGTACTTCTTTTGCTCCATGAAGTAGTGCGCCCGCACCGCCGGAATTTGCGCCGCTACTTCTTTCGACAACTTAGGATTTGACTCCAAATCCGACATTTTTTTATCCGCCAACAGGAAATTATCGCGCTCGATGTACGTCCGCGCCAACCAGAGTTGCGACTCGCGCAGCGCGGGGCGGTGCTTCAAAAAGTAAGACT
The DNA here is from genome assembly GCA_020629965.1 of Saprospiraceae bacterium. Classification (GTDB taxonomy): domain Bacteria; phylum Bacteroidota; class Bacteroidia; order Chitinophagales; family Saprospiraceae; genus JAHDCG01. The sequence goes on along the minus strand of JAHDCG010000024.1, from coordinate 21,482 downwards.
CCGGCTCTTGCAGCATGTTCGGTTCATCCTTCTTCTCTTCTTCTTTTTTCTCCTCTGCTACTTCTTCTTGTTCTTGTACTTTCTCCTCCTCTTTATTCTCTACGGTTTTGTCCGGTTCTTCTTCTTTTTTCTTGCGAGAACTCGGGCGCGGCGGCGGTTTTGTACCTTTTTTGCGAGCTATCGCCAAGGCTTTTTTATATGCCTTTTGCTCTTTGATGCGGCGCTTACGCTCCTTTTTGCGGGCTTTATCTTTCGTTTTTTTGTCTTTTTTGCGTTGCTTAATTTTATCGTCGCGCTCGTCCATTTTTTCCTTGCGGTCGCGTTGCGCTTCTTTCAGTCGTTCTTTTCGGTACTGTTCCTTTTCTGCTTTGGTTTTAGCCTCACGGTCGCGGGCGCGCTGCGAAAACTGACCGCGCTTCCGCAAATCATTACTGAATTCGACTTCCATAAATTCAAAAGTCTCTTCCGCCGCTTCGTAATCCTGCTTAAAATATTGCGCTTGCCCCAACAGAAAATAACAGTCGTCCGTCCAATTTGCGCCCCGGTGCAGATTGACCGCCACCGATACTTTTTTCATCGCCTCGTCCAGAGGTTCGGCGACCGCCTGCGCATTTTCCGCTTCCGTAGCCGGAAAAATCGGCAGAATTTTATTGTAATTATCCCGATGTTGCTGTTCCAAAGCCAAGCGACTTTCCTCCAGCAGCACCGTTGCATTAAAGTAGCCGTTATACCGCTGCGTCGTGTTGTGATACACTTTTTTCAGTCCCTTATACTCGCCGCGCACCTTTTGCGTCGTACATCCGCTGATTATCCAGGCCGCTGCCAAGACAAATAAAAGGGCGTATATTTTTAAAAAATTCGTCATTCTGTTCTTTTTAAAATGCTCTGCATTTTTTCCGCAAAAGTAAGAGCTTATTTTGACTTTTAGGGTCGAGCGAAAACGAGAAAATTTTATTCTGTTCAAGGCAAAAAGCACAGACATAGCCTTAGCTACGTCGAGCATTTTTAACGCGGAACAGGATGAAATTTTCCGTTTGCAGCCGATTATAAAAGTCATAATAAGCTCTACGCTTTTCTGTTACGTGAAAAGTCGCGCTTTAGTTGCTTTTACTTGTGCGGAAAGGTCGGTTTATTAAACTGAAATGACGGGGATTTATTTTGTTGTTAAGAGGAGGAATTGCGGTGAGAGGGAATTTTTGTCGGGAGGGGGTAGGTTGGGCGGTTTTTAGGGTAGAATACGGCGTTTGTTTCGAAAATGCATACGACAGATACTTTCCGTACTTCTGTATCCTTTTTGCTCTTGATTTATTTAAATTAATTGATACAATCGCAAAAAATTTAAACTAATTGATATAAATTCAATAAAAATAACTAATTTTGAGAAATTATTTCAAAAATTTAGAAATATGCTGTCAAAATTCACGGTCGGTAATTTTAAAGTCTTCAAAGAAAAAAACACCTTAGACATGCGGGCAGCCACGGTTAGTGAGCTTTCCGAAACTAATCTGTTGTTGACTGAGCGCGAAAAACTTCTGAAAAGCGTTGCTGTTTACGGAAAAAATGCAAGCGGAAAAAGTAATTTATTGAATGCTTTATCCTTTATGTCGTCTTTTGTTATTTCATCGGCAAAAGACACACAGAGTAATGAGAAAATTTCCATAGACCCGTTTTTATTAAATTCCGAAACAAAGCAAGCTGACAGTCATTTTGAAATATCTGTTTGTATAAGCGAAAAAATTTACCGCTACGGATTTGAAGTAAATAAGGACAGAGTCACCAAAGAGTGGCTGTTAGAACGTGTAAAAACTAAAGAATATCCGCTGTTTTTGCGTGTACATGATAGTTTTGAAATTAACGGAAGGAAATTTTCGGAAGGAAAAAACAAGGAAGAATGGACACGGAAAAATGCTCTGTTCTTGTCTTTATGTGCACAACTTAACGGTCAGATATCGCAGACGATTATTGATTGGTTTGCCGATTTAGTGTTTGTCAGCGATAATTTGCGAGCGGGCTTTTATGACGAAGGTAAATTTTCCGAAAATTTTCTCACGGAAAATGAAGAGAATCGTTTGGAAATATTAGGATTGCTTAAAAAAGCGGATGTCGGAATTGAAGATGTTCGGGTAGAAAAGGGGGACAGTTCCGGCTTTCTTGATACTTTGCGTGAAAACTCGGTCGAGTTGCTGCATACTGTTTACGACGAAAATAACAAACCGGCTGACTCCGTTAATTTCGATTTGTATCAAAAAGAATCACGCGGTACCGCCAAGTTTTTTAATCTCGCCGGTTATCTGATAGATGCTGTACGCAACGGAAAAATTATCGTTATCGATGAAATCGGTACTATGATGCACACTCTGCTGTCAAAGGCAATCGTACTGTATTTCAATTCCGAACAAAATCGGAAAGCACAACTTATTTTTACGACCCACGATACCAATCTCCTTGATAATGAGCTGCTGCGACGTGACCAAATTTACTTTACGGAAAAAGATAAATACGGTGCGGGCAGGCTCTATTCTTTAGCGGATTTTAAAACCGCAGACCAACAAAAAATCAGAAAAGATGCGGATTACGAAGCTAATTATTTGCGTGGTCGCTACGGTGCCATTCCTTTTATTCAACAATTTTAGGTCATGGCAAAGAAGAAAAACAAAACTACTTTTGCGGAAATGCTTGCAGAACTGAAGAAGTCGGAAAGCAGTAAGCGAGTTGTGCGTCAAGAAGAGCAACGGCACTATTTTTTGCTCGTGTGCGAAGGTGAGAAGACCGAACCGAATTATTTTAATGCTTTGGTAGCTCATCTGCCGCCGGAGTCGGTAAAAGTCGAAATAGAGGGAGAAGGGACCAATACATTAAGTGTAGTCAATAAGGCAATCGAACTCCGTAATAAACGTGCTAAAGATAAACTGCTCCCCGACTTTGACGAAGTTTGGGCAGTCTTTGACAGAGACAGTTTTCCTGCGGCACACTTCAACGAAGCCATGCTGCTTGGTGAACGTCAGGACATCGGTACAGCCTACTCTAACGAGGCTTTTGAATTATGGTACATACTGCATTTTCAGTATTTGGACACCGGTGTAACACGGAACCGTTATATTGAAATACTAAAACAGAGATTGGGAGACTACGCTAAAAACAGCGATGATATTTACGAAATTCTGCAACAGACAGGGGATGAAAAAACGGCAATAAAACATGCTAAACGCTTGTTGGAAAACGCTGTCGACAAAACACCGTCGGATGCAAAGCCTTCTACACGCGTACATATATTAGTAGAAAGACTAAACAAATACAAAGCTTGACGTAAAAGTTTTTGCTTGCTCTTCTCACCGAAACAGAATGCACCTAAGCAATAACTCCCCCTTTTTCCCTACCTTTGCCCCGTTAACACATCAAAACGGCATTTCCGCCGCCACACTAACTTCCGCAAAATAAAAACCTTAGTTCCCCCTCTCTTGTTACCAAAAGAGGTAAAACGCTTGTGCAAATTTTTCAGCGTTTATCATAAACAATCTTAGCAATCAGCGTAAAAAGTTATTCAGCATAAATATGAAAGAAAACACATCCGCTATCCTCGAACCCACCAAAAAGCAACTGCGCGAAGAAATATTTATCAAAGGCGCCAACAGCAATAATCTGAATAATGTCGATTTAGCCATTCCGAAAAATAAATTCGTGGTGGTCACGGGTGTGTCCGGCTCGGGGAAGTCGAGTATCACCATGGATACGCTCTACGCCGAGGGTCAGCGCCGTTACGTGGAAAGTTTGTCAAGTTATGCGCGGCAGTTTTTGATGCGGATGAAGAAACCGGAGGTCGATTATATCAAAGGCATTTGCCCGGCGATTGCCATCGAGCAAAAGGTCAGCACCTCGAATGCGCGCTCGACGGTGGGGACTTTGACGGAAATTTATGACTACCTGCGCCTGCTCTACGCACGCGTCGGGCGTACCTACTCGCCCGTGAGCGGCACGGAGGTGAAGCGCGATACGATTGCGGATGTGACGGACTACATCACGGCGCACGAGGAGGGACAGAAGGTGCAACTCTTCATTCCTTTGCAGCAAAAATACCCCGATCGCGCCATGGATACGGAGTTAAAATTGCTTTTGCAAAAAGGTTATACGCGCTTGGTGTGGGAAGGCGAAACGACCCGCGTGGAAGATATTTTGGATGGTGATAAAAAGCGATTTGCGGGAAAAGTGCAGGACTTTGCGAAGAAAGACATTCGCATTCTCATCGACCGTTTTGTGGTAAAAAAGGACGATGAAGAGAATGACAAACGGATTGCCGACTCGGTGCAGACGGCATTTTACGAGGCGGGCGGCGAGTGCATCATCGACTTTATGGGCGTGGAAGAGCGCGAATTTAACAACCGCTTTACGGCGGACGGTATCGAATTTTTAGACCCGACGCCGCAGCTTTTTAATTTTAATAATCCGTTCGGGGCTTGTCCGACCTGCGAGGGTTTCAGTAAAGTGATGGGCATTGATGAGAAAAAGGTTATTCCCGACCCGACAAAGTCGATTTATGACGGGGCGATTGCAGCCTTTAGCGGGGATAAAGCGAGCCAATGGCAGACGCGTTTAATCGAGGCGGCGCACACTTTTGGTTTGGATGTACATAAGCCTTACAAAGATTTACCGAAAGACCAAAAACGCAATATTTGGCGCGGAAAAGGGCGTTGGAAAGGCATCGACGGTTTCTTCGATGAAATCAGAAAGAAGATGTACAAAATCCAAAATCGGGTGATGTTGGCACGGTATCGCGGGCGCACGACTTGTCATACTTGTGACGGCGGCAGACTGCGCATCGAGGCGACTTACGTGAAAATCGCGGGCAAAAGCATCGTCGATTTGACGGAAATGCCGATTGACGAATTGTTGGCTTGGTTTCAAAGTATGGAACTGAACGAACACGACAGCACGATTGCCAAACGACTGCTGTTGGAGGTCACAACGCGCTTGGAATTTATGGTCAACGTCGGACTCAGTTACCTGACTATCAATCGCTTATCGAACACCCTCAGCGGCGGCGAAACGCAGCGCATCAACCTGACGCGCACCCTCGGCAGCAACCTGACCGCCTCCATGTACATCCTCGATGAGCCGAGTATCGGACTGCACCCGCGCGATACGGGTCGCCTCGTCAAGGTGCTGAAAGACCTGCGCGACCTCGGCAATACGGTCATCGTCGTCGAGCACGAAGAAGACGTCATTGCCGCCGCCGACTACCTCATCGACATCGGACCGGAGGCGGGCATTAACGGCGGTCACGTCGTTTTTGCGGGCCCCTACGAAGATATTTACAATGAAGCGACGGACAGTCTGACGACGAAATACATGAACGGTACGATGCAAATTCCGCTGCCCGAAATGCGCCGTAAATCCGCGAATGCAATTTGGGTCAAAGGCGCGAACCAAAATAATTTACAGAACATCGACGCGAAATTTCCGCTGAATACGCTGACGGTCGTGACGGGGGTTTCCGGCTCGGGCAAGACAACTTTGGTAAAGCAAATTTTGTATCCGGCACTCAAACAGCATTTCGGAGAAAGTTACACTTCCTCGCCGGGTCTGCACCGCGAACTGACGGGCGACCTCGACCAACTCACGCAGGTCGAAATGATTAGCCAAAGCCCGATCGGTAAGTCTTCGCGCTCCAATCCGGTGACTTACGTGAAGGCTTACGACTCGATTCGTAATCTGATGGCCAATCAACAACTGTCGCGCATTCGCGGTTATCAGCCGAAGCATTTCAGTTTTAATGTGGACGGCGGTCGCTGCGACACCTGTAAGGGCGAAGGCGAACAAGTGGTCGAAATGCAGTTTTTGGCGGACGTGCGTTTGGTTTGCGAGGAGTGTAACGGGCATAAGTTCAAACGCGAGGTTTTGGACGTGCGCTACAACGAAAAAAACATCTTTGAAATCTTGGAATTGAGCATCGAAGAGGCGCTCGAATTTTTCAAAGACAAAAAAGATATTGTCAAGAAAATCAAGCCGCTGTACGATGTCGGATTGGGTTACGTGCAGCTGGGGCAGTCCTCCTCTACCCTCTCGGGCGGCGAGGCACAGCGAGTAAAATTGGCAAGTTTTCTGACGAAAGAAAACACGAAGGAAAAAATACTTTTCATCTTCGACGAGCCGACAACGGGGCTGCATTTTCACGACATTCGCAAGCTGCTGACGGCGTTGAATGCGCTCGTGGAAAAAGGGCACACCGTCCTCGTGGTCGAACACAACATGGAAGTGATTAAGTCGGCGGATTGGGTCGTGGACTTGGGACCGGGCGGCGGAAAGCACGGCGGCAACTTGGTTTTTCAGGGTACGCCGGAGGCTTTGGCGGAGGTCGAGGGGAGTTTTACGGGGGAGTTTTTGGGGGAGAAGTTGGGGTGAAATTAATTTTAACCTTGAAGAAAATTATCTTCTTATCTTGTACGACAATTTCACTTGTACGATTTAAATACTTTTTCGTATATTTGCCGTATGGAACAAGAAATAATAACAACTGCGGTTGATAATTTTTCCGCGCTTACCAATATGACAACTAAGGTCAAAGAGGCAGAAAGTGTAGATTTGAATTATTCAAGCGGTGAAATAAACTTTTTGAAAAGTGAAGCTTCTTTTCGGTTACCTTACATTGTCAAGAAAAGAATAACGGCGGCAGATATTCCTTTTTTGCAAGAGTACGCGGGCAGACAAGTGGTATTTGTGTGTGAATATTTGGCGAAGCCGATTAAAAAGCAACTGCGTGAATCAGGCATCAATTACTTAGAAATTTCGGGTAATACTTATATTAACGACGCTCATAATTTCATTTTTATAGACTCACAAAAGAGAGTAAAATTGAACAGCGACAGTGCGGGAGCGGCTTTTTCAAAATCCGGGCTCAAAATTATTTATCAGTTGCTGATTAACGATGAGGCTGTCAAAATGAACTATCGGGATTTGGGCAGTGCGGCTCGGGTTTCGATTGATACGGTCAGCAGAGTATATAAAGAATTAGTGCGAGAAAAATATTTGGTACGGTTGAATAAGCGTGATTTACAGGTTCTCGACTACAAGCGTTTGTTCAATGATTGGGTCACTATTTTTAATAAAACGCTCCGACCTAAATTGAGGAAGCGAAATTTTAGTTTTAAACGACAAAAAAATTTACAGCAACTTTTACAGCTTGAGAATTTCCGAGCAACAATCGGAGGCGAATTAGCGGCGGAAGAATTATCCGAATATTTGATTGCTGAAAAAGTAAATATATACCTACATGACTCTTTTGCAAAATTCGCTTTTGACTTAAATTTAATTCCCGATAAAAACGGTTCGATAACTTTAATCGAGCAATTTTGGAAATCGGATGTCGAAGACACTTCTTTTGACAAACCCGAAATCGCACCGATGCCTCTTGTTTACGCGGATCTGATTTCCGACCCGAAACCGCGAAATTTTGAAACGGCAAAAATAATCTACGAAAAATATGCCCCGAAATATTTATGATGCTTTAGGCAATACCGATTTGAAAAAAGTTTTCGCGGATATAATCGCAGCATCTGCAGCATTAGGTGTTGATTTTTTCGGCGTCGGTGCGCTCGTGCAAAATATTTGGTATCTCGAAAACAACAAAATGCCGCGCGGTACCAAAGACATCGACTTCGGTGTGTATATGCCGGATGAAAAAACGTATTCCGATTTAAAGTCTAAACTCATCGACGAATACGGCTATGTACAAGCAGAAAACAATGCTTTCTGTCTTATTTCTCCGGACGGTATTCAATTAGATTTGTTGCCCTTCGGCGAGATTGAGAATGACGGTAAAGTGATGATTGAAGGGAAAGGACTAATTGATATTAGTTTAGACGGTTTTGTCGAAGTTTACAAAAACGGTTTGAGGTCCGTTGACATAGATTCTCAAACTATCAAGGTCTGTTCAATTCCTGCGGTAGTATTATTGAAATTGATAGCATTTGATGACAGACCCGAGCAACGTTATAAAGACCCTTTGGATATTTCGTCTGTTATGAAGCATTATCACTTATTGGAGGATGCTTTGATATGGGAAGAGTACAACAGATTTTTTGACGGAGATTTGGACTCCTCAGAAATCGGCGTGGTGGTTATAGGTTGCGAAATAAAGAAGATAACGGAAAACAATCCGAAGTTGCACGCAAGAATTAACGACATTTTGGAAAGAGGTATTCAATTATCTTCTTCACTTGCTGTGCGCATGATAGTTTCGGGTTCGGATGAAACGGTACAGGAAAAGCAAAATTTGTTGAGATTATTAAAAGAAGGTTTGAGTTCCGTGAATAATCATTGATAGACTATAGTTTTATCATTTTTTGCCCCCCCCCTTTACTCACACCCCCACTCCCAATCCGACAACCCCGCTCCCGCCCCGGGAAAAGAAAAATGCCACCACTCCGTGCGAATCCCCCGAAAGCCGTATTTTTCCATAGTTTCACGCAGCAGTTTACGATTATCTAAGACGTCTTGCGGATGGTCGCGGTAGGTGTACCAAGCCTCTTTTCCGAAGAAATCATAAGCCGTACCCATGTCTAATTCATGACCGACGGCATCGGTCAGCGTCAAATCTACGGCGGCACCTCGGTTGTGCATCGAGCCTTTGGCGGGCGGGGTGACGTAGCGGCGGTCGGGCACTTTATCCCACAGTCGCTGCTGCACGGGGCGCGGACGGTAGGCATCCAAGATTTTCAAATTCAGTCCCTTTTGCTTCATTTCCGATTGTACTTTTGCCAATGCCGCTGCCGCTTCGGGACGTAAGAAAGCACGGGCGCAGGCGTACATTTGCTCGCCGACAAAATTGCTGTCGGTTGCATATTTTAGGTCGATAATAATATCGGGAAGCAAACGGTCGAGTTCCGTCCATTGCAACGTATCGTAGTCCGGCGGCGCCACGGGAAGCGGCTCGGGTATTTCCTGAACGGTATCTAAGGAAACGGGAAAAGCATTGAGTGAAGCGGTCGGCAGCGGCTCGTTTTGGCAAGAAAGCAACGTAAAAAAGGAAACAAAAAAGGTAATAAAAAAACGCATCGACGGCTATTATTTTTTAACGGTACGCGTAACTTCCCAACCTCACAACCCCTAACCTCACAACTCCCCAACCCTACGACTATTTCGCAATCGCCGCATCCCGCAGTCGCTGCAAAAACGGTGAGGCGAAAATGAACGCTTGCAGCAGTTCGTCGTCGCTTTCCATCACCTCTTTTTTATTGCCTGTCCAGACGAGTTTACCGAGATGCAACAGGGCGATATTGTCACCGATACCCATCACGGAGTTCATATCGTGGGTATTGATGACGGTGGTGATATTGTTTTCGTAGGTAATATCGGCGATGAGTTCGTCAATGAGCAGGGCGGTTTTGGGGTCGAGACCGGAGTTGGGTTCGTCGCAAAAAAGGTACTTGGGTTCCATGACGATAGACCGTGCGATACCGATACGCTTTTGCATCCCGCCGCTCGTTTCCGAAGGATATTTTTTGTTGACACCTTCCAACTGCACGCGCTCCAAAACTTCATTCACCCGATTTTTCTTTTCTTTCAAAGTCTTGGAAGTGAACATATCGAGGGGGAAGCGAATGTTTTCTTCCACGGTCATACTGTCGAAGAGGGCAGAACCCTGAAAAAGCATGCCGACCTGCATTCTGATTTGACGCAGTTCTTTTTTAGTCAGCGAAGAAACGTTGGTATCATTGTACCAAACATTGCCGGAGGTCGGCTGAAACAAACCCACCAATATTTTGAGCATCACGGTCTTACCCGCGCCGCTGCGCCCGATAATCAGGTTACATTTGCCCGACTCGAAAGTGTGCGTAATGCCTTTAAGGACTTCCGTTTCGCCGAAGGATTTGCGTATGTTTTCCGCTCGAATCAAAATTTTTTAGTTTGAAGTGTTAGAGTGGTTTGAGTTTGTTTGAATTGTCGGCTGCATCATTGTTTTGCTTTAGTAACCCGTCAAAAGTACGGCGATTAAATAATCGGAAAAGAGAATGAGGATGTTGCTGATGACCACCGCGTTGGTGCTTGCCTTTCCGAGTTCGACGCTGCCGCCCGTCACGTAGTAGCCCTGATAACAGGACACGGCGGTGAGCAAAAAGGCAAAGGTGGTCGATTTAACGTACATAATGAAGACATTATAAGGCACGAAAAAAGCCGTCAGACCGCGCAAATAATCTACGTCAGCCAAATAGCCCGTCGGTACCACCGCCAAGTAGCCGCCGACCATCGCCACGCAGGCTGCAATCGTGACGAGCAAAGGAATGACGATCACCGCCGCAATGAGTTTCGGAATAATCAGATAACTCGCTGTGTTGACGCCCATAATTTCCATAGCGTCGATGTGTTCTTTTTGGCGCATTCCGCCGATTTCGGCCGCCATATTAGAGCCGACTTTCCCCGCCAATACCAAACAGGTAATGGTCGGTGCGGACTCGATAATCGCCAAATCACGCACGATGTAACCGATGTAGTACAAAGGAATGAGCTGCCCGCTCAACTGATAAGCAAACTGCAAAGCCGCCACCGCGCCCATAAATATCGCAATCAGCGCAACGATAATCACGGAGCCGACCCCGATGTCGTCCATTTGGCGCAGCGTTTCTTTCCAATACATACGCAGATTCTCGGGTCGGGTAAATCCCGAGCCGAGCAGCGTTAAAAAGCGACCTAAATGATAGAAAATATTCAATGAATAGTAGTTTTCGGTTAGTTTTCGGATTGGAAGAAATGCGAAGGTTCCAAATCCCGATTTCGGCAAAAATAGCCGAATTTGAGGAAACAACGGTGTTTCCCGCTTAGTTTGCGCTTTTTGAAAACCCGACAAAGGGAAATATGTTTGCATTTCCCGAATGTTACGCCAAAAAAGATACTTTTGCCGTCCGTTATCCATATTTTTTTACTCGTAAAACGTTGAGCCTGCTCGACCTCTCGACTTTTACAACTTTTCAACCCTTTCCGCATGCTCTCCGTACAAAGCGACGCTCATTTTATGAAACAAGCCTACATCGAAGCCCAAAAAGCGGCGATGAAAGGCGAAATACCCGTTGGTGCCGTTGTGGTCTCGCAGGGGCGCATCATTGCGCGGGCGCACAATCAAACCGAGCAACTCAACGACGTCACCGCCCACGCCGAAGTCCTCGCCGTGACCTCCGCCTCCGCCTACCTCGGCAGCAAGTACCTCAACGATTGCACGCTGTACGTCACCCTCGAACCCTGCTGCATGTGCGCCGGCGCACTGGCTTGGGCGCAACTCGACCGCCTCGTTTATGCCGCACAGGACGATAAGCGCGGCTTTATGCGTTTCGGACTGCCGATGCTGCACCCTAAGACGAAAGTGGAGTACGGAGTGATGCACGAAGAGTGTGCGTTGTTGATGCGAGAGTTTTTTAGTTCTAAACGGTAGGGCGGTAAGACGGTTGGCGAGAGTAATTTTAATTATATTGTAATAAAGTAGGACTGTACGATAATAATCGAAAAATCTAACACAAGCAAAAAATAAATCTATGAAAAGTGAGGAAATAAAAGAACTGTTCTCCGTTTTCGAGGCTGCCGCCTATGATTTGAACGGAGTAGAATGTTGGTCTGCCCGTGAATTACAAAACATACTCGGATATGCACAATGGAGAAACTTTAAGAAAACAATCTTGAAAGCATCGGACGCTTGCGCCGGTGCAGGAAATGACGTTTCAAACCATTTTGTCGGTATCAGCAAAAAGGTCGATTTAGGTAGTGGGGCACGAAGAAAAATAGAAGATGTCGCATTAACTCGTTACGCTTGTTATCTCATAGCACAAAGCGGCGATACCTCCAAAAAAGAAATTGCATTTGCGCAAACCTACTTTGCGGTACAAACTCGAAAACAGGAAATCATACAGCAACGTTTGCTTGATGTTGCCCGAGTAACGGCGCGAGATAAACTGACCAAATCAGAAAAGAAACTTTCCGAAGTTATTAAGGAGCGCGGAGTAAACGATGCCTCATTCGGTTACATACGCAGTTCGGGAGATCGTGCATTGTTTGGAGGACACACGACACAAGCTATGAAAGACAAATTAGGCGTTCCGTCAAACCGTCCGCTTGCCGATTTTCTTTCTACTCTGCTAATTAAGGCTAAGGACTTTGCAACGGAACTGACCTCACATAATGTTATTGAAAATGATTTGACAGGGGATGCTGCGATAAGAGAAGAACATGTTACAAATAATTCTGATGTCAGAAAATTGCTCACTAAGCGAGGTATTAAGCCTGAAGACCTGCCGCCGGGCGAGGACGCTAAAAAAGTTAAACGTCGAATTAACAGGGAAGCCAAAAAGGCATTGAAAGACGGGAAAAAAAGATAATTTTTAATTTTACGGAAGAATTATTTAAAATATAATATTGTTCGCAAAAAACTGTTTCGTTCAAAAAAAAGCCGACCACCGTTACGGTACCCGACTTTTTACAAATATTTGTTTGGAAAATTTTCTGCACGACTAAGCAGCAAGTGCAGCCGAAGCAGTATCCGCCCCTTCCGGTTTTTGCAAACCGACCACCGTCAATACCGCAGCACCGTTTAACCAATAAAAAACAGCGTCGATGCCTTCAAAACCGAAGACAAACGGCGCGGCAACGAAAACGAGACCGACCAAAAAATCGACAGTCAGGTGAAAGCGGTAAGAGAAAACCGACACGACACCGGTTTGGTGATTGGTCAGTAAAGTCAGAATGAAGGCGGCGATACCCGTGCCGACCGAAAGGTAAAAAGCAAGCGGATGAGAAGCTCCCAAGTCTAACACAAAGGGAAGAACAATCAGGGCAACGGCGACGGGATAATCAATGAAAGCGTGCATTTTTTTTGTGATAAAGCGCATAATCTTTAGTTTTATTTGATGATGAAAAACAGCAACGGTTATTTTTTCGTTGTTTGATGATACAAAGGTAGGGGCGGATTTGCGGGAGGAATAGGACGGAAGTTCCCGCCGCCGGTACGATTGCCCGTTTTTGTTCTTTTCCCAAATAAAAATGCGAGATACTTAATGAAAAGTACCTCGCATTTGCTTTTTAGCTTCTCGACTGAAGTCGATGCTACGGTGCGCTAAACCTCTCAACTCCCCAACCTCCAAACCTCTCTCACCCGTTCGTCGCAAAACCCGGATAGCAAGTCATCCCGCCGTCCACAAAAAGCGTCGTTCCCGACACGTAATCCGACTCGTCGGTGGCTAACCAAACCGCCGCCGCGCCGATGTCTTCGGTCTCGCCGATGCGGTCGTAGGGTATGAGTTCTTTCAGTTTTTCCAATGCTTCGGGCGTTTCCCACGCCGATTTATTGATAGGGGTACGAATGGCGCCGGGGGCGATGCTGTTACAACGAATTTTTTGCCGACCATAGCCCTGCGCGATAGACTCCATGAGCATCCGAACGGCACCTTTGGTAGCGGCATAATTGGCGTGACCCGCCCACGGAATAATTTCGTGTACCGAACTGATGTGAATGATTTTACCCAAAGCACGAGAAATATCGGGGCGCATGCCGCGTCGCAAAAACTCACGAACGGCAGCGCGGGCGCACAAAAACTGCCCCGTCAGATTGACGTCGAGGACGCGCTGCCACTGCTCCATACTCATTTCGTGCAACTTAGCATCTTTTTGAATACCCGCATTAGCCACCAATATATCGACCGTACCGAAGGTATCGACGGCTTTGGTAAACATGGCTTCGACCTCGTCCTCTTTACTCACATCGGCTTTGTAAGCGAAGGCTTTGGCGACGGTATTATTCGCTTCGATTTCTTTGACGACTTCCTGCGCCGTCTCTTCACTCGAATAGTAGTTGACCACGACATTCGCGCCGTCTCTGCCCATCGACAGGGCAATTTCTTTTCCGATACCGGAGCTGCCGCCCGTGACGATGCAGGTCTGCCCCGCAAGGCGATTGTTGGCTTGTTGTGTCATAAGTTTGCATTCTTTTTTGCTGTTAAAAATTTTTGAGACAGCATTAGAACGGGCAGCGGTTTGAAATGTGCGAGGGCGGCGGTATTGAAGGGAAATTGTATTTCTTGACACATGTAGGTTATCCAACCCATCGCAGCCTCATCGTCGTCACGGGAATCGACAATGATTTCATTTTCAATGATTGTTTCTGTTTCTTCTTCTGAAAGCTCCGTATTATACTTGTAAAGATTGTTTGTAGTAAAAATATCCGACCGTCGTCAAAAATTCATGTAAGAGTAAGTCGTCTGATTTTCTGCAAAAAAGGAAGGCAGAAAAGCAGAGATTTAAAAGAAAGAACAGAAGACAATTAACGAAACAGTATGAGCAAACGAGAAACCCAAACAACAAACCGAAAGCCCTCCATCAACTACCAACAAAAAAAGAGCATTTCCGAAAGGAAACGCTCTTTTTTTTAACTTACTTCAATTCTTCCGCCCTCGGTTTGGCGGAGTAGTTGACTTTGAGTTGACCCGATTTACGCAGTTGCGTTTTGATGTCCTGTACGATACCCATCGTCACGTTACCGTCCACACGCAGGGAGGAAGTGATTCCGCCGTGCTGGCTTTCCGGTACGTTGAGTTTGTGTTGTTGCAGGAAAATCGGAATATCTTCAACGATGGCAAACTTGTCGCCCAGTTGCATCCGGGGTGAAGTACCATAGATTTCTTGAAATTGCTTCGTCGGTTTTCCTACGTAGATGTAGTTGACCAACGATTTTTTCTCCAGTTTTGTGAGTTCCGTCGCACTCGGAGTAACTACCGCTACTTTTAATTCCGAGTCACGCAAGACCGTCACAACCATAAAGAAAAACAGCAACATGAAGATAATGTCGGGCAGGGAAGCCGTTGAAACTTCCGGGTTTTCTTTTCCGCGTCGGGAACTAAATCTTGACATAATCTGATGTTTTTATTGAAAACGCCCGCGAAAATTTTGCAAATTTCTTGTTTGTTTTCGGTGTGAAAAGAATGATGATGTCCGAAGCAAGCATTAAAAACACTCGCTTCCGCTTGCCTTAAAAGAGATAGCTTTTCGACGACTTTTTCTTTCGGCAAACATTCGGAAACATCAACAAGACTTTCCGACACTGTTTTACAGTCCTTCGACAAATCCTATGACGACAGAATTTGTTAAAGAAATTTTTCGTTTCTGCGAATATTGCTACTCCTCACCGAAGGCAGTCGGTTCCGCCTCGGAGATAACCAGAGGAAAATCTTCGCGAATGGCCTTCTTTTCCGCCCGCAACAAATCTTCGTACAGTCTTCCGTCGTAGCGTCTTTTGGACTCTGTGTTCCAAATTTCGTTGTAAGCCGCCTTCAGTTCGTTGTAAACTTCGAGGTACGTTTTGTAGTTGGTACCGCGGTCGTTTTTCAAAGAAATGATGGCTTTGTCCGGGCTGATAGCCAGGTCTTCTTTATTCTGCGGGTTGGTGATAAACTCGATGGTATTATTTTTCAAATCCCGAAGTTTTTGTTCCTCACCGCGCACCAAAAGTTGATTGTTGGCATTTACCAATACCGAGTACACGTTACGCGTATTCAGTTTGGTAATATCCGGCTCATCTTCCGACCACGGCGGCAGCATCACGAGTATTCCTTTATCTTCTACAATGGTAGTCGTTACCAAGAAGAAAATAAGCAGCAGAAATGCAATATCGGCCATCGAGCCGGCATTGATTTCGTTCTTCATTCTGTCTCTCGAACTTTTACGAGCCATAAGTAGATTATTTGATAAAATTAAGAATAGCAGAGCCGATCAAAGAAATGACGGCGATGGCCAAAGTAGCCAAAGTAGCAATAATGGCACCGCTGACAAATTTGGAAACACCGTCGGTGATTTCAAATTTGACCATAGTGTCGTAAATCGGGTTGCCGGCAGCTTCCGGAGTAGCCATTGCGTAGGCCACGAAGAAGATAACCGCCAAAATACCGATACCGATCAGTCCTTTTAATGCTCCTTTTAAATCCGTGACGATGTGAAACAAACCGAAGCCGATGATGGCAACGGCACACAACACCGCGAGAATAATAGTCAGGTACAGACCCGGGTCGAAAATGTTGGTTTGTACCAATTCGTCGATTGTGCTGCGATCACCGATTTGGGTGAAAACACTAATCAAAAAAATCGCCACAATCAACGCGCCGAAACCGAAGGCAATCGTAGTACCGTTTTTAGCAAGCGTATTATACATGATGGTTTATGATTTAATATTTTTTACAATAAGATTTATAGCGCAAGTCTTAATAAAGTAAGACAAGTCAACGCAGTCGATAAATACGGACAAAAATCCGCAGATCGACCTCGCCGGCAAAGAATGCGATAAGTATTTTATGCTAAACAAAAAGAAAATACAAACCTCCCGACCGCAGCCGGGAAGTTTGTTATATTTTCGTTTGTTACCTTATCGATCTATACCGCAACGGAATTTACTTCTCCAAAGAGATACCGCCGCGCGCTGCCGGAGGAGGCGTAGCAGTACGGAAGTAACCGTGCGTAGCCAACAAATCAACCAAGCCGTTAGAAGCATCTTCCATTTTCAGGGTGATACCATCTACTTTGTTGACAATGTAATTGTAAAAAATTTGCAGGATAATCGCCACAATCAAACCGAATACCGTGGTCAAAAGGGCAACCTTGATACCGTCGGCAACTACCGCAGGAGAAAGGTCACCGACTTCCGCGATACGGTCGAAGGCCTGGATCATACCGATTACCGTACCCATAAACCCGAGCATGGGCGCAATCGCGATGAAAAGTGAAATCCATACGAGTCCTTTTTCCAAAAGACCCATCTGTACGCTACCGTAAGAAACCATAGCTTTTTCAACTGCTTCGGCACCGCCGTGCGCATTTTTCAATCCTTCGTGCAGGATAGATGCGGTAGGACCGGTGGTAGAACGGCAAACTTCTTTCGCGCCTTCCAAGTCATTGGATGCGAGGTTTTCGTTGATGCGTTCCAATAATTTGTCGGTGTTGGTGGTTGCAATGTTGAGGGTAATGATTCTTTCGATACAGAAAGCAAGTCCCAAAATTAAACATACCAATACCAAACTCATGAAGCGCCAGTCGCCTTCGATGAATTTTTCTTTCAGTGTCTGAAATCCGTCCGGTTCGGCCTCCGTTGCTGCCTGAGCCCAGGTAGCGTCTGCCAAAAACATGGATGTAAGTCCAAAGACGAGCAAGAGTGCAAGTAACTTCCGCATAGTCATTAAGGTTTAACGATTGTTTTAAGATAAAGATGAAACCCGGTAGTCGGCTTGATTTTGAGCAAAGCAAAGCAGTGATTATCGGGCGAGATTAAAAATATAATGATTTAATTTTCAGGCGTTTATGCAAAAATAAACGTCCGAAAATTCTTTATAACCGTCGGAGTCGTTTTTAGGTTTTGCCGAGCAAAGTTAAAAAATCCGCAGGAGATAAAGTCAATTATTTCGCAATATATGAAGGAAAAGGAGAAAACAAAAAAAAGCAGCGAATAAGTGTGATTTTTTTTTTCGTACCCGAGATTTTCCCGTTCGGAAAAACCCGAAAGTACGAAACCAAAAATGAAAAGCCGCTAAATCGAGGAAGGAAAAAAATAGCGGAGAGACAGGGATTCGAACCCCGGGTACCCGTAAAGGTACACACGCTTTCCAGGCGTGCCCGTTCGACCGCTCCGGCACCTCTCCGTACATTTGGTAAAAGAAAGTGCAAAACAAGAATGTCTCGAACTTTTATTTTACCGTCAAAAGCCGGTCAAGCTTTCGTGTATCTAATAACAAACGGCGGAGAAAAACTACTTCCTGCGCTATAATTTGCAAACTCGGTAGTTCCGTGCCGTTTTTCGTAAAGGAGCGCAAAGATAGCGGTTTTTACGAAAAGTGCAAGGAGTTTAAATTTTAGTTTGCAAATAAATTTATCCAACCTAAGTGTGTCTTTGATTTCTCTGCACCCGAACTCTTTCGCGGGGTGCCTTGTGTAGTTTCATCAGAGCGGATGCGCTACGGCAAAATTTGCATTTTGTTTCCGTAGACAGCGCAAATGTTAAAAAAAGAATGAATAATTCAAAAGAATAAACCCGATTCCTATAAAAAAATCACGTTTCATCCGTTTTTTTCTCCGATTCGACCTGTTTTCGGACATTTTAGTCCGATTTTTTATTTTTAATCTTCGTAGAATGCAGTAGGTAAGCAGCACCGATTTTAACGGTTCATTCGGATAGATGCAAAAATCAGCCGTTTTGGTTGTGTGCCCCGAAAACTTTTTTTGCATTTTCCGTTGTCACCTGTTCGACTTCCGCAAAACTCACCCCTTGCACCGCCGCGATTTTTTCCGCAATTAAACGCAAATAACTCGTTTCGTTCCGCTTCCCGCGATACGGTACCGGCGAAAGATACGGCGCGTCGGTCTCCAAAACCAAACTGCTCAAAGGCAACTCCGCCACGGTTTTATCCAATCCCGCATTTTTGAAAGTCACCACGCCGCCGATACCCAAATAAAAACCGAGGTCGATAATCCTCCTCCCCTGCTCTGCATTGCCCGTAAAGCAATGAAAAATGCCGCGCAGTTTATCGCTTTTCAAGTCGTCCAGCATTTCAGTCACCTCGTCGATACTCTCACGTGAGTGAATGACAATCGGAATATCCAAATCTTTCGCCCACTCCGTTTGTCGCCGAAAGGCGTCTTTTTGAATGGCGAAAGTGCTTTTATCCCAATAGAGATCGATGCCGATTTCGCCGACGGCACAAAAAGGTCTTGCGTCTAAATATTCTTTAACAATCGCCAATTCTTCTTCATAATTTTCCTTGACCGAGCACGGGTGCAGCCCCATCATGGCGTGTACGCGGTCGGGGTAAGCGGCTTCCAAATCCAACATCGCAGCGTGCGTTTCGCTGTCGATGGCGGGCAAATAAATTTCCTCTACGCCGGCGTCGAAAGCGCGTTGCATAGTCGCGTCGCGGTCGTCGTCAAATTGTTTGGCGTAAAGATGGGTGTGAGTTTCAATCATGGAATGCGGTGATTTATAAAATGTGCTGCGAAGGTAGATTTTTTCGGCGAAAGCGGGGAGAAATAAAAAGCCTCGTATTTCTCGGGGGAAATACGAGGCTTATTTTAGGGTAAATTGCTCACTTTTTTTCCATCTCTTCTTTCAACACCGCCACCAAAAGTTCATTCACCTTCAGCTTCTTTACAATAGCTTTCGGCTCTTGCTTTTTCTCTAAAAGAGTGGTAATCTTATCTGTCAGTAATAATTGCTTTTGAATATCCTTGACGAATTTTAGTTCCAAAGCCAACCCTTCCGCAATGAGATCTGCCGATAAATTCTTGGCTGTAAAATTTCGAATACCGATAATGCTTCTTTTGATGTCACCTTCAATCTTGCCCTCAATTTTGCCTTTTTTGACACCCTTTTCAATTCCCCGCTCTTCCCCTTCTTGGTAAGCAATATCATCTTCGATATCATACTCTATGTTGCTCATAACTCTGACTTTTTGAATAGTTAAGTTCTGCAAATTACGCAATCTCGACAGCAAAGTCAACTGATTCGTAAATTTTTTCATTTCGGGGGTTTCACTTCCGAATTTTTCCCCTACTTTCGTCCGCAACTAAAAATCTACACATCATGGCAAAGAAAAAGTCTCCTAAATTTTACGTCGTCTGGGACGGTCACAATCCCGGTATCTACGCCACCTGGGCAGAGTGCCAAGCCCAAACCAAAGGCTACCCGCAGGCGAAGTACAAAAGTTTTAAAACCCGCGCCGAGGCCGAAGCCGCTTACGACGGCAACTACGGCGACCATATCGACTTCTCGGGGCGCAGCGCAAAAGCCAAACCCGTCATCTCCGAAGCGGCACGACAAGCCATCGTTTGGGACAGCATTTCCGTCGATGCCGCCTGTGCGGGCAATCCCGGTGTAATGGAATACCAAGGTGTCGATACCAAATCGGAAATGCGCATTTTCCACCAAAAATTTCCGCTCGGCACCAATAATGTCGGCGAATTTTTGGCACTCGTACACGCCCTTGCCATGCTGCACAAACAAGGCAAAAACACCCCGATTTACAGCGACTCCAAAATTGCCATGAGCTGGGTACGCGCCGGTAAATGCCGCTCCAAACTCGCTCGCAAAGCCTCCACGGAAAATCTGTGGCAGGTCGTCGAACGCGCCGAATCGTGGCTCGCCGGTCACCGCGGTCAGTGGTCAAATCCGCTGCTCAAATGGAAAACCTCGGAGTGGGGAGAAATACCGGCGGATTTCGGTAGAAAGTAAGGAACGGTGGACGGTAGGACGGTGGACGGGGGACGGGGGCGCAGCTCTCGACCGACCGCAAATTTTATAACCGAATATCTGTTCACGAACAACGACTCCAACCATTTCAACCTTTTCAACCTTTTCAAAATTTACTCCATGTTAGAAAACTGGCTAAAACCCGTTGCTCCCGAATTTCGTGACGACACACGCTGCAAAGACTTTCACTTCGGTAAAAATATACAGATACACGGCGCAGAAATGCCGCAAATGCAGGAGGGACAAATCGCGCTCATCGGCTTAGATGAAGACGCCGCGAATGCCGTGCGGCGCGAGTTGTACAGCTTATCTTTTGCCTTTAAAAACACCGTCATTACCGACCTCGGCAATGCACGCCGCACCGAGCCGGATTTTTTGTTACAACTCATTCCCGATTTGTTTAAAAGCAAGATAATCCCCGTTTTTATCGGTAAAGACGCGGGTTTGGCATTAACACAATACAAAGCGCACCGCCTGATGAAAAGCGCGATTAACCTCACGGTCATTGACGAAAAAATCGCGTATCAAAGTGACGAAAATTGGTTGGATTATGTGCTGGACAACAGCCGCTCTAAACTGTTTCATTTTTCCGCATTGGGTATGCAAGCCCACTTCTTGCCGCCCGCCGTGGTCGATTCGCTGACCGACCGCCGCCACGAAATTATGCGCCTCGGCGACGTTCGCGCCGAGATACAAAACACCGAACCCATACTGCGCAACGCCGATACTTTGGTCTTTAACCTCGCCGCGCTGAAAGCCTCCGACGCGCCGGCGCAGACCAATCCCTCGCCCAGCGGCTTGACCTCCGAAGAAAGCTGCCGCCTGACGCGCTACGCAGGCATGAGCGAAAAACTGACGGCAGCGGGCTTCTACGGTTTCCTGCCCGAAAACGATCACGCCGGGCAGACCGCCAAGACGCTCGCGCAAATGATTTGGTACTTTTTGGACGGTTTTCACAATCGCCGCAACGACTACCCCGACTCGACGGATAACATGGCGGAATACGTCACGCACATCCCCGGCTACGATTGGCAGTTTACCTTTTGGCGCAGCAACAAAACGGGCAGATGGTGGCTGCAGGTGCCGCTGAAAACAAAGAAAAATTTGCAACGACACCGATTGATTCCCTGCACGTACAGCGACTATACGCGAGCGGTGAACGGGGAGCTGCCCGAGCGGTTTTTGCGGGCATTTGAGCGGTTTTGAGAAAGAGTTTAATTGTTTAGGCGTTTAA
>JAHDCG010000023.1 GCA_020629965.1 Saprospiraceae bacterium | reverse complement strand
AAATTTGAAAAATACCGTCAAAACGCGAGTCGGAACCGCCCGAAAATCGCATTTACTTTCACAAAACCTATCGGATAAATCGGACGTTACTACTACGTTGAAAAATATAATTGCTTAAACGTCCCGGTTTAGAAAGTGCCGGCGTCAGACGCTGTTATTTACTTATTTTTGCGATATTTCTTGACAATCCTGCTATTTGCGAACTAAAGCGTCAGACGCCTGATAACTTGAAACGATGAACAACGACGACTATAAAAAACTCTTACCGACTTTGCCCAAACAGCCCGGGGTGTACCGTTTTATCGACAAAGACGGCATCATCCTGTACGTGGGTAAGGCGAAGGTTTTAAAAAATCGGGTGTCGTCTTATTTTACTTCCAAAAAGCAGCAAGCGAATCGCACGCGCATCATGGTCAAAAACGCACACCGGGTCGAGTTTACCATCGTCGAGACGGAGGCGGATGCACTGCTTTTGGAGAATACGCTGATTAAAAAATTTCAGCCGCGCTACAACGTGATGCTCAAAGACGGCAAGTCTTACAGCTATTTGTGCGTGAAAAACGAACGCTTTCCGAGGGTGTTTTTGACGCGCCGCGTGATCAAAGACGGCTCTTCTTACTACGGGCCTTACACTTCCAAAAATCGGATGCAGGTCATTTTGGGATTGATAAAAACTTTGTTTCCGCTGCGCACTTGTTCTTTGCATTTGTCCGAAAAAAATATCGAGCAGGGGAAGTTTAAGGTGTGTTTGGAATACCACATTAAGAACTGTCTCGGGCCGTGCATCGGGGAGGAAACGGAGGAGGAATACAACGAAAAAATCGACCAAATTAAGAATATGCTGAAAGGAAATTTCGGCATTGTGAAATCGCATTTCAAGGAAAAGATGGCGCAGTACGCCGAGGCGATGGAATACGAAAAAGCGCAGCAACTGAAGGTCAAACTCGGCGCATTTGAAGATTATCAAAGCAAAAGTACGGTGGTCAGCGCGGTCATTAAAGACGTCGATGTTTTTGCGATTGCTGCGGATGAGACGCAGGCGTACATCAACTATATGAAAGTCGCCAACGGCGCGATTATCAATACTTACACGCAGGAATTGGTGAAAAATTTGGATGACGACGAGCGCGATTTATTGGAGTTTGCGATACCCGAATTGCGCGATAAATTCAACTCCATTGCTCCCGAAATCATCGTTCCGAAAAAGGTCACGCTGAACAACGAAGAACTGAAAGTCACCGTGCCGCAGCGGGGCGAAAAGAAAAAACTGCTCGAACTGTCGCAAAAAAACGTGTCCTACTTTTTG
Organism: Saprospiraceae bacterium; assembly: GCA_020629965.1. Taxonomy (GTDB): domain Bacteria; phylum Bacteroidota; class Bacteroidia; order Chitinophagales; family Saprospiraceae; genus JAHDCG01. The sequence goes on along the minus strand of JAHDCG010000023.1, from coordinate 56,048 downwards.
CTGCAAAAGAAGAAGGAAAAAATTAACAATATCAAAAAGCAAACCTCTACGGAACGCATCATGCGCACCATGCAGGAGGACTTGCAAATGGACGTGCCGCCGCTGCACATCGAGTGTTTTGATAACTCTAATTTTCACGGTTCGTTCCCGGTTTCGAGTTGTGTCGTGTTCAGAAACGGTAAGCCCTACAAGCGCGATTACCGCCATTACAACATCAAAACCGTCGAAGGGCCGAATGATTTTGCGAGTATGGAAGAGGTCGTGATGCGCCGCTACAAACGCCTGCTCACGGAAAATAAAGACCTGCCGCAGTTGGTCATCATCGACGGGGGGAAGGGGCAGTTGAGCGCGGCTTATAAAATCTTCAAACAACTCGGCATCGAAGACCGCGTACAGCTCATCGGTATCGCCAAAAGACTGGAAGAAATCTTCTTTCCCAACGACCCGGTGCCGCTGTACATCAACAAAAAATCGGAGACGCTGAAAATAATTCAGCACGCCCGTAACGAGGCGCACCGTTTTGCCATTACTTTTCACAGAAATCAACGTTCCCGCGCCTTTACACAGACGGAACTGACCAAAATTCCCGGTATCGGCGAGAAAACGGCGCAGAAATTATTGTCGCATTTCGGTTCGGTAAAGAAGGTGAAAACTGCTTTGCAGACGGAGTTAATCGAAGTCGTAGGAAAGGCGGCGGCGGAGAAGGTAACGCAGTATTTCAGGGATGCGGTGGATGGTTGACGGCGGACGGCGAGGTTTGTTTGAAATTTTGGTAAAAAAAAATCTATTATGAAATATGCACTTTTAGCGGTTACGGCTTTGTTTTTCGGCTTCATTGTTTACGTCCTTATCGACCGTATTCGGAAGACGCGGGCGGCGGGCAAAGCGGTGGCGCGGGCGGTGGCTTCTTTGCATGAAAATCAAAATTTGCGGCAGTCTTTCGGAGCGTTTCAAACTCACACCTCCCTCACCAACAAACTCTCCGCCGTAGCGCGCAATACCGCCTTTCTTTCCTCCGGCGCATCGACCGCCGCTAAGTGTTCAAACGCCGTCTTTTGGTAGCTGTTTTTCAATTCTTCCGCTGCCGCTTTTACCTCCAAGCGGTCGAAAATTTCGCGCACTTTTTCAATCTTTTCTTCCTCCGCCGTCGGCGTGACGGTCACGATTTTCAGCCAATCTTTCAGCTCTTTTTTGCTTTTTTCGTCGTCGGATTGCATGGCGCGCAGCACGAGGTAGGTTTTTTTGTTTTGCACGATGTCGCCGCCGACTTTTTTACCGAATTTTTCGGGGTCGCCGTAGGTATCCAAGAGGTCGTCCTGCATTTGAAACGCTAAGCCGACATTGCGCCCGAACTCGTACAGATGCCGGGCATCTTCTTTGCTGCCGCCGCCGACTCTTGCGCCCATCTGTAGGGCACAACCCAACAGGACGGCGGTTTTATACTCAATCATTTTCAAATATTCCTCGATGCTCACGTTGTCGCGGGTTTCGAAGTTCATGTCGTTTTGCTGTCCTTCGCAGACCTCGATGGCCGTTTTGTTGAAAAGGGTAAATAACTCGCCGACCAAGGATTTATCGGCGGTTTGGTTGAGGTAATGATAGGCGTAAATCATCATCACGTCACCGCAAAGTATCGCATGATTTTGCGAAAAATGCTCGTGAATGGTCGGTTTGCCGCGTCGCAGCGGAGCCACGTCCATGATGTCGTCGTGCACGAGGGTGAAGTTGTGAAACACTTCGACGGCGAAAGCGGCGGGCATGGATTTTTCGATGTCGTCGTCAAAAACCGCGTGTGCCATAAGTGCCAACAGCGGGCGCATTCTCTTGCCGCCGAGATTCATAATGTAGCGCACGGGTTCGTACAATTCTTTCGGAGAGTAGTCGAATTGATTTTCCGCGAGATACTTGTAGAATAAATCTTGGAATTGGCTTAGAGTTTGCATAATTCTTTTTTTAATAAGTTTCGAAAAAAAATCAGACGATACTTTTCCCGCAAAACGGCGCAAAGATAAACATCGTGTGCTGATTGAAAGGAGAGCACCGAGAAATTTTACCCGACCCCGGACTTTTCCTGAAGAACAAGAATTAAAACATACCGAAAAAATCATGTCGCACAAGTCAAGACCGGTCAATTTATTACTCATCGAGGACAATCCCGGTGATGTCAGATTGACGCAGGAAGCATTTAAAGAAGGAAAATTGGAGTATCGCCTCGATGTCGTCATGGACGGTGTGGAGGCACTGCATTTTTTGCACAAAAGACCGCCTTACCAAGATGCCGTAAAGCCCGACTTGATTCTTTTGGACTTGAATCTGCCGAAAAAAGACGGACGCGAAGTGCTCGCCGAAATTAAAGAAGAACCCGCCTTAAAGCGCATTCCGGTCATCGTTTTGACGACTTCCAACGCCGAGCAGGATATTTTGAAAACCTACGATTTGCACGTCAACTGCTACATCAACAAACCCGTGGACTTCGACCGCTTTTTCGACATCATTCAAATGATTGAAGATTTTTGGTTGACGACCGCCATTTTGCCCGGCAGAATGAGATAGTTTTTTTCACCCTCCGTTTTTTACCGCTCAACGTACTATATCGGCTCAATTTTTTCAAAAATGAATACCAAGCACAAAACGCATATTCTGCTCATCGAAGACAATCCGGGAGACGTCGAACTCATCAACATTTTCCTGCAAGATGCCGCGATGAAAGTAGAAATGCACCACGCCGAGTCGCTTTACGCCGCCGACGAAATTCTCGCCGCGCGTGACATCGACCTGACTCTGTTAGACTTGTCATTGCCCGACAGCAACGGCTTTAAGACTTTAACGAAATATTTAGAAAAATCGAGCGATATACCGGTCATCGTCATGACGGGCATGAACAACGAAATTATCGGTAATCAAGCCGTAAAAGCGGGTGCGCAGGATTTTTTGGTAAAAGGACAATTCGACGGTAAATTACTCGGGCGTGCGGTGCGTTATGCCCTGCAAAGATTTAAAGAGCAGCAAAAACTCGAAGACGCGGCGCACCGCCTCGCCGTCAACGAAAAACGCTACGTCGAGGCGCAGGAAATGGCACAGTTCGGCAACTGGGAAATGGACATCGTGACCAACGAAATGAAGTGGACCAACGAGGTGTTTCGCATTTTTAATTTTCAGCCCGGCAGCATGAACCCCGGCATGTCGGACTACATGTCTTACGTGCACCTCGAAGACCGCGAAAAGGTTGAAAATTTCTTTGAAGACGCCGCGAAAGACGGCAAACTGCACACCATCGAACACCGCATCATTCTCGAAGGCAGCAACCTGAAATACCTCAGCGTGCAGGCCAAAGTCAACTACGACGAGCTGACGCAGAGGCTGCTGCTCATCGGTGCCATGCAGGACATCACGGAGCGCAAAGTGACGGAGCGATTGATTATCGAAAAAAACATGCAATCGCGCACCGCCAAAATCAAAGAAGAAGCCCTGCGCGAAATGAGTTTCAACATCCGTACGCCGCTGTCTTCGATTGTGAATTTGATGTATTTGCTCGAAAATACCCGCATCAATCCCGCGCAAAAAGACTACATCGGCAACCTCAAAACCTCGGTCGATGACCTGTCGATTGCGATTACTAATCTGTTGAATTTCAGTGTTTTGGTTTCCGATAATGTCAAAGCCGAAGCCGAAGAGTTTCACCTCCGCGACTTCTTGCAAAGTATGCAGCGTTCCGCAAAAATCAAAGCGGATAATGCCAAGCTGAAACTTGAACTGCAAGCCGACGACAACCTGCCCGAAAAAATAATCTGCGACCAACGTAAGGTCACCCAAATTCTATACAACCTGATGGACAACGCCATCCGCTACACCGAAGAGGGCGGCACGGTGACAATAGCGGCGCGCGCGCAAAACATTCGCAACGATAAATTTAACCTGCACCTTTACGTCAAAGACACGGGCAAAGGCATCGGCGAAAAAATGCTGAAAGAAATACCCGACGCGGATAAACTGTTGGAAGTTTACTCGGAAGAAGAGCAAAAAAAGGACGAACGTCCGCTGGGTTTGGCGATTGTCGTCAAATTGGCAAAGACTCTCGGCGGTGAGTTACAGGTCGAAAGTAAGGTCGGCAAGGGCAGCAGTTTCGAGGTCGTTTTGCCCGTAAAATCGGCGCGTATGACCCGCCTCAGTACCTCCGATACGCCCGAAATTCCGCTGCGTATTTTGCTGGTCGAAGACCACTTTTTGAACCAAATCGCCACCAAAAAAGTCCTCACGACCTGGTCGGACTTGGTGACGGTCGATATTGCCGAAAACGGGCTGGTCGGCGTAGAAAAATTCCGCGAGCACGGTTACGATTTAATTCTGATGGACTTGCAAATGCCCGTCATGAACGGTCTCGACTCGGCGCGCAAAATCAGAGAGTTCAGCGACGTGCCGATTATCGCCCTGACCGCCAATTCTACCAAACAAGAACAAGATAACTGCTTTGAAGCGGGCATGAATGACTACCTGCCCAAGCCATTCAAACCGCACGAATTGTATGCGAAAATTATGGGGCTGTTGAGTATGGTGATGAATTGAGAGACGGTGGACGACAGGCGGTTTTACGGTGGACGGCTGCTGCCGCTTGAAATTTTCGGTTAGTGTATTGAGTCTGTAGTTACTTACAGGGTGACTCAAAATCACCTTTTGAGTAAAAGTGAAATATCAACTAAATTAAATCATTACTAAATCTCGGAAGGCTGATTGCTTTTCGAGATTTTTTGCTTTTTGTACGATTCGGTTTTTTTTGTTCCCGAAAACTTTCGGACAGCTCGCATCGTTTTATTAAAAAAAAACCGACCGTTCGGTCTTTTTTCTGCAAAAAAGGTTTTCAAAGTCAAAAAAAGAAAATACTTTTGCAGCGCGGAAAGGGGAAACTCGGGTTTTTCCGTCTTTCGGCATCCTAATCATTTTGAACCAAATCATAATCGGAGCAGCAAACGAACTACCGCGTCTGCGCTTCCTCAACGTACATTTGCTATGCTTTTACAGATGTTTAAGTCCAAGATACACCGCGTCAAAGTCACCGAGGCGAATTTGAACTACGTCGGTTCGATTACCATCGACGAAGACTTAATGGAAGCCGCCAACCTGCTGGAGGGCGAAAAAGTGCAGATTGTCAACAACAACAACGGCGAGCGCATCGAGACTTACGTCATACGCGGCGAGCGCGGCTCGGGTATCATCTGTCTCAACGGTGCGGCGGCGAGACGGGCGGAAGTCGGTGACATTGTCATCATTATTTCTTACGCGTGGCTGGATGCCGAGGAGGCGAAGACTTTCAAACCGGTTGCGGTCTTTCCGGATGATAACAATCGTTTGGTTTAAAGAAAGAATGACCGATTTTTTTCGGGGCAGAAGGGTGGACTTGGGTTGAGTTCACCCTTTTGTGCGTCTTGTAAATGTGTTTTTTTTATGAAAAATACGGAAAATTAAAACCGTGGGTTCTATCCGAAAAGTAAAGAGAAAAAATCCTAACAATCCTCAAATCCTGTCATAAAATAATCATCCTGTCAATCCTATACAAAGAAGTCAATCTCTCGTCATGCAAGGAAAACTAATCGTAAAACAACTTCGCAAAAAAGCAAAACAAGGCAAAATCGACACCGTTATCGTCGCCTTTCCGGACATTTACGGTCGCTTAATCGGCAAACGCTTTACCGCCGATTTTTTCTTGGACAGCGCCGCCAAACACGGCACGCACGCCTGTAATTATTTGCTCACCGCCGATATGGAAATGGAACCGCTGCCCGGTTTTGACTTTGCAAATTGGGAAAAAGGTTACGGCGATTTTCACTTACAGCCCGATTTTGATACCCTGCGCCGCGCCGCTTGGCTGAAAAAAACGGCACTTGTGATTTGTGATATAACGGAAGGCGAAAAGCACCGACCCGTCTCTGTGGCACCGCGTTCGATTTTGCAGCGACAAATCCAAAAAATGCACCGAGCCGGCTACACCGCTTTTGCCGCCTCCGAGTTGGAGTACTACCTTTTTGAAAATGACTACCGCAGCGCACACGCCGCCGGCTATCGGGATTTGCGACCCGTCGGCTGGTACTTGGAGGATTACCACATTTTGCAGGGCACGCGCACCGAAAAATTTACGGCGGCGGCACGAAAATATTTACAAAAATCAGCCGTTCCCGTCGAAACCTCGAAAGGGGAGTGGGGACTCGGGCAGCACGAAATCAACGTGCGCTACGCTGACATCGGAGAGTCTGCCGACCGTCACCTCGTTTTCAAACAATGCGTAAAAGAAACGGCGATGGCGCAAAATCTTTCCGTGACCTTCATGGCAAAATATAAAGCGGACGGTGCCGGGTCGAGTTGTCATATTCATTTGAGTCTGCACCGCGACGGCAAAAACGCCTTTGTCGGCGATAAAAAATTCGGTAATCTGCGCGCCTCCGAGACCTTCGGTTATTTTCTCGGCGGCTGCTTAAAATACGCCGCCGAACTCACGCCTTTTTACGCCCCGACCGTTAATTCTTACAAACGCTACGCCGACGCCTCTTGGGCACCGACCCGCCTCGCGTGGAGCGCGGACAATCGCACGGCGGGCTTTCGAGTAGTCGGCAGCGGCGAAAGTCTGCGCATCGAGTGCCGCATTCCGGGCGCGGACTGTAATCCGTATTTGGCTTACGCCGCGCTGTCGGCTTCGGGTTTGGCGGGGATTGAAAATAAGATTAAAGTGCCGGAAATGTTTGTCGGAGATGTGTATGCGGCAAAGGATTTGCCCGAGATACCCAAGACTTTACGCGCTGCAAATGAATTGTTCAAGCAAAGCAAATTTGCAAAAAAAGCTTTCGATGAGGAAGTCGTCAAGCACTACGCACATCATTTTGCCTCGGAGCAAAAGGCTTACGACGCGGCGGTGACGGATTGGGAACGGGAGCGGTATTTTGAGCGGGGGTGAGTTGTTGTTTTTAGAATCAGTGAGAGGAATTTCTTGCATCTACAACAGAAACGATAGTGATTTTTTCGTCTCCAATGTAATAAAAAACCACGGCAAATTTTAAAATGACCGCTTTTCTGAGTTTCTTACTTTTGCGAGTAGCCGGATACATTTTCGGCATTTTTGAAATATTACTTTCAAAGGAATCTATCTTGTCGAAGAGTACTAATGCAGTATCAGAACCGAAATTCTCATCTAAGTATTTCAGAATAGCGATGTAGTCATCATAAGCTTCATCAGACCATTGTACCGGAAAAATCATAATCCGAGTGCTTTACGCGCTCCTGCTTTCACCGCTTCGGAGGATTTTACTTGTCCGTTTTTCATCTGACTTAAGCCGATTTCAAGTTTTCTCAATTCAAAATCATTCAAGTCTTCTTTTTTAGAAAACGTAGTTTCAACTGCTTGTCTGATTAATTTAAATTCTTCTGCATTTGCAAGCATAATCTGCTGAATAAGAGAATATTTTTCGAGTTCGAGTTTCATAATTTTAATTTAGCTGTTGTGAATCTTGTTCAAAGATAATTGTTTTTTTGTAAAAACGACGATTAGCGTCATTTAGTTGTTTTTAACGCCCCTCCGACAACTCTTCCTCAAAATTACAGAACGAACCCCGCGTTCCGACGTTAAACCCGTAAATTTACCAATAGAGTTGTTGTATAAATATTAGACTAATATGAAAAAGTCTTTATTCCGTTTAAGAAACGAATTTTTTAAGTCCGTAGCTACGGCTATGCACTGAAAAAATTAATTCCTTAAACGAAAAAATACAATTCTCATATTAGCCAAATACCTATACAACAACTCTAATAAACAAAATTTCTGTCTCCGATAATTCAACGCTTCCGAAATGACAAAATACCTGACGCTTTTCTTTGCCCTGTTTTTTTCCCTGACCGCCGCCGCGCAAGTCAACCTTACGCTCCGCGACAGCCTTGACTACGGCGAAACCAAACTCAACGACATCTGGGGCTGGTACGATGCCGAAACCGAAAAAGAATACGCCATCGTCGGTGCCCGCACGGGTGTGTCGATTGTCGAAGTTACCGACCCCGACGACATCGTCGAGCGCGCCTTTTTGCCCGGTCCGACCACCGTGTGGCGCGACCTCAAAACGTGGGGCGACTACGCCTACGTGACCAACGAAGAAGCAAACGGCTTGCAGGTCATTTTTCTCGGCGACCTGCCCGACGGCGGCGAAGTCACCTCTTTTAACTGGACGCCCGTCTTGCCCGGCGGCGATACTTTGCAGACCTGCCACAATTTATTTATCGACGAATTCGGCTACTGCTACCTCGCCGGCTGCAACCCGATTAACGGCGGCGGCGTGATTGTCGTCGATGTGTTCAGCACACCGGGGCAGCCGCAGTTTGTTTCCTACGGCAATGACGTTTACTCGCACGACGTTTACGCCCGTGACAACATCGTCTATTCTTCCGAAATCGGCGAAGGCATTTTCACCATTTACGATGCTAACGACAAACAGAACATCTTCGCGCTCGGGTCGAGTCCGACGCTTTTTAATACGACCCATAATGCTTGGTTGAGCGACGACGGCAATTACCTTTTTACCACCGATGAAAAAGCCAATGCTACCACGGGTTCTTACGACATCAGCGATTTTACGGACATCGAAGTACTCGATAATTGGCGCCCGCAAAGCACCGTCGGCACCGGTGTTGTTCCGCATAACACACATGTTTTAGACGATTATCTTATCACTTCGCACTACACCGACGGCGGCATTATCGTCGATGCGAGCGAGCCGACAAATTTAGTCGAAGTCGGAAATTACGATACTTCATTTGACTTCACAACGGGCTTTCACGGCTGCTGGGGTGCCTATCCTTATTCGCCGAACGGATTGATATTTTTGAGCGATATTGAAAACGGATTGTACGTTTTAACGCCGAATTACGTCCGCGCCGCCCGCCTCGAAGGCACCGTGACCGACGCCGCGACGGGTGCACCCGTTGCCTTTACCGATGTAGTCATTGACGCCGCGCAGGTCAACGCAGCCGTTTCCGACTTTACGGGCGGTTACAAAACCGGCTTAGCGGAAGCGGGCACTTTTGCCGTCACTTACGACGCACCCGGCTACCTGCCGCAGACGGTCAGCGTCGTCTTGGAAAACGGTGTGACGACTATTCAGGATATTCAACTCGACGCCGCACCGCGCTATGACCTGACGGGCAATATCGTCCGCGCAGACAACGGCGACCCGGTGCCTTTCGGACACATCGAAATTAACGACGGCTTTTTTACTTATACGACGCAGGCTGATGAAAACGGAGTGTTTATCTTCGAGCAAATTTTCGAGGGAGAATACTCCGCCGTGACCGCCGCTTGGCATTTTGAGTACAAACTTTCGGATTTTAATTTGAATGAAGATTCCGAAATTACCGTAGAATTGGAGCGCGGCTATCGCGATGATTTTCTCTTTGATTTGGGATGGGAAACTTCCGCTACCACCCTTTTCGGGGAGTGGGAACGCGCCGAACCCGTCGTGACTTTTCCCAATCCGAGCGGTGCTTTCGGTAATCCGGGAGTGGATATTGCCGGCGATTTCGGCGAGTCGGCTTATGTGACCGGCAATTCCGATGCTTTGGATTACGTCGATGACGGCACGGTCGTGTTGACTTCGCAACCGATGGATTTGACGATTTTCGACGACCCTTACGTGCGCTACCGCTGGTGGATTTACAACCGCAATGCCGAAGGATTTCGCAATGAAGATGCGCGTTTTCGAGTACTGATTAACAACGGAGTCGATGAAGTCGTGCTGCAAAGTACCAATACTTCCGGCAGTTTTTGGCAGTCATTGACGACTTATCAAATTGCCGATTTTATCGAAATTACGGACAATATGCGCCTCAAAGTCGTGGTCATCAACACCGACCCGGACTTCATCGTCGAGGGCGGTTTCGATGTCTTTCGCATTACCGAAGGCAACACGACGGCAACCGACGAAGCGGACGTACTTTCTTTCGGTATGTCTGTTTTTCCGAATCCTTTTTCCGATGCTTTGAACTTTGAGTACGATTTGCCGAGCGAGGTCGAAGCTGCTCGCGTGACGGTTTTTAATCAAATCGGGCAGGTCGTTTTCACGGAAAAACTGAACGCCGGCGCGGGCAACCGCCGCCTCGGGCAAACGTGGCGCAACGGTATTTACTTTCTGCAACTCGAAGCGGAAGGAAAAATTTTGCGCACGGAAAGGGTGGTGAAGGTGAAGTGATTATCGAAGAAATTACAATCAGGGTTTTGTAATGTTATTGAATCGTTGAATCGTTGAAAACCACATGCAACAGCACGGCTTTCAAGTTTTACGCGCTCAACGATTCATCGATTCAACAACTCAACAAAAATTAAAATCCGCGTCCGCCGCCCCGCGAAATCCGCAAAAAAATCCTGTCTCTCCTAAATTTCCCGATATTTTTTCAGACCTTACCGGCATTACGCAACGCTCAACCGTTCAATCTTAACCGCTGCCGTTCATGCCGAAATTAGACAAAAAACTTACCCTTTACGGACTCACCATGATAGCCGTCGGCGGCTGCATCGGTTCCGGAATATTCGCCACGCCCAACGGTGTCATACAGCAGGTGCCGCACCACGGTTTGGCATTGTTGGTCTGGGCAATCGGCGGGCTGATTGCGCTGACCGGCGCACTCACTTTTGCCGAACTCGGCGGCATGTTTCCCAAGGCAGGCGGTGTGTATGTTTATATCAAAGAAGCCTACGGCAAGCTGCCCGGTTTTCTCTACGGTTGGGTAATTTTATTGGTCATCAATACGGGCGCACTGGCGGCATTGTCCGTCGTTTTTGCGGATTATATGCAGTTTTTTATCCCCGATATGACGGAAGAGCGCAAAACCCTTTTGGCGATTTTGACCATTGCTTCGTTGACTTTGATGAACATGATCGGCGTCAACATCAGTCAATTTTTTACCAATCTTTTTTCGGGTCTCAAACTTGCCGCCATTGCGGGTATCATCATTGCGGGCGTTATATTCTACCGACCCGGCGAAGTCGATATTCAACTTTTCGACACCGCAAACGCCGCACTGCCCGACACCGCAAGCGGTCTGATGAGCGCGATGCTGGTTGCCCTCATCGGCGTTCTGTGGTCGTTCGGCGGTTGGCATCATGCGAGCTATTTGGCGGGCGAAACCAAAGACGCCCAACGCACCGTGCCCCGCGCCATGATACTCGGCGTGACTATCGTGACCGTCGTTTATCTGTTGGCAAATATTGCTTACATGATGCTGATGCCGTTGCCGCAAATCGCTGCGAGTCAGGCGGTTGCGGGCGATGCTTTGCAGCGCATTACGCCTTTGGGCGGCAAAATTGCGGCGGTCATTATTGCGATTTCCATTTTCGGCACCATCGGCATTTATACCATGTCGGCGCCGCGCATTTACTTTGCGATGGCACGTGACGAGGTCTTTTTTCCCGCCCTGGCAAAAGTCCACAAAAAGTACCAAACCCCCGTCAATGCTATGACCGTGCAGGCGGTTTGGGCAATTATTTTGCTGCTGCTGTGGCAGACTTTCGGCAATCTCATCACTTACGTCACCTTCATGGACATTGTGTTTATGACCTTGGCGGGTTTCAGTATTTTCATTTTTCGCCGAAAAATGCCCGACCGCGAGCGACCTTACCGCGCCTTTCTTTATCCGATAGTACCGGCTATCTTTGTCTTTATTTCCGCAGCTTTCGTGCTGAGTACTTTGATAGAAAAACCCGTGCAGGCTTGGTTCGGTATCGGCGTTTTGCTGTTGGGAGTCGGGGCTTATTTTGTGTTTAAAAAGATGAATGAGAGTTGAAAGGGTTGGAGGTTGGGGAGTTGAAAGATTGGAGAGATTTCCGTAGGTTGCTGTTTAGGTACGGGGTACTTTTCTGACGAACAACACGGAACATGTCGGTATTCTTACGGCTTTTGCAAAAACAAGTACCTCGTACCTTTTTCCGAATTTATAAAATACATTTCATGTCGAAGTTTATTCTGTTATCATTTCTTTTAGCGGCGACTTGTCAAAATAATGCGCCGCAATCCGGTTCGGATTTTACCGATTTGCACCAATGTTGGAAAAAGTCTTGGGGGGAAGGACAAGGCACGGAAAGCGTGTATCGCCCTTGTTCCTACGAAGTTCAGGCTTCGCGCGGCATCGACGGTTTTACCTTTTCCGCCGACGGCAAAATGGTCAGAAATACCTTCGGTCCGGCGGATGCTCCTTTGCATATCGACGGTACTTGGACAGTAAAAGACAGCGTCCTCATCATGAAAACTCTGGACGGCACTTACGAGCCTTTTCCGATGAAAATTAAAGAATTGCGGAAGGATAAGCTTGTTTTGGAGGTGGTGGATTAGGGGGGAGAGGAGAGAGGAGAGAGGGTAAAACTCTCCGCCTCCGCGTCTAAAATCTAAAGTCTAAAATCTAATATCTAACGTCTAAAATCTCAAGTCAAAACACAATGCCCGAACTCATCAGCGACCCGCAAGACATCAAGCTCAACGAGCAGCAGGAAATTCAGCAAATCATGGGCGACCCGCCGTCGTGGATTGTGCGCTGGGGTATTTCCTTGGTTTTTATCGGCGTCACGGTGCTGCTGTTGACGGCTTGGTACGTCAAATATCCTGATGTCATCGAAGCTCCCGTGCAGCTCGAAACCGAAAATCCGCCCATCCGCATGCCGGCGCAAATCGGCGGAAAAATCGAAAACCTGATGGTGTCCGACGGTGACTTTGTATCAGAGGGCGACCTGCTGCTGACTTTTGAAAATACGGCTGAAAAAGCGGATGTGGCGCGTTTGGACGATTTTATCGAGAGTGTAGATGCAACCGGTATTACAAGTCGCCTTGACCTGCCCGACAATCTCGAACTCGGAAATTTACAGGACAGTTGGTCGGCTTTTTCGGAAGCCTACCGTGATTATCAATACTTTTTGCGCAAAGACCGCACGGCACGTAAGGCTTCGATGTTGGAAGAGCAAATTTATGACAATCAGCGACTGGTGCGGGTATTGCAGCAGCGCAAAGCGAGTTTGCAGGAGAAATTGAAAATGACCCGCGCCAAGCAAATGCGCGGCAAAGAACTGTACGCCGGCGGTAATATGAGTTTGCAAAATTACGAAGCCCTGATTACGGAAGTCAACGATTTGCAACAACAAATCACGGACTTGGACAGTGAGTTTATCAACAACGAAATCACCGTGCAGCAACTCCGCAGTTCCATCGAGCAACTGCGCGAGAGCAAAGATTTTACGGGAAATACCAAGCAGGTACGCGCCGAGGAGACTTTTCAAAACCTGAAAAGTGCCGTCGAGGCGTGGAAATTGAACTTCCTGCTCAAAGCCCCGATTGCCGGAAAAGTCACCTTCACCAAGCCCGTTTCCGAAAACGAATACGTCAAAGCGGGCGACGAGATTATGGCAATTTTGCCGCCCGGCGACGACTCCGGTGCCGTGAAAGGCTTTGCCGCGCTGCCCTTCGCCGGCGCGGGCAAGGTAGAACCCGGTCAGAAAGTTTTGATACGTCTGGCAGACTTTCCGTATCAGCAATTCGGCTCGGTCGAGGGCGTTGTCGAAAGCATCGCCGCCCTGCCGCAGCAAAGCAGCTACTTGGTCGAAGTCAGCCTAAACGACGGTCTGAAAACGCGCCTGCGCAAAGACGAAGCCCTGCCTTTTCGTCAGCAAATGCCCGGCACGGCGCGCATCATCACGGAAGAACGCCGCTATTTGGAAAGGCTGCTCGATAAGCTGACGAGTGCGTTGCGGAATGATTAGTGTGTTTATTTCTTCCTTTCTCGATTTTTATCGTTTTCTTTAGCAAAAGATTCAGTGTCTTCTTACTTCATCCATGAAAAAAACGAAAAATAAAAAATCACGTGTTTGCGGAAATTGTCGGCAAATTTTAGATCCCGCCACCGATAATTACTGTCCCGATTGCGGGCAAAAGAATCTGCCGCGTCGCATTTCTCTCGGCAACCTAATCAGCGAAGCCTTTTCCGTCATTTTCAATCTCGATAACAAATTTTTTCGGACAACCGGTGCCATATTTATTCCCGGTCGGCTGACTAAGGACTTTTTTTCGGGCAAACGCCAACGCTATGTACACCCGATGCGGCTGCTTTTGGTGAGTATTTTTCTGTTGATTTTTTCTTTGAATTACTACGTCGGAAAAGTCGCCGAAGGCAATATCAGCGGTAATGAAATCATCGACGGCGAAAAAGCGACAGCCGTCCGCGCCGAAGATTACCGGCGTTTGGATACCGTCAGATTGCAGGTATTGCAGGAAATTGACCCGCAGGATACCGTCGCTGCCGCCGCCGTCGATACCTTTTACACTCGCTTTGTGCGGCGCGAACCGGTAGAAGACAGCATTCGTTTCGGAGGGGGCAATGTTTTCGGCAGAAGCAGCGAAGTAGTCATGGCGCGTAAAGATTACTTAGAGTTGACCGGCGAAGAAATTGTCGATAAATACGGCATTACCGACCGGGTCGAGCGGTTGATTTGGCGTCAAGCCATCCGCCTGACCAAGAGAACGGACCGGCTGCTGAGCTATCTTTTCGGAAACATTTTATGGTTGGTCTTATTCACTTTACCGCTGTACGCTCTGGTGCTGAAGTTGTTTTATATCCGACGCAATTTTTACTACATCGAGCATTTGGTTTTTACCATGCACCTGCAAAGTTTCATTTTTTTCGGCATCGCGGTGGTGCTGCCGTTTTCCGAAACCGAAACGGCTTTGTCTATGAGTCTGTTGGCACTTTTTCACGCGATATACGTTTTTTTCGCCGTCCTTTTTTTCTATAAACAATCTGTTAGAAAAACACTGTTGAAATTCCTTCTGCTCAATGCTGCGTACTGGATGTTGGTCATATTTACGATGACGGTTACTGCTTTGCTGAGTCTGGCTTTATTTTAAAAAATGACCGTGCAACTCAAGGCAGCATCACGCGTTTTTAAAATTCGGTAAGTCTCGAAAGTCAAAAATGCAGTCTAAAATCTAAAATCTAAAATCTAATGTCTAACGTCTCAAACACAATGATTCCCGTCACCATTCTCACCGGCTTTCTCGGTTCCGGCAAAACGACTTTGCTCAATCACCTCATACAAAAGCATCCCGAAAAAAAGTTTGCGATAATTGAAAATGAATTCGGCGACATCAATATCGACAACGACCTGGTAGTCGGTGCCGACGAGTCGATTTTTGAAATGTCGAACGGTTGCATCTGCTGCACCCTCAATGACGAACTCGTGGTGGTGCTGCGCGATTTGCTGCACAGCGGCAAAGAATTTAACCACCTCATCATCGAAACCACGGGCATGGCCGAACCCGGCGGCGTTGCCGAGACCTTCGTCAGCGACCCCGGCATTCAAAGTGTTTTTAAATTGGATGCTACGATTTGCCTCGTCGATGCGGCGCACCTGCTGCCCGTTTTGGAAGAAAGAGAAGAAGCTAAAAAGCAAATTACCTTCGCCGATTATCTGCTGCTCAACAAAAAATCGGATACGGATGACGCTGTTTTGGAAGAAGTCAAAACTGTCCTCCGCGAAATGAATCCCTTCGCCCAAATCGAAACCGTCGATTATGCCGCCTCCGAAAATAATCTGCTCGCCCTCGACGCCTACGCACCCAGGGAAACCGTTGACAATGTCGCGCAGGCCGCCGCACACGCACACAGTCATACCCATACACACGATCACAATCACGACCACACCAAAGACGTCGGCAGCCACAGTTTTACCTTCAGCGAGCCGTTTGATTTTATGAAATTTATGCACTGGTCAAATGTGCTGCTCAAAGTACAGGGCAAAAATCTGTACCGCGTCAAAGGCATCATGAACTTTCGCGGAGAAAAGCAAAAAATGATTTTTCAATCCGTACAAACCACGCCGGCCTTCACGCGCGGCGACGATTGGCAGCCCGACGAAACGCGCGAAACACGCTTAGTTTTTATCGGAAAGGGGCTGAAAAGGTCGGCATTCGAGCGGGCGTTGCGGAATTGCCTGGCGAAGTAAAAAGGGTTGAAAGGGTTAAAATGTTTTAAGGGTAGCACCATCCTAAAAATCCCGTCAATCCTGTCCGACAACCTCAAAACTCTTATCTTTAACCTTTCAAAAATCACAAAACACACTCAAAAATGCCGCGCTTACTCCTGCTTTTATTCCTTTTTTCCGCTTCGCAAATACTCGCCCAAAAGTCTCGCCCCGAGTTGTCCGTTTTTCTCATTTCACCCGATTTACTCGAAAATGCCGAAGAAATCTACCGCAAAGACCGCACTGAGATTACCGTCAGCAATGACAAAGAAGCGACTTTGAACGTACACCAAATCGTCACCGTGCTCAACGAAGAAAGCGATGCCAACGAGTTTATCATTTACTACGACCCCGACTCGCCCGTCAAGAATATCTCCGCCGGTATCTACGACCAAAACGGACAACTGCTGCGCAAAATGTCCGCAAAAAAAGAGGTACAAGATTACAGCGCGGTCGGCAGCGGCTCTTTGTACACCGACAGCCGGGTTAAATATTTCGAGCTGAATCACTCCGTTTATCCCTTTACCGTCGAGGTGACTTACGAGCAAAAAATCAGCGGAATGAGCTATGCGACCTTCCCGGACTGGGGCATTCAAACCGACTATTACACCGCCGTCGAGTCCTCGGAATATATTTTGACTTTGCCGAAAGATTTAAAAATCGCCGTGCGCAAAATCGGTCAAAAAATCGAACCCGAAACCACGGAAAACGAGAAAAACATCGTACACATCTACCGTGCCGAAAACCTGCCCGCCCTCACCCCGACGCGCTACGACACCGACCTTTTCGGTCAGATGAAACTCACGGAATTTAACCCCGAAAAATTTACCGTGGACGGCTACACCGGCAGTATGACGAGCTGGCAAACCTTCGGCAAATTCATCGACGAACTGTGGACCGGTCGCCGCGAACTCTCCGCCGAAACCCAAGCGGAAATCAAAAAAATTACCGCCGACGCAGCCGACGACCGCGAAAAAATCGACCGCCTGTACCAATGGATGCAGAGCAATATGCGCTACGTCAGCGTGCAGCTCGGCATCGGCGGCTGGCAACCTTTTGCCGCAAATTACGTCGAGCAAAACAAGTACGGCGACTGCAAAGCCCTCACCAACTACATGCAGGCCATGCTCGAAACCGTCGGCATCGACAGCGACCCGGCTCTGGTTTACGCCGGCAGCCGTGATATAGATTACGACGAAAATTTTGCCTCGCCGCGCTTCAACCACGTCATCCTGCACGTACCCGCCGAAAACTATTGGTTGGAATGCACGAGCAATTACGCGCCGCCGAATTATCTCGGCGATTTCACCGAAGGCAAAACGGTGATGCTTTTTAACGAAAACGGCGGCAAACTCGGAAAAACCCCGACCCCGACCGCCGCCGAAAATCTTTCGGAACATAAAATCGCCGTCGATTTGCAACCCGACGGCTCGGCAATAATCGACGTAGAAAATAAACTGCACCGCAGCCGCGAAGGCTATTGGCGTTATCTTTCGCACGAAATGAGCGACGCAGACCTGCGCAAACATTTTCAAAAAAACAGCGGCATTCCCGCCTTCGGTTTCGAGACTTTCGACGTTGCGCCCGACCCCGCCGCGCCCGTTACCGATTTGAATTACCGCATCAAAATCAACCGCTACGGCAGCAAAGCCGGCAAGCGTATTTTTCTGCCCGTCAATGTCATCAGCACTTACACGAGCATTCCGCCGCAGGAAAAAGAACGTGAGTCGGAAATCGCGCTCGACGAAAACCGCACCGACCGCGACGAAATTACGCTGTCCTTCCCGCCCGGCTACACCGTAGAAAGCATTCCGAGCCAACCGATTTCCGCCGAGTCCGACTTCGGAAAATACGAATTGTCTCTCCGAAAACTCGGCAATAAAGTCGTCGTCACTCGCTTTTTAGAACTGAACGCCGCGACTTTGCCCGCCGATAAATACGAGGAAATGCGCGACTTTTTTAAAACCGTCGCTAAAGCCGATAACACGAAAATCGTGCTGGTGAAAACGGAAAAAACCGTTAAACCGTAGGGTGGTTGATAGTTGATAGTTGGTGGTTGGTGGTTGGTGGTTGCCGGATAGAACGTCTTAAAATAAGCACTCATTTTCAAAATTGATTTTTCGTTTCAAAAAACGATTCCAACCTTTCAAACCTTTTTACAACTTTTGCAACCTTTTCACAACCTTTGACAAATGATAAACCTAATCTCCGACACCGTCACCAAACCCACCTCCGGAATGCTCGAAGCCATGCTGCAAGCCGAGGTCGGCGACGACGTATTTCAGGACGACCCGACCGTCAATTTATTGCAGGAAAAAGCGGCGGAAATGTTCGGGAAAGAGGCGGCGCTGTTTTGTCCGTCGGGTACGATGACCAATCAAATTGCCATCAAAGTGCATACGCAACCGTTGGATGAGGTGATTTGTGACCGGTATTCGCACGTCTATCAGTACGAGACGGCGGGCTACGCTTTTCACTCCGGCGTGGCAATGAATCTGCTGCAAGGCAGTCACGGAAAAATCACGGCGGCGCAGGTCGAGGCGGCAATTAAACCGCTGTACGATTGGTTGCCGGTGAGTAAATTGGTGGTTTTGGAAAACAGTTGTAACAAGGGCGGCGGCAGTTATTACACTTTGGACGAGATAAAACCGATTACGGATTTGTGTAAAAAACGCGGATTAAAACTGCATTTAGACGGTGCGCGACTCTTCAATGTTTTGGTCGAAACGCGGGAAAATACGCAGGATGTCGGAGCGCATTTTGACAGCATTTCCGTCTGTTTGTCAAAGGGATTGGGTGCGCCGGTCGGCTCTTTGCTCATCGGCGATGCGGAGTTTATTCGGCAGGCGCGTCGCTTTCGCAAGGTAATGGGCGGCGGCATGCGGCAGGCGGGATTTTTAGCGGCAGCGGGCATTTACGCTTTGGATAATCAGCGGCAAAGACTCAAAATCGACAACGACCGCGCACAGCAAATTGCGGCGGTTTTGCGGGAAATGAGTTACGTCTCCGAGGTGCGACCGGTCAAAACCAACATCCTGATTTTTGATGTCAAAAGTCCTTGGACGGCAGAGTCTTTTCTCGAAAAGCTCAAAGCACACGGCATCGCCGCTTCTCCCTTCGGAGCGCAAACAGTGCGCTTTGTAACGCATTTGGATTTTACGGAAGAGATGATGCGGGAGGTGATTGATGTTTTGCAGGAAATGAACAAGCGATAATCGGATAATTTAACATCGTATTCACAAACTTCCAAATAATATTTTCATTTTCGGTAAACTAAACCCCCTCTTCAGTTTTTTATATTGATTAAAGAAAAGGTTTTGTTGAATCGTTGAGTCGTTGAATTGTTGAACAAGTAAACCTCGAAAGCCGAATAGTCTCGCAGGATTTTCAACGATTCAACAGTTCAACGATTCAACAGAATTAAAACGTACTGACTTTTATATCATCCGCAAATGAAAAAATCCTGTCTTCATATCTTGAGTCTTCTCCTGCTCTGCGCCGTCCTGTCCGCGCAATCGGACAATGTTTTTACCGCCGAAGAATATCTCGACATCGTGCGCCGCACACATCCCGTGACGCGGCAGGCTAATCTGCTGCAAGCCAAAGCCGAGGCGCGCCTGCGCGAAGCACGCGGCGGCTTCGACCCGAAGTTGTACGGCGACTATGAGGACAAGCAATTCGACAGCAAAGATTATTTTAAAATCGGTGAGGCGGGGCTGAAAATTCCGCTGTGGTTCGGTGCGGATTTAAAAGCGGGTTATACGTGGTCGAGCGGCGTTTTTCTCAATCCCGAAAATTCACTACCCTCGCAGGGGCAGGCGATAATCGGCGCGGAGGTGTCGGTACTGCAGGGTCTGCTTTTCGATAAAAGACGTGAGCAGGTCAGACAGGCGGAACTCTTGGAAGCCGCCAACGAAGCCGAACGCCGCGCTGTTCGCAACGATTTGATTTTGGATGCGGCGATGGCTTATTGGAATTGGGCGTTTAATTTTCAAACCGTAAAAATCTACGAAGAGTCGGTCGAATTGGCGGAAAATCGCTTTGTCGGTGTGCGCGAAAGTTTTTTGCAGGGCGACAAACCGGCGGTCGATACCTTGGAAGCACTCATTCAAATCCAGACGCGCCGCTTGGACTATCAGCGGGCGCAGGTCGATTATTTGAATGCGGGATTGGAACTGTCCAACTACCTCTGGAGTACCGACGGCGCGCCCTTAGAAATCACGGAACGACTACGCCCCGAGTTACCGACGGCGGATTTAATACCCGAGATGCCCGATATTTCGCGGGATGCGCTGCGCAATTCTCACCCCGATTTACAGCAAATTTTAATCAAAAGAGAGTCTTTGGCAATTAAAGAAAGACTGAAAAGGGAAGCCTTGAAGCCCGATTTGCGAGTCAATTTCAACCTCCTCGGCACCGGCACAAATTTTTTGCCGAGCGACGTCGATGAAGGAGATTTTACGGGTTTGCTTACCGAAAATTATAAGTGGGGCGCGACCTTGGAATACCCGATTTTTCTGCGCAAAGCCCGCGGCGGTTTGGATTTTGTGCGCTTAGAGCAATCCGAAAACGAACTGAAATTAGACGGCAAACAATTGGAAATTCAAAATAAAATCAGAGCCGCCCTCAACGAAGCAAGAAATACGGCGACCATTCTGCAATTACAGGAAGAAGCCACCGAAAATTACCGCTTACTACTGACTGCCGAAAACGAAAAATTCCGTATCGGTGAAAGCTCGATTTTCCTGCTCAACAGCCGCGAGCAAAAGCTCATCGAAGCCCGCCTAAAAACGGCGAAAGCAGCGGCGGAGTTGGAGAAAACGGCTTATAAATTAGAATGGGCTGCGGGGCGGTTGTTTTGACGGTGGACGGTAGAACGGCGGACGGTTGACGGTGACGTTTATGAATAGGGATTTCCGATTTTGCAATTAATTGTCAGCGTGTAGTTCGTATTCATTCTTCACCGCACCAATCCCGCCTCCCCCGTAAATGTTTTGCGTGTGCCGTCCAAGAAAAGTACCTCCGCTACATACACATAGACTCCGCCTTTCAGCGGCTCGCTGCGGTGCGTACCGTCCCAACCGAGAGCTTCGGTACCGGGGGCGAAATTGCTTTTGGCAAAGACCAAATCGCCCTTTCTCGCATAGATTTTCAAACCAATCACCTCACTCACATTCGCACCGCCGAATACCGTAAAATAATCATTTATGCCGTCGCCGTTCGGTGAAAAAGCGGTGGGGATATAAACCTCGTAGGCATTTTCTACGGTCAGTTGTACGCGACTCGTTGCCGTGCAGCCCGCAGCGTCCGTGATATTTGCGGTGTAAGCGAGGGAATACGGCGGCACGGCGCGCACGGCATCGCAGTCCGTACAATCTAAAAAATCGGTCGGCTGCCACGCGTAGCCGTAGGGCGGTGTGCCGCCGCTGACCTCGGCGGCGAGTGCGACCTCTGTGCCCTGCGTAACGGTCGTATCAGCGGTGAGGAGAACTTGCAGCGGCGCGGGTTCGGTGATGTCAAAAGGCGACTCGTGCAGGCAGCCGAGCGTGTCGCGCACGTACAGCGTGTAGCTGCCCGCGCTCAAACCCGTGAATGTTCTTCCGACGGAAAAGTTCGTGCCGTCGATGCCGAAAGTCGCCGCGCCCGGGTCGGCAGCAACCGTTAGCGCACCGCTCGCCTCGGCGTGGCAGTCGGCATCGGTAACGGAAAAAATCGGGGTCAGTTCCGAAAACGCAAAAGTGCGACTGTCGCTTGCCGTGCAGCCCGTCGGGTCGGTGACGGTCAGGCTCACCGTGCCGGCAAAATCACCGCGATATACTGTTTGCGCACAGTCGGCACAAGTGACGGCGGCAGCGGGCGACCACGCGTAAATCGCCTGCCCGGCGGGGGCGGACAGCGACACTGCATCGCCCGCACACAACAGCGTATCCGCGCCGATATCGACGGAGAGAGCGGGCGGAGCAGTCACTGTAAAGGGCGTTTGAAATACACAGCCCGCGCTGTCGATTGCGGTTAAAGTATAGTCTGCCGGAGCGAGGTCGGTAAAGTAACCGACGGGCGAAAAGTCACTGCCGTCGAGACTGAACGCCGCCGCATCGGAGTCCGTAACGGTCAGGCTGCCGTCGGCGGAGTCGGCGCAGGCGGTCGGCGTGACGCTCAGCGTTTGAGATAAAGTCGCCACGGCGATGTGCAGCGTATCGGCAACGGGGCAGCCCGCAGCGGTTTCGGCGATGAGGGCGAGGGTGGTACTCACGGCGGGTTGCAGCAGCAGGTCGGGGCAGTCGGTGCAGTTGCCGCCCTCGGCGTACCAAGTGATATTCGTAAAGTCGGCGGGTAAACTTATGGTGACGGAGTCTGCGGCGCAGATGCTGATGTCGTCGCCTAAGTCGAAGTCGGTAACGATTTCGGTAACTTCCACGGTGTCGCTTTTCGTATTGCCGCAGGCATCGGCAGCAGTAACAATGTAAGTGCCGGGCAGCGTAAAAGTAATATCAGGGTCGCTTGAACCGTCGCTCCAAAGCACGGAAGGATAGTCGGGAACGGTCAAATCGACCGTACCTTGAGTACAAATTTCCAAATCGGACTCGACCTCGAAAAGCGAAACGTTTGACTCTTGAGTGACGACAAGAGAATCGGTCTGTGTCAAACCGCAATTATCCGTAACAACGGCGGTGTAAGTACCGGGGGCAGTTACCTGATAATTGCTGCCGAGGGTGTCGCCTTGCCATGTGTAAGTGTCGAAGCCTAAAGGTGCGGAAAGAGTCAAATCTATTGCACCGCAAAATAAGGTGTCTGCGGGCAGGTCGAAACTGCTAAAGGCAAAGGGCGGCAGAGTCAGGCTGTCGAGGTTATTATCGTAGGTACATTCGTATTGATTGACGTAGGTACTGTTATCGAAACCCTGATTGTGAGGAAAAAATGCTGTTGCATCTTGGTTTACAATGCAGTACAGTTTATCGGTCGGCGGAATGCCGCTCGTATAAAAGACTACTGTATCGCATTGATTTTGGGGCAGAAAAGCACCGATAACATCGCTGTCGAAAGGTACACTCGTTTCGAGGTCGGGATGTGCCGTGTAAAAATCGACGGAAGTCACGGGGTAGAGTGTCTTCTGCCCGTAGTTACAAATTTCTACGGTGACGGCGATATGCTCGGAGCAGATTTCGCTGTCGAGAATATCGACTGCCGCGTCGGCGCGGAGCAGATTACAGGGGTCGTGCCGATAGACTACGGCATCGCTCGTCAGGATTTCGGGAGCGGGTAACGGAAGCAGCAGGGTATCGGTCATTTCTGCGGCTACGTCGAGTACGGCAAAAGGAATATCTTCGGTCATAGCGGTGCTCTCCGCAGCAGAGCAACCGGGGAAATAACCGTTTTGGTCGGTTCTTATTAATCGTGTATCGTTAAGTTTACCGATTCGCGGATAAGTACCGGCAAAATAATAGGAGTCGTTGTATTCGTGAAAAATTTTTAAGCTTCCTACGCTTTCGGCGTGACTCCATATTACGTTAGCATCAAAATCCCATTTAGTTCTTACATTACGATAAATACTGCCTCCGAGACCGTCGCAGTCAAAACAACGCGGTAACTGTGTCGTAATGATACTACTGTCGCGCATAAAAATATAAGGATACAACACACTGCTGTTGATTGCCGAAGATGATAAGGTATAACTATAACTCTTCATCCAATCCGGCTCACCGTTTTCATCTATCAGACCAAGGACTTCATTAAACAAACCTATTTCGTGATTACGACCGATAATTGCCGTTTTTCCGTTCGAGTATGTTGCATCTTCTATTCGAAAATCGCTTTGGTCGCCAAATGTAGGATACAAGTCAAATTCTTTACTCCATATAATACCTGTCTCTAAGTTGAAAGAAGTCATCCCCCTACGAGTAACTATCGCAAAGTTTCCGTCTTCAGTTTCAAAAAGTTCGTTACCGGTTGAATTCCCTAAAGTACCGCGCGGGAACTGAATATTCTTAACGTTGATTGTATTACCTTCCGCATCCGTTTCGATAAATGTAATTCTGTTGTATTCGTACTCGTCTTCCGATATAAAAATTAAGTAATTCCCCGTACTTGTTTCGATTATTTTGTAAGGATTTCCGAAAGCTGAAACCACAGTACTAAAGATTGCTTTTGCAAAAACTAAGTTTAAGTTTGCATCGATTATCATTAGATTTAGTGTGCTGAAAGGATTACCTTTGGATAGAACAGCTATTTTATCACCAACGGCAAACAATCGAGATCTGACCCAAACAGAAGCGTCGGAAGGTGTAAAAAAATTCTTTGCTTTTACTATCTGACCGAGGGTATCGTATTTTGTAATCAGAACACCGTGATAATCAGTCGAGTCCCTCATTCTTCCCAAGGTATAAACATTTTCTTCGACACCTACGGTATATCTCGGATTAAAATCTCCTATATAATCCGGGTCGCTTACATAAGGATTCGTCCGGGTAGAATAACCGTAAGTAAATGTTTGCGGCATCACCTCGCAATTTTCTTCTCCCTCTAAAATTAAAAGTTCACTTGTCAAGTCGCTGCAAAAATCGTGGTTGCCTTGCAATTCTATTAAATAGCTCCCGATTTGGTCGAAGACCACTATAATGCTTTCTTCACTCCCGTAACTCGTGCCGTTTACCCGCCAAATAAAGTCAGCGGTGTTCGTAAGGGCAGTAAAAGTTAGTGTATCTCCGTAGGCGGGTTGGGTGGCTTCCCATATTATTTCCGTTTCTGCGGGACAGGTAACCTCAACCGCTTGCGCAAAGATTTGTGTGCAGTAGATGTCATTGTTTGCCGCCGTCATTTCTACGGTATAGATGCCCGGATTGTCAAAAAAGTATTCCCAACTTTCCGCGTCGGATTGAACCGTCCCGTTTATTTTCCATTCGTAGGTATCGGCGTTGTCGGAGGTATTGGTAAACACGACGGTACTGCCGACCTCGACGGAAGCGGGAGCAGAGAAAGCAGCAGTTAAAGGCGACAGACAGGGCGGCTGACAGGCAGAAGAACTTAACAAAACGGAGCGCGGATTTTCTAACATATATTGCATGCGCTGCGCCTGCCCGGAGGTAAAGCCCGTGCGGCAAGTGCCGCTATAGTCCATATAGTTCCAAATTTTATCGTTTAGGTCGAAGTTATAACCACTGTCCGTATCCGTCGTACAACTGTTGATTTCTTCGTCACAAGGTATGTATGCCGTTGAGTTATCGGGAGGAGTATCACAGACGTAGTCGCCGTCGGTCAGGCAGTTGTTGTTTAGACAACCGCCGTCAAAGGTATGTTTTAAGCCGAGATAGTGACCCGCCTCGTGTGCCAAGACGGCGGACACCGCCGGACTGAAACCAAAATCGGCGGCTTCGACGTAGATGCCGTCGTTAAATGAACCCTGCCAAGCGGGACCGTAAGCGTAGCCCGCTATCTCGTCACAGAAGTTGCCGCCGGTAACACTACAGATGTCCTGCACTACCCAAATATTGATGTAAGTATCGGGCTCCCACCGAATAAGCCCGGCTATTTGGTCGGCAGTCGCTCCTCCTGCGGTAAGTACGGATTGGGTGTAAGTAATGCCGCCGGTCAGATTTCCGTCGGGGTCGGTCTGTGCCAAGCAAAATTGAATTTGCGTATTCACGCCGGTGTCGGGGTCGTAGGGCAGGGTGTTGGCAAAAGCGGCGTTGAGGTGGTCTATGCCTTGCTGTACCTGTGCTTCGGAAAGTTGTTCTGCGCCGCCGTTGTGGATGATGTGAACGACTACGGGGAGAGTGTAATCTTCTAAGAGTTTCGGTTCGTCGGCTTGCATAGCGGCGACGTACTCTTTTTCGAGTTGCTTGACTTTTGCGGGGGCGGCGGGTGGGATGTGGGAAGTGCCGCATTGTTGGGCAGCAAGGGGAAAAGAAATGATGACAGCAAAAAATACAAAATTTATTTTTTCAAAATTATATTTTGGTATTTTAATTTCTTGTAAAAAAAAAACTAAGTATGCGAAATTATTCATAATTATTTTCAATTAAAATTTGTATTTGCGGATTATTTTCTACAACTTGAACCCAAGTTACAAGTAATAAGCGAAATTCACAAGGTAACTTTTCTCTTTTCATACGATTAACAATTTATAATTCACGGGTCTTGTCGGTATGCGGTCAATGTACTGCCGGCAGGGTAATCTCCCGCTTTAATTTTTAACGTTTTTAAAAATTTCTGTTATGAATTGTTATTGTAAAACCCTTTTTTTTCTTCTCCTTTTTTGCTTTCCCGAAATCGCGCAAGCGCAGGACTTCAAAGATTTTCTCGGTACGAATACGCGGCGCGAAGACCCGACCAATCGCTTGGACGCGGTGGGGTTTGTGCGTGAGTATCACCTTTGGTCACTCGACGAACGCGGAATTGATGATTGCGGTAACCTTGAATTGTACAGTTCATCTTTTCCTTTTACCCCAAAATATGATTAGGAAAATAACCCGGCAGCTACAACGGAGAGAAGTTTTGTAACTTTTTACCAAAAATTACTCGAAGACGACCGTGAGATGTGTATAACGCTCAAGGGGTCGTTGCCGATTTTCGATAACGGTGATTGTTCTTTTGACTTTGGTAAGCCACCTGTCTTCGATGAAAACAATAGTGTTACTACAAATTGTATAGTTAGTCCAAACGCAACCAGTACTATAACAAGTACACAGGCGGATGCCTATACATGGTACACAAATTACATCAGCAGCCTGTCTTCTTTTTTTACAGGTGGAGACTATGATGATTATTACGACGGAGAGTTACAAAACAGTTTGTTTGCCGGAAAAACGTTTTACTTAGAGAATTGGAACGAGCAGGATAAGTGGTGGTGCGGTTCTCCGAACTCCTTTACTCCACAAGAATACGCGGTGATGTCGAGTACGAATTATGATGCGCATGAGGTTATGAGTGCACCCAGTTTGGAAGGTTTCGATGATGCTGTGGATGAAAATCAAGACCGAAAATTTGTAATGGGCGGCTTGTTGGATATTGAAGATTTGGAAATACTGAATGAGACGGTTCGCTCAATCGAACTTTGAATGTTTACGATTATTTGGCGGATGTCAAGACAGAACTCGAAAATTATCGCCCGACGGAGGAAGTGAAATTTGTTTTTGATGTTCTCAACTTTCACAATTACCGTTTTTCCGATTTCGGTTTACCGCGCAGTTACGGGCTTGCTCCCGAAGAAAGCGACGGCACGGCGAATCCTGATTTATACGCGAAGTTAGATGCTTTGAATGCACACATCGCTTCATTAGGATTATCAGACAAAGACGTGTGGCTGTCAGAGTTCGGCTACGATACAAATCCGTTTTCTGACGGAGTGGCACTGCCTGAATATACCGTAACCTTGTCAAAATCATCACTCGATATTATCGAAGATGTAGCGGTCTCTGCGACGGGTTCCTGTGATGTACAAGAAACGAACGTGGTCGAATTAGGTGTAACGGAGTTAGACTTACGAAGAACGGAAAATTTTCAAGATTTTTATGTAAATAACAGCGACGGCAACGATAATGTTATTACGGCTAACGATAACTCTTCCCGGATTCTCGTTCTCAGAAAATATTGGGATGAAATACATCCCGAAGACCAAAAGAAAATACTCGATGTCATATACGAAACGCAGGCACGGTGGTTAGTCAGAGGTTTTATGGAGGTGAGAAGAGCCGATTGGGATAAAGTCATTCAGTTTTGTATCAGAGACGAACAGCCCTTTGACGGCAGGTTATTCAAGCGAAATTCTAACAATGAAGTCACTTGTATAGAAGAGTACGACCCGGGTTCATATCGTTTTAAAAATTCGGGGCTGTTGGAAGGTAAAGAAAGCGGTTTTAGCCCTAAAACATCTTACTACTATACGCGTACCCTCAAAAAAACCTTGTCCGGTACGACAACCATAGAGGATTTGAGTATAGCGGGAGACACGAAGCGCGTTTACAGATTTACGGGAGGCGGAAAAACCGTGTATGCTGTGTGGTTGCCGACCGAAGGTTTTAACATTGAAGAGGAAATGACAATTGCTCAATTTCAGCAATATGCGCCCGGTATTTCTCAGAGCAGCACTTTGATTGAATTGGAAGCGCCATACGAAGGAGGAAAGTGGAGCGAGTTGGGCGAAAATATCGTTGTATCGGATAAGCCGATTTTTATTTTAGCCAGAGAATACGAACAAGATTACCCCTCTTCTTTGTGCGAAAGCGGAATAGATGTCGAATATCAAACTTGTAAACATGTTAGGCTTTCCCTTGATAATAGTGTAGGTTCGGGACAAGAATGGGACAGATATCAGGTTTACTATGCTCCTTTCGGTACTGTCAGTGACCCTGACAATCCGCGACTCGATGAGATTACTCTTTATGATGACGAGATAGACGGTAGTTTGAGCGAGATTGTCGTAACTGATTTTCAAGATGAGGAATATGATTTTTGCGAATATTGGAATATCTACGTTAGGGGCGTCATAGACAACGAGGATGAATACTATCTTTCGGATTGGTGTCGAAAAAGCGTAAAAAGTAAAAATTGCATTTGTACGGTTGATGTCGATTTAGACAATATTTCGGGTGATGAGTGCAACGGCGGAGGTTTTGACGACGCTAAGAGTTTATTTGAATACGATAATTTAGACTTGTGCGATTTGGACTCACCCGCAAATATTACCGAACTAAATAACGAGCCGTTTTGGTCTTTTAATGACTGCAATAACGTACAGCAATTGAGAGTACCTTTTACAAGTGCGCAAAAAATAGATGCAGTTTATTTGTATGACCATACCGGTAATAATCTGTTGACGGTGCAAGGCAGAGATACCGGAGGAAATTTACACGATTTAATAGAATACGATACAAGAGGAGATGGTGTATGGAAATCATTTGCAAATTTCGTTTACGATAGCGGAGTTCAGCCGGAATTTGAGGCAATAATTCTTACCGCGCTAAATAATGAAGTACGATTGAAAAAAGTTATCGTGCTCTGTCATTCAGGTACGAATACTCCGGGCGACGAACAACTCGTCGAACCGAACACGCCGACAGGCAGTGAATCTCCGACCGTCTTCGAAGAGCAAAACAAAATCGAAACTGTCGATATTATTGATTTGCCTAATGGTGATAAAAATTTTGGTTGGGAAAATCCTCTGTACGCTGAAAGCGCACCCTTAAATCAAGACTCGATTAGATATTTGGTTTCACTTTCTAATGAGTATAATGAAGAGACTGAAGAACTAATAAATCCGAGACAGATTGAAATTAACCGACCGAAATCCGAGGAATATTCGGAATTAGTAGTTTCAAGAGAAATCGAAGGGGTCGATTTCAGAAAAGACGTTAGAGTAGTTGTAAAATACGAGTGTTACTGCAAAATACGCACAAGTGATGATGTTCCCGTAGAAGGATATGCGGTCAATGACTCTGATGAAAATCCACAATTAAGGGAATTTTTGAAGAAACAAAACTCAACCGAGGAAATTTACATTTACCCGGTTCCTGCTGCCGCAGAGTTAAAAATCGAAATTAACATCGAAGGCGTACAGAGCCTCGATATTTTCGACATCAACGGCAAATACATTACAAACGCTCCGACATTTTCGGGAGTCGGAAGAAGTATAGTCGATATATCTGCTTTTCCTTCCGGCATTTATCTTCTCCATGCGAAAAAAGCCGACGGTACGATAATTCTGAAACGATTTGTGAAAATGGAATAACACGTAAATAATCGTCAAGAGTAAAAAAGCCTGTCTCCGGAACAACCCCCGCAGACAGGCTTTTTCTTTATAAAAAAATCGACTTCCAAAACCTACTTCCCCTTCCCCTCACTCCCTTTCCGCTTCCGCTGCACCGGATTTGCCGTCATTTCCTGCCAATTTTTGCGGTTGCGCACCACATCCATAGCTAAGAAAAGGGCGCGGCGGAAAGAGTCCGGGCTTGCCTGATTTTTACCGGCAATGTCCATGCCCGTGCCGTGGTCGGGCGAGGTGCGGATGTGCGACAGACCGGCGGTGTAGTTCACGCCGTTACCGAAAGACAAGGCTTTGAACGGTACCAAACCTTGGTCGTGGTACATCGCTAAGACGGCATCAAATTTTTTAAACTGACCGGACCCGAAAAATCCGTCGGCGGGGTAGGGGCCGAACGCGCGAATACCTTGTTTTTTGGCTTCGACGACGGCGGGGCGAATGATGTCGTTTTCTTCTTTGCCGAGTACGCCGTCGTCGCCGGCGTGGGGGTTCAGACCGAGCAGGGCGATGTTGGGTTTTTCAAAACCGAAATCCATGCGCAGCGTGTGGTGCATGATGTTCAGCTTTTCTAAAATCCGCTTTTTGGTGATTTTTTTGGCGACTTCTTCGAGCGGTAAATGATTGGTGACTAAACCGACGCGTAAATCATCATTGACCAAAAACATCAGACTTTCGCCGCCGCCGAATTCGTGGGTTAAATACTCCGTATGCCCGGGATATTCAAAAGCCGACAGGTTCATCGCTTTTTTGTGTATCGGTGCGGTGACGAGCGCGTCGATGACGCCCTTTTTTAAATCCGTGACCGCGTAATCCAAGGACATTTGCGCGTAAATCCCGCCCGTTTCGCAGACTTTCCCGAATTCTAAGTTCAAATCTTCTTTCCAGCAGTTGACGACGTTGACTTTATCGGTCTTGAAAGCGTCGCCGTATTGCAGACTGTGAAATTGAAAATCATCTAAATCGGTCGCGCGTTTATGAAAGTTGACGACTTTGGTGTTGCCGTAAATAACGGGGGTGCAGAGGTCGGTAATCTTGCGGTGGCGCAGGGCTTTGAGGACGACTTCTAAGCCGATGCCGTGGATGTCGCCGACGCTGATACCGATTTTTATTTTCTCTTTCATAGTGAAGTTTTGACGCTGATTGCTTGTGTGATTATTTTTTTGACCCTGATTACTTATGATGGTTATGGTGAGTTATGATTTCTTGTATGACTATGTTTCTTTTACGCTGATTTCTTATGATTCTATATGATTTTACGCTGATTACCAAGTGGTTATAATACTTTCATTGCACCTCGTAAAATAACCCCGACTTCAAATCCGACTACCTTCCGATAAACGTAAAGTGACAATCTATCAACCACCAACTATCAACCAAAAAAAGGGGCTTGACGAAAAATTCATCAAGTCCCCTTTTTTATATTCTCAAAACTCGGTACTCGATTATTTAAATCGAATCCAACGTTTGTTTTACTTCAATGATTTCATACGCCTCGATGGTATCGCCGACTTTGATGTCATTGAAGTTTTTGATAGTCAAACCACATTCCATGCGGTTCGTGACTTCTTTGACATCGTCTTTGTAGCGTTTCAGCGAAGAAATTTCGCCGATTACGCCCTCTTTCGTCGGGTAAATAACGATACCGTCGCGGATGAGGCGAATGTTGCTGTTGCGTTTGACCTTTCCGTCGGTAACAAAACAACCGGCAATCGTACCCACTTTCGAGATTTTGTAGGTCTCGCGTACTTCGAGGTTTCCGGTGATTTTCTCTTCCTTCGTCGGCTCCAACATACCCTCGATGGCACTGCGGATTTCGTCGATAGCTTCGTAAATAACCGAATACGTCTTGATTTGTACGCCTTCGCGCTCCGCCAACTGACGTGCCGAGTTCGACGGACGCACCTGAAAACCGATGACAATCGCGTCGGATGCCGATGCCAAAAGGATATCGGAGTCGATAATCTGACCGACCGCTTTGTGAATAACATTCACCTGTACGGACTCGATGGATTGCTTGATTAAACTGTCCGCCAGGGCCTCGACCGAACCGTCCACGTCACCTTTGACAATGAGGTTCAGCTCCTTAAAGCTGTCGAGTGCCAAACGACGACCAATCTCTTCGAGACTGATACGTTTGGTGGCACGGTTGGCTTGCTCGCGCGAAATTTGTGCGCGGTGGCTCGCTACCGTTTTGGCTTCCTGCTCGGTTTCGGCTACTTTCATAGCTTCACCCGCCTGCGGTGCGCCGTCCAGACCCAAAATGAGTACCGGAGTAGAAGGTCCCGCTTCTTTGATACGCTTGTTGCGCTCGTTAAACATCGCCTTGACCTTACCGGCGTGGCTGCCTGCTACCATCGGGTCACCGATGCGCAGAGTACCTGCCGTGACCAATGTTTTGGTAGCATAACCGCGACCTTTCTCCAAAGACGCCTCCAAGACCGTACCTACGGCGCGGCGGTTCGGGTTGGCTTTGAGTTCCAAAATTTCGGCTTCCAAGACTACTTTTTCGAGCAGTTCTTCGATACCGATACCTTTCAGTGCGGAGATGTCTTGCGATTGATACTTACCGCCCCAGTCTTCTACGAGGTAGTTCATCTGTGCGAGATCGCCTTTGATTTTTTCGGGGTTTGCGCCCGCTTTGTCGATTTTGTTAATCGCAAAAATCATCGGTACACCCGCAGCTTCGGCGTGGCTGATTGCCTCGCGCGTTTGCGGCATGATGCTGTCATCGGCAGAGATGATGATGATAGCAATATCCGTGACTTTGGCACCCCGCGCCCGCATCGCCGTAAAGGCTTCGTGACCCGGTGTATCCAAAAAGGTAATTTCTTTTCCGTCGGGCAGTGTCACCTCGTAAGCACCGATGTGCTGCGTGATACCCCCTGCCTCGCCGGCAACTACGGTACTCTCGCGGATGTAATCCAAAAGCGAGGTCTTACCGTGGTCAACGTGACCCATGACGGTGACAATCGGTGCGCGCGGCACCATGTCTTCCTCCGCGTCTTCGATGTCGGCAATGTCCATACCTACCTCCTCGACGGTGGTAAACTCGACTTCGCGGTCAAATTCCGCAGCTACCATTTCAATGACCTCGGCATCCAGGCGTTGGTTTATCGAAACGATGACGCCCATGTTCATACATGCCGTGATGACATCGGTAACGGGTACGTCCAAGAGGTTGGCGAGTTCCTGCACGGAAACAAACTCCGTGAGTTGCAGCGCTTCCGTGAAGTTTTCGGCCTCCATGGCTTCCTGACGTTCACGAATACGCTCTCTGTTTCCTCTTTTTATCTTTTGGCGACGACGCTTAGACCCCGAAAGGCGCGCCATGGTTGCCTTGATCTTATCTTCGATTTCCTTTGCGGAAACTTCTCTCGGCTCACCGCCTCTGCGACTCGTACCGCCGCGACCGCCCGAGGTTCTGCCTCCTGATGTGCGACCGCCCGAGGTACGTCCGCCGCCCGAAGTACGTGCCTGACCGCCGCCCGAAGGTGCGGGCGAGCCGTCGGAGCGACGACGACGTCTGCGTCTGCGACCGGAAGTGCTGCCGTCGCTCGATGCGACGGGCGAAGACTTCTTATCGTCTTTTGATTTTTTCTTACCGCGCGAAGATTCGATGTTCGCAAGGTTGATTTTACCCTTGATTTTCAGACCGCGCAACTCGGGTGCCTCGGCGCGCAAAACACCTTTTTTCTTGTTTTGCTCTTCGATGCTGAGTTCCTTTTCGGGAGCGGCATCGGCGGCGGGTTTATCCGTACTCGCGCTCGGCTTGCTGTCGGCTGCGGCTGCAGGCTTGGCATCTTCGGATTTAGCGGCAGCGGGTGCGGCTTTTTCCTTTTTGGCAGTCGGTTTTTCCGTTTGCTTAGCGGCAGGCTTTTCTTTGGCGGGCGCGGGTGCGTCAGCCTTTTTAGCTTCGGCGGTCGGTTTGGCTTTCTCGACGGGCTTACCGACGTTGTCCAGGTCGATTTTGCCTTTAATTTTCAAACCGCCGACCTGCGGACGACCCGAAGGTGCGGGCGTGTCCTTTTTTTCCTCCGTTTGCACGGGAGGCGGAGTCGTTTTTTCGACTTCTTTTTCTTTGACCGGTGCAGGTTCCGGAGCCGGGGGTTCCGGCTTTTTCGCTTCCACGGGTTTGGGGGCAGGCTTGGGCGCGGGAGTCGGTTCCGGTTTGGGTTTCGGAGCCGGCGGAGGCGTAGAAATCGTGGTGATACCTGCGTTGGGGCGCAGGGTCACGGTTTCTCTTTTCTTCTCCGGTTGATTTTCCTTTTTGAGCGCTTCTGCTTTTTCTTTTACAGCCAAGTCCTTCGAATACTCCTTCAACAGAGCGCCGTACATGTCATCGGTGACCTTAGCAATAGGTTTGTTTTCTATCTCGAACCCGTTGTTCTTGAGATAGTCCACGATGGTACCGGTACCGACGTTAAATTCTTTAGCTACCTTTACGAGACGTTTCGCCATTCAGTAATTGATTATTTTTGTCGAGCAGCGGCACATTTTGAAAGTTATTTTCAATGAAAATTCGTGCTTGCTCATTTTTCAGTGCGCAAAGATAAGCCTAATGTTTGATTATAAGGCACTTATGACTGCTTGTTTTACGAAAGCAGAAGGTCTTATGCGCATATTATTCGGAAATTGCCTTTTTTTCCGAATTGATATGATAGATTGTTTTGATTTGAGGAGACGTTAGATATTAGATTTTAGACGTTAGACTTCTGTCTTGACTATTGCCTTTTTTCCGGTTTCCAAATCACCCTTTACGACACGCGAAATGCCGAATGACATAGAATCCGTCATTCGGCACTTGCGATGCAATATTTTTTCAGCAACTCCGAGGTGAAGCCGACGCGCCGTCGATTTCACGATGTATTATATCAGATTTATTCTTAAAAAATCATTATTTAATTTTTGATTTTGAAATACGGAAAGTGCCGATAAAAAAAGTAAACATAATTACTTTTTCGCTGCTGCTTACCGTTTAAGCCAAGTCGTAAAAACAAACTTTGCAATCTACCCTCGAACTCAATCTCGGAGAAAGTTCCCCCGCTCCGGGGGGTAGATGCTCGCTTAATTTAAAACCCAAACTTGAATTTATCTAAAACAGAGTTTCTGTAAGTAAAAAACCTTTTTCGTTTAAAAAGTTCCTTCTTTTACATTTATTTTTGAAAAAATCGGAAATATAACCCGATAAGAGGATTATTGCAGCGGAATCGTATGACGATTCAACCTTTTCAACCCCTTACAACCTTTTTCCTATTCTTCAAATTCAGACGCCAACAAGGTCTGAACGTTCTGAATCGTCACATCTTCCAAATCGGTACGGCGTACCAATTCTTCCACGCTCAATTCCAAAACACTGCGCGCCGTGTCGCAACCGATGCGCTTAAACTCGGCAATTACCCATGCTTCGATTTCATCGCTGAATTCGTCCAAATCGACGTCTTCGAGTTCGTGTTGACTTGTGTTGCGGTACACGTCAATTTCATAACCGGTCAATTTGCTCGCCAGTTTGATATTCGTACCGCCCTTGCCGATTGCTAAAGAAACTTGGTCGGGTTCGAGGTAAACCGAAGCCCGTGCTTCGTCTTTGTTGAGTTCGATATTGGTCACGCGTGCCGGCGTCAAAGCTCGCTGAATGAACAGATTTTCGTTGCTCGTCCAATTGATGATGTCAATATTTTCGTTGCGCAACTCGCGGACAATCCCGTGAATACGCGACCCTTTCATACCGACACAGGCACCGACCGGGTCGATACGCTCGTCGTAGCTTTCCACGGCAACCTTCGCGCGCTCGCCGGGCAAACGCACGATTTTCTGAATGGTAATCAGACCGTCTTCGATTTCCGGCACTTCCTGCGTCAGCAATTTTTCGAGGAAAGTACTGTCCGTGCGCGACATGATAATGACCGGGTTGTTGTTTTTCATCTCCACTTTCTTTACCACTCCGCGTATCATATCGCCCTTGCGCAGGTAATCGCCGCGAATCATTTCGCTGCGCGGCAATATCAGTTCGTTACCCGTCACATCGTCGATAATCAGGATTTCTCTTTTCAAAATCTGATGTACTTCGCCGAGTACCACGTCACCCACGCGCTCACTGTATTTTTTGAAGATTTCGTCTTTCTCCAATTCCATGATACGCGAAATCAAAGTCTGACGCGCCGCCATAATCGCTCGGCGACCGAAGTGCTCCAAAAACAATTGCTCGTAGCATTCTTCGCCGATTTCGTAGTCTTCATCAATCGACAAAGCCTCGGAAACCGAAATTTGCGAGCGGTCATCGAGTACCTCACCGTCCGGCACGATTTCGCGTACCCGCCACAGTTCGAGGTCACCTTTTTGTGTGTTGACGATGACGTCGAAATTTTCGTCCGAGCCGTATTTCTTCTTAATCAATGTGCGAAATACATCCTCCAGCACACGTACCATGGTCGGACGGTCAATATTTTTCCCGGCTTTAAACTCGGAAAAAGTATCTACTAAGCTTACACCCATTATAATGTTGTTTATCTGTTTACTTGTGAAATCGTATATGCGTTTGCGTAAGCAAATCATTTTTTGACTCCCGTTCAACAGAGTTCATTACCAAAATTCTGATTATTCGTTTTCAAAAGTATTGAAAACAGAGACGCACCGCCTCTCTCCTCTCCCCTTCACTCCTCTCTCCTTTTTATTTAAAACTAATCTGTACCACCGCCTTCGCTATTTCGTCGAAAGCCAAATCGGTCTGCACGGTTTTCGTCACCTTTCTTTTGCCCACTTTTTCACGCACTTTGTCTTCGATTAAAATGCCGTTGGGTTTGACCTCTACGAGTTTACCTTCGAGGTGTTCGCCGTCGGTCTTCACGATTTCCAAACGACGTCCGATATTTTTCGGATACTGTCGCGGCATTTTCAGCGGATTACTGACGCCGGGGGAGGAGACTTCGAGCGTGTATTTTTCGCCGAGCCAATTTTCCTCATCGATGAAGCCTTCTAAATAACGCGAGATTTTTTGACACTCCGAAAATTTGATTCCGGTATCGCTATCTACGAAAACTTCGAGTTTTTTGTTAATGCCCAGGTGCATATCCACTAAAAAACAATGCTGAAACTCTTCGTCTTCGGCAAATAATTTTTCTAAAAGGGCTTCTATTTTTTGTTCGGTCAAGGCTGAGATGTTTTAGGCGCAGTCAACATGAAAAACGAAAAGAGGGAACGCTTCCGTTCCCTCCTTTTCTGATGTTTCGTATTGTTGGTGCAAATGTAAGGATTATTTTTCAAACGTGCGTGTTTCGTTCGGTAATAACATTTTGAAGCTGCGTAATGTTTTCGGCATTTTATAAAATCAATACGCCGCAATGCCGACGCCGATGGTCAATCGGATAAAGTCATTCCAAAAAACGCGGGTGCGGGGGTTTTCGTTGCTGAAGTCTAAGAGAAAGTCGCCTTCAGACCCTTCTTCGGTGCCGCCGACAAAATTCAGTTTGGTTTCAAAACCGAAATTCATCATCACCTTTTTATATACAATCACCTGTTTTCCCCAAACGAAAGCCAAACTGAACAGATTAGCATCGGAGCCGACCGTGCGCATTTCTTCCGGATTATTCCGAACCTGTTCGCTGACTTTCGTATTCGTCAGCACTTTATTTAAACCCGCCCGCATCGCAAAGTAGGTGCCTAAAGGCGCAATGCCTCCCTTGCGTCGCACATTGAAAAGTTTTACTTCGGCTTCGTAAGAATAGGCTTTGTAATTTGCTGTTATATTCGAGGGTTCGCCGCCGTAAGCATCCCGACTAAAGCCGAACTGACCGCCGACCGATACCCGCCGGCTGAGGGCGTAACTGACGTTGAGCGAGTGCCGAAAATTGATGATTGACTTCAGAAAGGACGGGTCTTCGTCATCCGCATAATTGTAATAACCGAAAGCGTCACTGTCAAACTCATTGTGTTGGACAGCAGCGAGCAGACTGCCGTGATAGTCGGCGTTATAAAATACGGTCAGGCGTTTGCCCGAGATGCCCTGCGCCTCGGCGGTACCGATTTGCAGTAAAAAGGCGATTATGAAAAGCGATATATATTTTTTCATCGGAAGTTTTTTGTTTAGAGAGGATTAAGCGGCTCGCCGCTGTTCAATGAAAGAACCCTCGAACGGATGCAAATTTTTACTATTTGATAGAGAAATCTGTCGCGGTTGAATCGTTGAAAACTTATGAACCTGCTCGGCCTCCGAGGTTTGCTCGTTCAACAATTCAACACCTCAACGATTCAACAAATTTTACTTCTCCTTCTTTTTCATCTGCTGCATCGACCAATGCAGGTGTGTTTTCACTACCTCCTCGCGGTCTTTCATTTTCATAAAATTAAATTCTTCCATCTCCTTTTCGTAGCCGGCCATGTCGAAAACCGAGGTGTAATAATACAACTCGTTGTTGCGCCTGACCATGCGATAAATGAAGTAGGGCGAGACCTCCGGCACTAAAAACACAAAGAAGCTCCAGTAGCTTAAAACCGTGGCTACGCCGAGTTTTTCGGACAGTCCGCTCGCTTTGTTGTTCAAGCCTGCCACGCCCGTGTAGGCAAAATGCGAGGTACCGTATTTTTCAATCAAAGGCGCGGTTTGGTTGTGGTATAAGCTGACGACGTAGCCCGGATTATCGTAAAATTCGTCGCCCCAGTTTTCGATAAAGCGGATGTCTTTCAGTTTTTCCAAAGCACCGCTGCGCCCCAGTGAGTTGATGTCCAAGATTTGAGTACGCATTTTTGTTTTCGCGGCAACATCTTTAATGTGTTTGCGCAAATCTTCCTGCAGATTTTCCGATTTTTCGTAGTCCTGCTCGATTTCGCCGAGTACATTCAGTTTGCCTTTAAAATAAAAAGGATTGACGTACACCACTTTTTTCAAACCGAGGCTGTAACCTTTATTTTTCAGTTTTTTGTCTTTCTTTTTATTTTCGGCAATTCCGGCGCGGCTGCTGTTAAATTCCTCGCGCTCTTCTTTGTCTTTGCGGTATTTTTTGCCGTCTGCCAAATACTTTTTAAAGGTTTCATCCGCCAAATAATCGGTAAAAGCGGTGCGGGTAAAAAACTCGCGGACGGTGTCCAATTCTACGGTAACAAAAAAGTCGTCCGGGTCTTCGACGGTGTAAATAACGAGGTCTTCCGTCATGTCGCGCGCCATGCGTTGCGCCTTTTCGTTGTCGGGGTATTTTTTGGCAAATTCATAAACGTGTGCCGTGGCGAAAACCGCGTTTTCCTTGTCCGTCATTTCCTGAAAAAAGTGACGCAGACGACTCGGTTCTCCCTGAAAATAATCGTCCTCGCCGAGGTATTCGTAGCTCAGAGCGTCGTTTTGGCGGTGCTGCGCGTAGGTGTAAATTCCGTAAGCCAAATTTTCCTGCAAATAAGCATTATCCGGATATTTCTTGAGTAAAACCGCAGTGTGGTATATGCTGTGAATGAAGCGTTTTTCGGTCAAATAAATGAACGACAACTCCATTCGCGCCGTCTCGACCACAGCCGCAAATTCTGCCGGTGTCAGCACATCGAAGTCTTTTGTGTCGGTCACTTTGTCGAGCAAAATACGCTCCTGAATATTTTCGATACGCTCTTTAATGTCGGGGTGTGTGGCGTACTCGTCGTCGCTTTCGAGAGCGGTGATATCGACGGTTTTGTCGGTCCAGAGTTCGTCGCGAATGATGAGTTCTGGCAGTTCGAAAAACTCCCGTTGCAGCGTATCGCGGAAGATGGGTGCATGTCCGTATTCGAGTTTGCGGAAGGCGGAAGTGATGTTTTTTAAATCATAAACCGTGGCTGCCATGAGGTTCAGACCTTTGTTATCGGCCTCGATTTCTTTTTCCTTGCTGAAGTTACTTTGCTCGGTCAGCATCGCTACGGAACCCTGATTGCGGAAGGCGCGATTTTCGCTGATTTCCCACCGCCGGTCAAAAGATTGCATGCTGTGCTTTTCGTCCGTGTGTATCATTTCGTGGGCGAGAATGAAGGCGAGTTCGGCTTCGGTTTCGAGGCGCGCCAGCAGTCCCATGGTGATAAAAACGTCGCCCCGGTCGGTGGCAAAGGCGTTGGTTGCCGAAGATTTGATGATGTAAAAAGTCGCGGATTGATACAATTCCGGTCGGTTGCGCAGCAGTTTTTCGGCTACTTTTTCGACGGCGGCGTTGAGCGGGGTATTAAACAAAAGCTGCGGACTGTCGAGCAGTTTATCCAGGATAAAATTGGTTTGCAGAATGAAACCGTCTTTGGCTTGGCGGGCTTTGCGGCGTTCGTTGCCCGAGTCGCGGGCTTCGATTTCGGCTTGACTTTTTTGGTAAGATTTGGTGAGAATAGATTCCGGTATCGGCGCGGCAATTTCTAAAGGCGTATAATCGGTTGCGTAATCCTGCGCGTTGATTTGCAGGTTGAAAAACAGGCAAAAAGCAAAGCACAACAGAGACTGTGTGCAGCGGATTGAGTGAGTCATACGGGTAACTTTTTTTCGCAAAAAGCCGAATGCACGCAGACCGCTTTTACGTTGCTGTTAAATTATTTGGTGAAAATAATGCATTATTGATAATTTACAAATATGAAGCCGCTTTTTCGGTGAGGAAGTTGTGGGAATCAAGATTTCAATGTACAGGAAAATTAAACAGAAGGTGAGATTCGAGAAGTCGATTTCTCTCCCGCCGATTTTGTAGATACTTGGCATTGCCACGTCTTACCATGAAAAAACGGAAGAATTTGTTTTCCGAAAAAAATTGCTCGGAGTACTTCATTTCCTGTAATAATGCTGCCACACGACAGTATTTTACTTGCTGTTTTTACCTTAGACGTGCAGTTGAACGTCTCTACATAAGGAAGGAAATATTTAATTGAGAGAAATCTTATTCGCCCGCAAAATATACCCGCCGACCACAAAATCAAAGGTCAAACAGGCAATCGCATACCACGTCGGCGCAATCTCCGCGCCCGCGCCCCACAGGTGCAAAACCACATCCCAAAAAGGATGCAGCAACCAACCGACACCTATCCAAAAAAAGGCTTTCGTGCGACCGAGCCAATAAAAAATACCGTACAAAAACACGCCGCCGACCTCGATTCCGACCCAATTAAAATCGGCTTGCCACAAGGCAAAAACGACGTAAATCAACGCAGCTACGATTAAACTGTCTGCCAAAACGCGCTTTTCGTGCTTGCTCTGCCGCGCAAAAACGAGGAAAAATATCGCCGCGAAAATGCCGAGAATACCGTAGAAAAAATGTTGTTGTTCCATATTTTTTTGACAATAAGCGAAAACTTGACGGCGTGTAACCAACCTTTCAAAACTCTTATAACCCTTACAACCTTTTTTCCGGTCTTTCCACAAAATACATCTCAATTTCCCCTTTATTTTTAGCCTCGATTTTTCCGCGAGAAACACAGACGAAGTCCTTTTTCACCAACTCATAAGTCTGCCGAGAAATGTTGATTTTTCCGACTTCTCCGCTCATTTCCATGCGCGAGGCGACGTTGACCGCATCGCCCCAGATGTCGTAGGCAAATTTCTTGCTGCCGACTACGCCCGCCGTCACCGCGCCCGTGTGAATGCCGATGCGCAACTCAAAAACGGGCTGTCCCGCTGCACGTTTTTCCGCCGCTGATTTTGTCATAAAATCCCGAATTTCCAAGGCTGCATTAACGACCTCCTGCGGGTGCGTCGTGTTGGCTACGGGCAGCCCGCCGGCACACATGTAGGCGTCGCCGATGGTCTTGATTTTTTCTAAATTACGGCGAGTGATGATGTCGTCGAAAGCACCGAAATACCTGTCTAACTCCGCTACGAGTTGCTCCGGGCTCAACTGCTCGGCGATGCCCGTGAAGTTTTTGAAGTCGGTAAACATCACGGTTACGCTGTCGTAATGCCGGGCGCGGGCTTTGCCGTCGGCTTTGAGTTCGGCGGCGGTAGCGGCGGGCAGAATGTTGAGCAGCAGGCTTTCGCTTCGCTGTTTTTCGGCGGCAATAACGGCATTTTTTTGCTGCAAATCGGCGTTGGCGCGCGACTTGATGCGGTTGCGGTTGAAGAGGAGAAAAGCCAAGAGAGCCAAGGCAATGGCACCGATGACCGCCGTATTGCGAAACAGACTTTCACGAGCGAGTTTGGCTTTTTGTCGATTGATTTCCTGTTCTTTCAGCAGTAGTTTATTTTCCGAATTCAGCAGACTGATACGACTGTTGTGATTGGCGGTGCGCATTTTGTCGCGGTCGATAGACTCTTGATTTAGTCGCCGATATTTGATGGTGTCGTAGGTTTCGCGATATTCGTAAGCGATTTTAAAATTACCCAAAGCGTAGTGTGCGCGAGCCAAGTCTTTGTAAGCATTTTGGCGCAGTTTGTCGTCCTGTATTTCTTCCGCCGTCTCCAGGCAGAGTTGTGCGTAGCGCAGGGCTTCGGTGATTTTTCCTTGTCGCCGCAGGATGTCGCCGATGGTATTGTACACATCGAGCAATCCTTTTTTATCCGCTGCCTTTTCCCGATTTTTTTTTGCTTTGAGGGCGTAGCGCATGGCGGTTTCCCAGGCTTCGGCGGCACCGTTTTCGTCGTCCGTCAGTTTCAGATATTCGCCTTTATTTTTGTATAGGGTGCCGAAATTATTCAGCACCTGCG
Source organism: Saprospiraceae bacterium (assembly GCA_020629965.1). GTDB lineage: Bacteria > Bacteroidota > Bacteroidia > Chitinophagales > Saprospiraceae > JAHDCG01. The sequence continues at coordinate 13,655 of JAHDCG010000023.1, read as the reverse complement.
CCACGCCTTCGTCATCCTGCAAAGCGATATTCATTTCGTAGGTGCGCTGCAAATAATTTTCCGCCTGCCCGAAAAGGCTGTCTGCTTCGGCAAAATTTTCCCGCTTAAAAGCCAACTCTGCCAGAGCATCGTAAACGTAACCGATATTACTGAGCACCGTGGCGAGTTCGCGTTCGTTTTTGAGTTTGGTGTGGGTTTTTTCCGCCTTGCGGTAGTATTCCAAAGCCTCCGCGAAGCGGTCTAATTCCGTCAGAATATTTCCGGTAACGTTTTGCGCGTTGGCAACTTCGGTCGGGTCTCCGCCGGTGAAGGTTTCTTCGAGGTAAAGCCGCATTTGCTCCATGGCATCCTCGTAATTTCCCATACTTTCATACAAAATACCGAGTGCGTAAACGGCGCGCAATTCTTTCTTTTTGTCCTTTAAATCTTTGTTGAGTCTAATCGCCAAACGCAGTGCCGCCGCCGCCTCGCCGTAGTCTTCGAGCGATTCGTAAATGTTGCCGAGGTTGGCGTAAATGGAAGCCTGACCGGGGCGGTCGTTAATTTCTTTGCGGATTTGCAGCGCACGTTTTAAGTAGCTGACGGCATCGCGGCTGTTACCGGCAATGTCTTCGGTCACGCCGAAATAATTCAAAGCGTCGGCTTTTCCCTTTTGATAATCGAGTTTATCCGCTAAATCTATCGACCGACGCAACAACATGCGGGAGCTGTCGGGCGCGTCGAATTTCAGTTCCCAAGCCAATTCGTTGAGATAAAAAACTTCTAAGGTGTCGTGAGCAGGGCGCGACAAGTTGCGGCGCAATTCGTCCGCGTAAGATTCTTCTTGTGCGCTGAGGTGAGGCGAAAAAAAAGAAAGGCATAAACCGGCTAAGATGAAAATCAGCCGTTTTATGCCTTTAGGTTTACTCAATTCAGTGTTTGTTTAAAAGGTGAATTTGTCATAAAAAACGCACACAAATTCACAAAAAGTATGTTGTCGGTTACTGGTTTTCTCGTTTTGCCGACTATTGTTTACTCTCCTGCATTTTGTCCTGCAAGAATACGCCGGACGCCATGAATTTTAATTCTTCTTTCGGTTCGGTAATCGCCGCGATTTCTTCTGCCGATGCGCCTTCGTCTTCCGCGTAATGACGCAGCTCATCGACGGGCGTGACTTCTCGAAAAGCGACGCCGTCCAAGACTACTTTTTGACCTTCGCAGTCCAAAGGCAAAAAGAAAGCATAGTCTTTAAATTTCACAAAAAGTTCTTTTTCGCCGTCGGCGGATTGAATATTTGCCCAGCAACCTTTCTTTTTGCAAACGCTCTCGACGATGCCTTCGACTTTAACCTGCATGGAGTCTTGTCCTTCCATTTTAGTCAAAAACTCATCAAAAGCCAAAGCATTATCCATACTGATTTTTTCACCGAAGTACTGACCGTTTTCGGTCACGGCGGTAGGCTCGGGCGTATTATTACACGCGCCGAATGCGATAATCGCTGCGAGAGCGAAGAAGATATTTTTTAACATTGAAACTGATTTGTCAGAAATGAATGATAAATTTTCTCGGAATGTTTCACAGGTGGGAGTTGACGGAATCAATAGCCGATTTTTCTTGTCAACGATGCAAAAGTAAGGCGCGGAATCGAGATTCCGAAAATTTGATTCCGAAAATTTGCGAATTGTGGAAAACTTTAGAAATACGGTGGAAGGCGGACGGTGGACGGTGGACGGGTGTGACTTACTGAAATACTTTTTGTGTGAATTAAAAATTCCCCTGCGCACTCGATGTACACAGAGGAATTTTTTCTCAAAGATTGAGATAAAATTTCAGAGTTAAAGACAACAAGAGACGAAAATCATCTAAAGTCTGACATCTAAAATCTAACGTCTCAACTCTTAGTTCTTGTTGCTAATCAACTTCACCTGACCGTCTTTAGCAGCCGGAGCAGCTTCGGTCATTTTGGTAGCTGTTTTCTTAGCACCGCAAGACTTTGCTTTGTTTGCACAGCAGCCTTTCTTCGCGGGAGCAGCCTCTGCGGAAACATTTTTCGCGTTTGCATTTTTTGAACTTGCGCCTTTTGCATTGCAGGAAGCGGAAGTTTTAGCGGCTTTCGAGCAGCTTGCTTTTGCGGAAGGAGATACATTGACAAATTTTGCGGACTTGGTGCAGTACTCTACGTCGGTGTATTTAACGGTACCGCTGGTTGCGCAGACGTCTTTGCGGACGAAAGAAACTTTACCGCTTTTGGCGCAGGTACGCGTTTCGATGTTTTCTTCCAAAGAAGCCAATTTTACGGCAGCTTCGTTGGTTTGTGTGGCTTCGACTTTGACGTTTTTCTGCGATTTTTTGCAGGCTGCGGGGTTGCAGGATTGTGCATTGGCAGAGAAAGAAGCGAAACAAAGGAAAGTGAAAAGGACAAATAATTTTTGCATGGAAGATGATATTTTTTCGACAAATCGCCGGGCGATGTTGTCTTGCTCAGTAAAGAAATTTGGTGTCAGTGCCTGAATGAAACGCTCATTCGTCAGCATTCATTCAAAATACTTTCCAAAAATAAGGGAAAGGTCGATTACCGCATCTTTACGGTCTTGGTTTAGTATTTTTTTAACGCGAAAAGGGAAAGCCGCCACAGAAACGGGTCTGTAACGGCTCGGTATGTTAAAGTTTTTTCGGAAGGAAAATTCTACTCTCTGCCTTCCAAATAATCCCGCAAATACTCAAAATGCGTTCCCAGATTTCCGTTCTTCGTTACCGTCGCGCGTTCGATGACGTCGCTTGCGGGCTTTAATAACTCGGGGAGGATGTTTTTGATAAACTGCTTGCCGAAGGCTTCCGAAGCATCGCGGGGCAGTTCGTTGGGCAGATTGTCGATGGTCATCATATCCACACCCGCCTCGTCGAAGGCGTCGGTTTTTTCGCCCGTTGTCGGGTCGAAACCGAAGACGGGTTCGGCGATGGTAGAAGCGTCGATGGTGGCGGGAATGCTCGATACCGGCGCAATATCACAGGTGACATCGGCGATGACTTCGATATTAAAGTCTTCGGTTTGCATCTCTTCCAAAGTGAAAAATGCGGGTGCTTCGTTGTCCCAGTAAATGCCGTTAATCATCACGTTGGCGGCAGCGGCGTAGGGCGCGAAAATGCTTTTGTAATCTTGCGGATTGGCGTAAAAATCTTTTTTCTTAAACTCGCCGCCGTCTTTGCGGGCGGCGTAATCTTTGCACGCCAACTGTGTATAGACCGCCTCGTCGTACTCATTTTCCAAAAACTCCCGGGGGCTGACTTCGCGAATGCCCATATCGTCCAAAACCATCGCCGCGCCCGAACCGACCCGCCCCGTGCCGGTCAGTACGATTTTCATGGGTGTCCAATTCATTTTTTTGTACACTTCCTTCGCCGCCGCGTAGTCATATAAGGTGTGCATGCGCGGCAGGTTAAAGTCGCCCGTGCGCCGTCCGTAGGTCAGCACACCGTTGTGCGCGCCGACCATGCCCGCGAATTTTCCGAAAGCAATCAATCGTTTGCCGTTTTCGTCGGTCAGGGCTTCGTAGTCGATGAGGCGGATTTTTCTGTCCACGCAGGCCCGCAACAAATCACGGTTATAAGGTTGCTTTTTAATGGTATGCGAAAAGAAAAAATAGGTTTTATGCAGACTCAACTGCTCGATCGGCACTTCTTTGACGCCCATCAGTACGTCGCAATCCGACAGAGAATAGGACATCGGTACGCCCAAATCGCGGTATTCCTCGTTTTTGTAGCAACGACCGCTTGCGGGTTTTACTTTGACTTCTACGGGAAAATTTTCGGCGACTTTTTTACATTGTTGCGGCGTCAAAGGCACCCGGCTGTCGGGCGGCGTTTTTCCTTCTCTGATGATTCCTATTTTCATAAATATTGAAGTTGATTGAGCTGTTTTTCTTTCTTTTACGACAAAAGTAAGGCTTTCGGTCACATATTTTTTTAATTTTTTTTCGACTGTTTCCGGAATGAAATCACATAATCGAAAAAATTACTATGAAAAATCGGCATTCCGAAAGCCTTACAGGGCTTTGCTTTGTGGAAGTGCGAAATATTAGCCTGTCACAAATAAACAAAAATTATTCAAATAATAAAAATGTGTTTTGCGTCGGTGGGGTCTGTGACCGACTAAATATCGCTAAAACATTTGGAATCATCCGAAAACCCTTTATCTTTGTACAAACAAACACGCACGACGTGACCTCCTCTTGTTAATATTTTCCTCCTGAATTTTGCGTTTACCCTCCTTCTCCCTCCCCGGTTGAAGCCCTCCCGCTTTTTGACTCTTCCGAAATTTTTCAAAACTTACATCACAAAAAAAATTGCAACGGTTCGGTCCGCAAAAGCCGTCTGTCTGCAAAGCAAACACTCACGTATGATTTTTACACTCTACATTGCAATTCTTGCGGTCAGCCTTTTTATCAGTGTTTTTGAGAAACCGAAAGCGACGCAAAAAGTGACCGAAATGAAAGAAGACCTTAAACAAACACGTAAAGACGTTTCGCAGAAAATTTTCGACGCCGGCGAGCGAGAACAGCGGTTTCCGCATTTGAGTCATCGGTAGTTTTGAGACGTTAGATTTTAGTCCCGATAATTATCGGGTAGATTTTTTCCGGACAGAACGGAGATGAAAGCGGGGTACTTTACATGAAGTACACCGCTTTTTAATTTTCAGGATTACGGAACTCTTCTCACATTTATTTTTAAAATATTTCTTTTTTCGCTGAAATGAAAGTACATTTGCCCGCACACACCACATATCGGCAAGGCACAATCCCTGTGTACATTGAATTTTTTCAGTAATCCTCTGCCGTGTTCGACTTTTATCCGCGGTCGAATATAATATTTCAAACATCCAAAAGAAAATGAGTAGCGTGTTAAATCCGGGTTTACTCAAAAGGTGACTTTGAGTCACCCTGTGAGTAAACCCGGATTTGATAAAATACCGAAAATTACTGCACGTATCTTATAAAGTGCAGCAAAATCCTGATAACACAATTTTTAAATCACTGATTCGGTTTAATAACTTGCTGCGCCTTTCCGTGGTACAGTTATTGAATTATTTTAATATGTTGAAAGCCGAAAGCAATCGACGTAACGTATTTTCGCCAAAAAATTTTAGAATAAGCAGGAATTGATTTGCAAAATTAACCCGCGCCTGCTGCAACAGGAGACCCTCTGAATGTCCGATACTTTTCCGCATTATAAACAACCGACCGCCATGGATTGCGGCGCAGTCTGTCTGCGTATCGTGGCGCGGCACTACGGCAAATTTTACTCGCTCGAATACCTGCGTCAGCTCACGCACATCAACATCGAGGGCGTATCGCTGCGCGGTATCAGCGACGCCGCCGAGCATATCGGCATGCGCACCCTCGGCGCAAAAGTCGAATACGAACAGCTCGTCGAAGATGCCAATATGCCCCTCATCGCGCACTGGCGCGGCGACCATTTTATCGTGGTCTATAAAGTGACCGATACGCACGTTTGGGTGTCCGACCCCGGGCATGATAATAAACTCAAACTTTCCAAAGAAGAATTTTTGGCGGGCTGGCTGCTCGAAGACTACGACCCCGACGGCTCGAATCCGGGTCTGATATTGCTGCTCGAAAAAACACCCGCTTTTGACGAAGCGGAAGACGTGCGCACCGACCGCGGCGGTTTTGCTTACCTTTTTAATTACGTAAAAGAATACAAAGCACTCGGTGCGCAACTGTTCGTCGGGCTGCTGCTCACAAGTTTTTTGGCGGTTTTGTTTCCGTTTATGGTGCAGATGATTGTCGATGAAGGCATCGCCAACGAGGATTTTCGTCTGCTTTATACCATTGCCGGCGCGTGGTTGGTGTTGCTGATTTTGCGGGTTTTGGTCGAAAATGTTCGCGGTTGGATATTACTGCACATCGGGGTGCGCACGAAAATTAAGTTGATGTCGGACTTTATTATCAAGGTCGTCAGTCTGCCGATGCGGTTTTTTGACCGACAGATGACCTCCGATTTGATACAACGCATCTACGACAACGAGCGCATCGAGCGCCTGCTGACGGCCTCGACTTTGCTGTCTTTTTTTGACCTCGTGACCATTATTTTGATGGGAGGGGTCATGGGTTTTTACAATCGGTGGGTGCTGCTCGTGTACGTGATTTTTACGGCGATTTATTTGGTTTATATTTGGAAAAGCACCAACCGCCGCAAGGACTTAGACTACAAACGCATCGACAAAGCGGCGGATAATTACAACCAACTCAACGAACTGATCTCGGGCATGCAGGAAATAAAACTGCACAACGCCGAACGCGCTCAGCGTTGGGATTGGGAACGCTCGGAGGCGACACTGTACCGCGTCAGTCGTGACTATTTGACGGCGGCGCAGCGGCAAAGGTCGATTGCGTTGCTGCTGAATGAGGTGAAAAATATCTGCCTGATTTTACTCTCTTCCTGGTTTGTCATCAACGGCGTGATGACGCTCGGAATGCTGATTGCGGTGATGTTTATTATTTCACAAATCAATCTGCCGCTGCTGCAACTGATGCACTTTGTGCGCGAATTACAAGAAGCCAAAGTCAATCTGGAGCGCATGAACGAAATCCACCGCGCCGAAGCGGAGGAAGACCCGGAACAAAAAATAAACATCGTGCCCGAAAACGGAGATTTACATTTTGAAAACGTCACCTTCAGCTACGAAGGCGGCAACACACGCCCCGTGCTGCGCAACATTTCCTGCTACATTCCCGAAGGGCGCACGACTGCCATCGTCGGCGGCAGCGGCAGCGGTAAAACGACGATGCTCAAACTGCTGCTCAATTTTTACCAACCCGACAGCGGCGCGGTCAAATTGGGTAATATTCCGATACAAAATTTTAAAAATACTTTTTGGCGATCGCAGGTCAGTGCGGTCTTGCAGGACGGGCACATTTTCAGTAAAAGCATCGCCAAAAATATTGCCGTAGGCGAAGAGCGCATCGACGAAAAACGCTTGTTTGAAGCGGCGCGAGTGGCACGCATTCGCAGTTTTGTCGAGAGTTTGCCGCAGGGCTATGATACAAAAATCGGAGCCAACGGTATGGGATTGAGTCAGGGGCAAAGACAGCGCATTCTCATTGCCCGCGCCGTTTACAAAAATCCGCTCTACATCTTTTTGGACGAAGCCACGAACGCGCTCGACACGCAAAACGAGAAATTCATCATGGAAGAACTCGACGTTTTCTTAAAACGTAAAACGGTCGTCGTCATCGCCCACCGCCTCAGCACGGTACGCAATGCGGATAATATTATCGTGCTGGAAGACGGAGAAATAGTAGAGCAAGGTCCGCACGAAGAGCTTTTGTATCGCAGAGAAAAATATTATGAATTGGTGCGGAGTCAGTTGAGGGTTTAAAAAAGGGGAGAGGAGAGAAAGGGGAGAGGAGAGAGCAGCAGTCTAAAATCTAACGTCTAAAATCTAATATCTCAAAAATAAATGACCAAACACAGCAGTGCATACGACGACATTATGGGCAGACCTCCGAGCAAACTCGTACAAATCGGTACGACCGTCGCCCTGTTAGCATTTGCGGGCATCCTTGTCGTGATGTGGAGTGTCAGTTACCCCGATAAGGTGAAAGGGCAGGTGCGAATGACGACGAAGATACCGCCGATTTCGGTGATTTCTAAGGTGACGGGCTATGTGGAATTGTACAAAGCGGAAGGGGAGGAGGTCAATCGTGGTGAGTTGCTCGGTACCATTCGTAACCCCGCAGAACCCGCTGACGTAGCGGAGTTAGAATCTATCGTCATCAATTTGATGGAATTTAACAAAGAAGATTATCTGGACTACGTGCCGGTGCAAACTTTGAGTTTGGGTGAAATACAACCTGCTTTCGACCGCTTCAACGAGACCATCGGCGATTTTTTATTGGTAGAAAACGACCGCAGCGACGAAAATAAAAAGCAGGCGATTCGCAATCAACGCCGCAAATACGAAGAAAGTATTGCCTTTATCAACGACCAAATTAAGGCACTGCGAGAAGAAAAGGCAATCGCGCTGAACACCGAAAAAGTAAGAGCGCAGAAAAAATACAACAGCGACGGCGACATTACGCAGTACAACAGCGTGTTGGAAAAAATTAAACGCATCGAGCGTGAAATTAAAGAAAAAGAAGCCAACCGAGAGGCTTTTCGCCGTGACATTACGGAGAGTAATCTCAGTATCATGGGCGAAGATATTAAGGTCAGAACCGGCAGTAAAATCAAGCTCAACGACATTAAAAAGCAACTGAATAATCTGAAAAATGCCGTCGATGCCTGGAAGAATAAGTACTACATCCTGTCACCCGCCGACGGTACCGTGACTTACTACAACGCACAGGTAAAAGAATCTTTGATTAAAGAAAATGAAGAAGTGATGGCCATCCTGCCCGACCATTCCGATAACGATATTGTGGCAACGATGCAGATACCGCTCATCGGCTCGGGCAGAGTGGAAGAAGGGCAAAAAGTACAGATAAAATTCGATACTTATCCGGCGTTGGAGTACGGTTATGTGGTCGGCAGAGTCGCGAAAAAATCCAAACTGACCGAAACCAAAAAAATTAAAAACGACGCAGAGGAAATAATCAAGGAACAGGAAATGTACAATTTGATTGTCGAATTGCCCGCCGGCATGAGCACGACGCGCAGTAAAAAAATCGACTTTCGGCAAGGGATGCCGGCGGTGGGAGAGATAATTACCGAGGAGACGCGGTTGCTGTATCGGGTTTTCGGGAAGGTGTTTGAGTGAACGGCGGACGGTAGAAGGGTGGACGGTGGACGGCTCGTCTTTCGTTAAACTTTGTGTTTTTTTTCAAAAAAATCGTTTCCCCGTCTGTAAGCCGGATTCTGTACGCACCGAGGTGCGCTTCCGTCATTTATCTGCTCCCGCCCTCACGGACGGGATGTAGCTGCCTACCCTCCGACATCGAGCGTGTAACTCTTTGGCGACCTTAGCCGCCGCGTCGGTTTACGTGACATTTCAACCCGCAAGGTTTATCCGCCGCCTTGATTGCTCAAAGCGACCGTGCGCTCTTACCGCACATTTTCACCCTTACCGCGACCGAAGTCGAGGCGGTTATTTTCTGCGATACTTGCTCTGCCTCGCCCCGAAGGGCAAGACGCTACCCGTTAGGTAGTGCGGCACACTGCGTTGTCCGGACTTTCCTCACCGCACTTACGTGCGGAGCGACGGAACGACGGGGAAACGAAACCGCAAAGGTACACTTTTGCCTTTGTTTTACGGCGCGATTTTTGCCTTATATTTCGTTTGAGAAGGGAAGGATTGAACGCAGAACCGGAGAGGCAGAGACGCGGAGTTTTGTAACTTTTTGAGAATGCAGGCTGAAGCCGGTATCAAGTGCAAGGTACTTTTGAAAGTGTCCCGCACTTATCGCATGTGTTTTTTATTTAATGCAAAAGTAAATGTAAATCAACTTATTACTACCTTTGCGTCCTTGAACTTTTGACTCGCGGGAGAACTATGGGTGCTTTAAAATCTCTTTATCCTAAAACAGGAAAAAATTATAGAACAGGTCAGAGAGGAAATCCGAAAAATCCTGTCAATCTTGTCCGGAAAAGTACCCGAACTCTTCGCAGTCCTCATCTTTTCAAAATTTACCAAACTAAACAAGACCACATTCGTAAAAAAAGCAGCACCCGCATTTCGAGTCTTAAACATCCCGTGAAAATACCGCAAACAGATGTCCGTAAACGAGCTTATCTCCAAGCGAAACTACCTGACGATGGCGCTCATCCTCGTCTTTTTTGTGCTGGCTTTCGGTCTGGAATTTTTCTTTACCTCCGAGCGTAATCTGCAAGGCTATCAAGACGACATTCAGACCTCGCTGCACCGCGCCGAGTCGGAAACCGACGCCCTGTTTGCCGATACCGCTTGGCTGCTGCGCCAATTTGTCGAAGAAGCCCCCCTGCAAACGCTGCTGCGCGAAGACATGGAAAAAGTCGCGCAACTCACCGACAAGGACTACAACATCTGTCTCTATCGCAATGACGAACTGATTTTTTGGACGAATAATCGCGCTTTTCTGCCGCTGGACTCCGTAGAAATGATACAACGGATGCCGCAAAAATCGCGCTTTGTCGAACTGGAAAACGGCTACTACGAAGTCAGAAAAAATCTGCTCAAAGACGGTAAACACTATGATTACTACGCCGTCGCACTGATACCCGTGCGCAATAATTTTGCCCTCGAAAGCGAGTATCTCATCAATCGCTTCACGGGTCACAATAACATCCCGAAGGCGGTCGATATTACCTCGAAAGTCACCGATTTTCCGATACAAACCAAGGAGGGAAAAACGCTCACTTATCTCTACGCCAAAAACGATTTCAAAGACACTTCTCAGCAAAAACTTTTGCTGATTTTTTATCTGTTGGCGTTCATTACCATCGGCGTTTTGCTCAACGATATCGCGGTGACTATCGTGCAAAAATACAAGCCGTGGATAGGCGCGGCATTTTTGGTCAGCACCGTTTTTTTGTTGCGCGGGGTGAGTATGGTTTTAAATTTCAAAAGCGGATTTTCGGATTTAAACATTTTTACGGAGAGTTTTACGACGCCGGTTTTGCAGTCTTCGCTCGGCGATTTATTGATAAATATCGTGATTTTGCTGTGGCTGATGGTCTTTTTTCACCGCGAGTTTCAGGTGCGTAATTTTGACAATATCAGCAAGCCGAGTCGGTGGTTTTTGACGACGCTCAACTACTTTTCCATTCTGTTGGGCATGTTGATGGTGGCGTCGGTTTTCCGCAGTTTGATTTTACATTCGGGCATTAAATTCGACTTCGATAACGTCTTTAACCTCAATATTTACAGTCTGTTTGCCGTCATCGGTATCGTGCTGTTGGTGTTTGCGCATTTCCTTTTCAGTCACCGCATGGTGCTGACGAATGTGAAAGCGGGGCTGCCCGTCGAGCAACGCTTGGTTTGTCTGACGGTAGCGATGATAATTTCTTTGCCGATTATCGACATCAACGATTTGGGAATCAACTATTTCGTTTTTATTCCCGCCGGGCTTTTTTACATCGTCCTGTTCGATATGTTTAAAGATTCGGGTTTGCCGAATCTGACCTGGGTGATATTTTGGCTGGTGCTTTTGGCTTTTTATTCGGCTTTGCTTTTGTTTAAATACAATAACGAAAAAGACCTGACGCAGCGGATTAACTACGCCGAAAAGCTCTCTACCCGCGAAGACCCCAATCTCGAAATCAATCTCAACGAAACCAAAAAACGACTCAAACGGCTGCCGACTTTTGTCTTAGATACGCAAACCGAGTCCGACTCCGTGACCGTCGAGCGACTGAAACGCATTGCCGAGTCGCACTACACGAATGAGGAATATCTGTTCAACAACTATTTTCTGCAAACGCATTTTTTCGCGCCGAACGACACGAGTGACACCGAGCGCAGTCGCTACCGGCGCATGTTTGCGGAAGCGGAAAAGACGGATTACGGCGGTATAAAACTGTGGCAAGACCAAGCCGACGGACGAAATTTCAGTTATCTGCTGCGCATCGACGTACCCGACCGCGCGGGCGGCACCACGGACGGCGAGGCGTATTTGGAATTTAAACGCAAGCAAAAAAGCCCCTCGAAAGTCTATACGGAACTGCTGCTCAACAAGCAATACAAGGGCTTGGAGGATTTGGGGAAATACGAATATGCGATTTATAAAAACGGCAACCTCATCGAAGGCAGCGGCAAAAACTACCCCGCCGTGCTGCCCGAAAACGTCGAATACCCCGCACCGAAAACCTACTACGAGTCCGTTGCTACCGCAGAATATTCGGAAGTGACGCTGACCGGCGAAGACGGCACGGTCGTCATCATCGGCAAAGAAATGGGTGGTTGGCTCAAGCCGATTTCGCTGTTTTCTTACCTGTTCGGTTTGTTGGTGCTGTCCACGCTCATTTTGGCCGTCGGCAATACTTGGATAAAAGCCGTGCCGCGCTCCCTCAATTTTTCTTTGACGCGCAAACCCTCGCTCGGCAATCGCATTCAGCTTTCCGTTATCTTGCTCATTTTGACATCTTTTGTCTTCATCGGCGGGGTCACGGTTTGGTTTTTTCAAAAATCATCCGACCAATACCACGAAGACCGTCTGGAGCGTAAAGTCCGCGCCGCTTTGAAGGATGCCGAGCACGAAATTCAACTGGTCAACAGTCTCGACAGCACCCGCTCGGGGTTGGAGGGCTTGGTGATTCCGATTTCGGAAATACACCGCATGGACATTAATTTGTATGACACGAAGGGCAATCTCATCAGTTCGAGCGAGGAAGGTATTTTCAAAAAAGGCATTATTTCGCCGCGTATGGGCGGTTATGCTTACCAAACTTTGAAAAGACAAGAGGCCTCCGAAGGTATTCAAAACGAGCGTGTCGGCGACCTGGAGTACAAAGCCGCTTACGTGCCCGTACACAACAACAATCAGGAAGTTATCGCTTATATGGGCTTGCCGTATTACTCCAAACAGCGCAAACTGCGCAGCGACGTTTCCGATTTTATGGGCACTTTGATTAACGTTTACGTTTTTCTGTTGCTCTTTGCCGGGGTCATCGCCATTATGGTCGCCAACTCGATTTCCAAGCCGATAACCAACCTCGGGACTTACCTGCGCAGCGTACAACTCGGCGGTAAAAACGAGCCTATTCTTTACAAACGACAGGACGAAGTCGGGCAGCTCATTCAGGAATACAACCGCATGATTATGACCCTCGCCGAGCAATCAGACCAACTCGGTAAGGCGGAACGCGAAGGCGCGTGGCGCGAAATGGCAAAGCAGGTCGCCCACGAAATCAAGAACCCGCTGACCCCGATGAAACTCAGCATCCAGCTTATGATGCACGCCTACAAACGCAACCCCGACAACATCGGCGGCATGATACAGCGCGTCAGCGATACCCTCATCGAGCAAATCGACGGACTGACGAATATCGCCACGGAGTTCAGTAATTTTGCCAAAATGCCCTCTGCGGAAAACTCGGAATTTGAACTCAACAGCCTCGTCAAAAACGTACACGACCTCTTCCGCAATCAAAGCGAAACAGTAGATGTGACGTTGACGCTGCCGCCCGAAAAATTCACGGTGTACGCCGATAAATCACACCTGATGCGCGTGCTGAATAACTTGGTAAAAAATGCCATTCAAGCCATTCCCGACGAGCGCAGCGGACACGTTAAAACCTCGGTTTATCAAAACGACAGCCGCGTTGTGATTAAAGTCAGCGACAACGGAACGGGCATCAGCGATGCGATGAAAGCAAAGGTTTTTCAACCGTATTTCACGACAAAAAGCTCGGGTACGGGTTTGGGTCTCGCCATTTCGCGTAAGATTATCGAGATTGTGGACGGGCGCATTTGGTTTGAGACGGAAGTCGGGGTCGGTACTGATTTTTACATCGAGTTACCGCTGATTGCGGTGAATGCGTTGCGGATACGGGAGAGTTTTGAGTTGGCGGAGGGGTAGGTTTGAATTGTTTGAGTTGTTGGAAATTGTTTGAGTCGTTATGCGCCTACCGTTCCCCGGAGTTGTAGAGACGCGGCACTGCCACGTCTAAGGTAAGAGTGGCAAATGCGGTTTCAAAATGCCGGATTGCAAATCCTGTCGAGCGGTTTCATAAATTGAAATGCG
>JAHDCG010000163.1 GCA_020629965.1 Saprospiraceae bacterium | reverse complement strand
AAACATTTCCCCCCTTTCTAAACAATTATTCCAAAAATTTACTTTACCTTTCGGAAATAATTGAAAGTACAAAAACTAACAGTCGATGAAATTTGCCGAAGGAAAAGATAAATTTATTCAGTCGTGGGGCGTTATCGGGTCGAATTGGGGCATCAACCGCACGATGGCGCAGATTCACGCCTTATTATTGATTGCGCCCGAGTCTTTGAGTGCCGAAGATGTGATGCAGGATTTGCAGATTTCGCGCGGCAATGCCAACATGAATTTGCGCGAACTGATTGATTGGGGTTTGGTCTATAAAGAACTGAAACCCGGCGAGCGCAAAGAGTATTTTTACGCCGAAAAAGATATGTGGGATGTGGTCAAAAAAGTCATCAAACGCCGCAAGAAAAAGGAACTCGAACCGATGGTCAAAGTCCTCAACGAACTCGACAACATCGAAGAAACAACACCCGAAGCCGAAGAATTTAAAAAGGTATTGAAAGACATCAAACTCTTTTCGGCGAAGGCGGACAGCACCCTCGACCGCCTGGTCAACTCGGAAAATAATTGGTTTGTGGGCACGTTTATGAAGATGATTAAGTGAGTTATTCACAATTTTACGACTTTCGCATGAGAAGTTGATAGTTGGTGGTTGGTAGTTGATTGGAAAAATTTCACAACAGCAGTTTATTCTCTTGACTTTACCTTCATTAAATACTGTATAAAAGCCGTTTTTTTTTGGATGCTTCAATCATGTGATGTGAGATTGAAAGTCCACCGAACCTTCAATTCTCTGAGTAAACTCACAACAAACTCAAAAACATTAAATGAAATACACACTCCTCCTTTTCTCCCTCCTCGCCTTACTTTTCTCTGCCTGCAAAACCCCGCAGGGAAGCCGCAACCTGAAACTTAAAAACCGCAGCGCGGAATACGTGCAGCAGCAGTTGATTGAAAATCAATTTAACGCCCGCCGCGTCAATGCGAAAGCGAAAATTAAATTTGACGACGGCGACCGCAGCATGACGGTTTTCAGTAATATCCGTATGGTGCGCGACAGTGTGATTTGGCTGAATGCCAAGGCCTTCGGGCTGGAAGCGGGGCGCGTGCTTATTCGCCCCGACAGTATTTTTGTGCTCAACCGATTGCAAAAAGAGTACATGGCGAAAGACATTTTTTGGTTGCAGGACGAGTTCGGGCTGCCCGTCGATTTTACGGGTTTGCAGGCGATGCTGTTTGGTAATCCGGTCTTTTTTCACCGTGATTTGGCGGTCGATAAAGACAGCACGAGTTACATTTTGAACGGAGAAAACGAAAAGTACAAAGCCACTTACCGGGCGGACGGGCTGACCTTTAAATTGGTCGAAATGCTTATCACACAACCCCGCGACGAGCGCAGCGGTCTGCTGCAACTCTCTGATTATCAAGATGTCGGCAACGAACAATCTTTTTCCTTTTACCGAAAAATAGAAATGAACAGCCCCGAAACGGGTAAGGCGGAAGTGCGCATCGACTTCACGGAAGTGGAGACAGATAAGGATTTTTCGATACCGTTCAATATTTCAAATCGCTATACGAAGGTGAATTAAACAAGCATGAGCGAAAAACGACAAAAAACGAAAAAATGGCTGCGCAAGTTGCAACGCGAAAGCTGGCAGGCGGAGCTTTTGGTTTCCGGTATTGCGATATTCGGGGCTTTGCAGTTGCCGGGTTTGGTCACGGATTTTTTGGATTGGGCACTGCTGCATCTTTCCGATAAGTTCGTTTTTTTTGTAATGCTGATTTATATCTATCTGAAAATCAGTGCATTCATTCTTATCGTTACCTTCATTCTGCATTTTTCTTTGCGGGCTTTATGGGTTGGGTTGGTCGGGGTAAATTCCGTTTTTCCCGACGGCATTAACCTCGAAAGCAAGATACAGTCTAAAGATTTTTTACTGAAAGCGAAAGAAGAATTTCCGGAACAAATCAGCCTCATCGTCAAGCTCGACCGGCTGTGCAGTGTGCTTTTCGGCTTCGCGGGGCAGCTGAGTATGTTGTTTTTAGCGATTAACATCGACATCGTTATTGTGTCGATTATTTATTGGCTGATTGACAAATTTTTCGGTGCGACGGCGGCCTCTTTTTTCGGCAAATTTTTGGTAGTTGCCGCAACAGTGTTCAGTATTGCTCATTTTGTGCTTTCATCTAAATTTTTGCGCAAATATGCTTTTGTTAAACGGTGGCATTTTCCGTTTTTCAAATACATGAATAAAATCGGTCTGCATATTTTTTATCGTCCGGTGATGTATTTGACCTTGACTTTTCAGACGAATACCAATTACAGAAAATTGGCGACCGGGCTGATAATCATCTTCTTTTTTATGGGTATTATCATCGACGGTATCGACCGCAGTAATAATTTGGATTTGTTGGTTTCCCCTAAAATTTCAAAATCCAACGCCTTGCGCACCGATCGCATTTTCTTTTCTGATTATCTCGATGCGCGACCGTCCGTCAGCGGCAGTATTCTGACGCCCGTGCTGAAAAGCGAGGTTTTATCCGATAATTTTTTGGAAGTTTTTGTTCCGATTTTGGGAAGAGAAGACATTTATATGGATTCTTTGTGTGAGAAAAGTTCGGAAAATAAAGGAGCGACCCAAGAAGAAAGACGAGTGCTGCGCCGTGCGGAATACTCTGCCTGCTTACAGCGATACCTCGGCTTTTACACCCGCGACAGCGTGCGCATCGAAAATTACGACCAAATCAAATACCAACACCCGCACGACGGCGAACAGGGCGTTTTGGTAAAAATTCCGACCGAAAACTTCTCCCTCGGGCGCAACGTTATTTCCGTTGTGAAAAGCGGCGGCACTCCCGGCAGCGTCTCGGCACGCTACAATATTCCTTTTTGGAAAAAAGAATGAGTCACGAAAAAACGCTTACTTTTACGGTCGATTTTAATTTTAAATTCAATTCAAAATCTTGCACCGTTTCCTCAAATATATCCTTCTTTCCGGTTTCATCCTCTGCACTTTTCAGTCCTTTGCCCAATCGCAAAACGACCTCGAAGAGCGCCGTCGCCGCCTGATTAAAGACATCGAGCAGACCACGCGCCTTTTGGAAACGACCAAGCAAAATAAAGAAGCCGCACTCGACCGCTACCTTACCCTGCGCCGTCAAATCGAAAAGCGACAAAAACTCGTCGAAACCCTGCGCAGCGAAATCGAACTGACCGATAAAAGCATCGACCGCGCCAAAATTGCCGCCGAGGCTATGTCTGCCGACGTCACGCGCCTCAAAGCCGAATACGCCGAAATGCTGCGCACCGCCTACCGTCAAAAACTGAACAACAACACCCTGCTTTTCATCTTTTCCGCCGGCAGTTTTAACGAAGCCTACCGCCGCTACCGCTACCTGCAACAGTACGACGCCTACCGCTCCAAACAAGCCCTGCTCATCACCGAAACGCAGAAAACGCTGCAACGCAAAGCCCTGCAAGCCGAAGAAAAACGCGCGGAAAAACAAGCTCTTTTAAACGCCGCCGAAGAGCAAAACGCTCTGCTGTCGAGCGAACTAAAAACCAAAAACCAACTGCTCGCCGGTCTCAAAAAAGACGAGAGCCGCCTCAGTGCCGACCTGCGCAAACAACGCAGCCGCCACGAAAAACTCAACGTCGCCATTGAAAATATTATCAAAGACGAAATGACCGTGCGCCGCGAAAAAGCCCGCAGCCCCCGTATCACGCCCGCCGAAAAAAGGGAAGAAGCCGATTTGGTTAATCTGACGGGCAGCTTCGAAAAAAATCGTGGTAAACTGTCCATGCCCGTGCGCGGTGTTATCACCAAATACTTCGGCAAACAAAGCCACCCGACCATCAAAAATATCACCATCGACAGCCCCGGCATCGACATTAAAACCGACGAAGGTGCCGACGTGCGCGCCGTCTTTCAGGGTGAGGTAGTCGGCATTCAGTTTATTCCCGGCTACAATTACATGGTGATTCTGAAACACGGAAAGTATTACTCGGTCTATTCCAATCTCGCCGAACTCAAAGTCGAACGCGGGCAAAAAGTCTCGACCCGTACCGCCATCGGCAAGGTCAGCACCGACCGCATTACGAATACTTCGACGCTGCATTTTGAAGTGTGGAAAGAAAAAATCAGGTTAAATCCTACGCAGTGGGTGAGGTGACGGTGGACGGTTGTTACGGTGGACGGTGGACGGTTTTACGGTGGGCAGGATACTTTTCGGAATATGTAAGTGAACCGATTTGCCGTTTTTATTTCAGAAAAAACCGGGCGGTTTTATTTTTCTAAGGTCTTAGGTAACACAGATTCCGCCCTCTCTACTCGCCACTCTCAACTCTTCGCTTTTAAACAAAAAAAGCCCGGCATAAACAAACGGTTCAGCCGGGACAAAACAAAAAACAAACACTATGAACAAACACTAAATCTTCAGCGAGGCGGCAGGATATGAAGTTGCCGCATCGTATACATTTTTACAAATCATTCAAGTTTTTTTGGTCTTGAAGAATTTGTCTATCGGTATATTGATACAGAGAAAGTTATTCTCTTTGGGAATTTCAAAACTCCCTCCGAACAATCGGAGGGATAATAAAAAACAAAAACTATGAACAAACACTCACTAAATAGTCAAATTTGAGGGTCGAGCCTGTCGCCTCATTATCTTTTCGACTCGAAAAATCAACGTCACAAATGACAGCTCTCCATTGAGAGATTATGCAAGTAATGTGCCGGCTTTAATGCTTCCGAAGGCTGTCTTGCCTGCATTTCTCTCGTATTTTCGGTCACAAATCAAACCGCCTTTTTGGTGATTTTTTTGACCGGCTCACGCACTTTTGTGACCTTACTAACTGCTTTGCAAAGAGAGTACCGGTTTTTTAAAATATTTATTATTTTAATGCTTATCGGGTTGTTTTATAGCAACTTTCAAAGAAGAATTGTAAAAAAGGCAGTAAATTACTTTTTATCGAAATCACCGCACCTGTGAATTGTTTCGGCGGATACTTATTTGCCTTCCTGTATTTTGCCGCAGAATAGGTGTTAAAAGTGACTGATTTTAGAAAATAATAAGGGAGAAAGAGACGAATATTAAAAAAATGCCTATTTTTGCGCGGCTTTTTAAAAAGTGGGTGCTTTTGATTGCAGTTTCTTGTAACCAAGCACAATAACATCTCGTAAAAACTCAGACTTCGCTCGGCGGAGTTTTGATTTTATAATCGAAAGAATCGAACCACAGCAAAGATTTTTTCAGAACAGCAATTCAAAATGGCAAGAAGAAAAAGAACTTTCAATAAAGAAAAAAATCAAGAGCAGCAGGAAGACGACGTGTTGGTAGATGTGATGCAGGTAACGGAAGGCGCGGGTGACTTTGTGGAAAGAAATCAGGGTTTGCTTTTCGGCGGATTGGTCGCTTTGGTACTCCTCGTCGGCGGCTACCTCGCTTACAAAAACTTTTACGTGCAGGATAAGCAGCAGACCGCTTTGGAAAATATGTGGGTTGCCGAAAATCAATTTGCACGCGACAGTTTTTCCAACGCCATCGCCAACCCCGGCGGCGGTAATCTCGGTTTTGCCGACATCGCCGACGACTACGGCGTAGCGGATGCCTCCAACGCAGCCGCGTACTACACCGCAGTGGGTTACCTCAACCTCGGCGATTACAAAACCGCCATCACTTACCTCAACGACGTCGATGCCGACGGTCAGTTGATGCCGATATTGAAAAACGGTCTGTTGGGTGATGCTTACTCCGAGCAGCAAGAATTTGACAAAGCCATCGGTTACTACGAAGACGCAGCCGAGGCCACACCGAACGAGGTGCTCACCCCGTACTACCTCTACAAACTCGGTATGCTTAATGAAAAACAAGGCAACAAAGAAGCCGCTAATAAAGCCTACATGCGCATGAAAAACGACTTCCCCAACTCTACCCAAGGCAGAGAAGCGGATAAATTTATTCGCCGAACTTCGTGATTAGTTGACGGTTGCCCGTTGTCAGTTGTCGGTTTGAATCGATAATTACAAAAGTCGGTTTTGGATATTTCCAAAACCGGCTTTTGTAATTTATAAACTGAAGTGAAAGCGTACCTTCCCGGGCAACGGTCAACCGACAACGGACAACTATTTTAGGAATTCTTTCGTAAAATGTTCCCGTCGCTTTTCCTGCGCAAACTTCTCCATATTATACGCCGTCGATTTTCCCTTCGGAATGCTCAAACTTTGCCACTCTTTTCCCTTCAGCATTTTGCCGATATAAACAATTTGCCCGACGTGGTAAGCGTAATGTGCCGTCTGACGATTGACGGCTTCGGGGATGGTGTGCCCCATGTTGCGGATGTAAATTACGGTTGAAAAATTTTCCGCATTCACGGAGTCTAAAGCCGTGAAAACGCATTGCCAACCGGCTTCCCACTTGTCGAGCAGTTCCGCTTTGGTTTTGATACTTGCCGCAAATTCCGCATCGCGGTCGCGCCACGTTTTTTCGCCGTCGGTGGTCAGAAAATCCGTCCACCGCGACAGCATATTCCCCCACAGGTGGCGCACGATGATTGCGACGGAATTGCTCTCGGCATTGTGTTGCCAAAATAATTCCGACTCGTCGAGTTGCGCGAAGGTCTTATCGCCCAACATTTTGTAATACTCAAATTGCTTGCGGGTGCTTGCGAGGTAATTTTCGGAAGTCATATCGGTAATTTTAGACATAAATTAAGATTTTTTCCGGATTAACCTTTTTTTTTTGGGAGAGTATAATTATTTTTATATCATTGTACCTCAAATCAAAAAGAAGGGTATCCGGTCGGTAAATTTCGGGCATTTTTTCTGAAAACGACATTCTAAACTTCATCAAAATCAAGTAAGTACTTTACATCATGGCAATAAATCTCCAAAAAGGACAAAAAATTAATATCGGACTGACAAAAATGACTGTCGGTCTGGGGTGGGAACCGAATGAAGGCACGGGCTTTGAGTTCGACTTGGACGTTTCCGCCATTATGATCGACCGCAATCGCAAAATTCCTTCCGAAGATTTTTTCATCTTTTACAACAATCTTACCTCTCCCGACGGCGCCCTCGAACACACCGGCGATAACCCGGACGGGCAGGGCGACGGCGACGACGAAGAGTCTATCATCGTCGATTTATCAAAAGTAGATGACCGCATCGAGGAAATTTTATTTGTCGTAACCATCGAAGATTTTGAAGCGCGCAAACAAAATTTCGGACAAGTGCGCAACAGCTACATCCGCCTCATCGACGAGTCGAATAACAACGAAGAAGTCGCGATTTACGAATTAGACGAAGATTTTTCCATTGAAACCGGGGTCGAGTTCGGTCGCCTCTACAAGCGCAACGGTGCTTGGAAATTCGAGGCTTCGGGCATCGGCTACAAGGAAGATTTGGGCTTCTTTTTGGAAAAATACTACAAAGGCGAAATTATCAAGTAATGTTGATTCGTTTAGGCGTTTATTTGTTTATACGCTGCGCTGCTGCATAATAAGGCAACAGGTTGAAAAAGTACGGGATTTTGTAATCCGGCAGTATCCCGTACTTTTAAGACTAACCCCCCGCAATGGCCAAAACGGCAATCTAAAGTCTAATATCTAACGTCTAAATTCTAAAGTCTCCAAAACCCCATGCCGTATTACAAGCACTATTCGTTCGACTTGTGGTTGACTTTGATTCGCTCAAATCCTGCCTACAAACCACAACGAACCGGTTATTTTTTCAAACATTTTAACCGCAGCGGCAAAACTTACGAAGAGGTAGCCCGTATTTTTCGCCGCGTCGATATCATGTGCAATCGCATCAATGAAAAAACGGGCGGCAACATCCGTACGGAAGAAATCTACCTGTTGGCGGTCAGCGAAATTAACGATTACGATTTTCAATACGACGACCTCGACCTCGGCAAAATTTACGATGATTTAGAAGAAATTCTGCTCGAAAATCTGCCTTTTTTATACGACGCGCACACCAAAGAAACACTGCACTTTTTAGCAGAAAATACCGATGCGACCATCGGACTGTTGAGCAATACCGGATTTATCAAAGGACGCACGCTGCGCAAAGTTTTGGATAAATTAGAAATCGGGCGGTTTCTCGATTTTCAGATTTATTCGGACGAAGCCGGCATTTCCAAGCCTAATCCTTTGCTCTTTGCGCAACTGCTGCACACCGTTGAGAAACACCACGATAATAACAAAATTTTACCGAAAGACATTCTGCATATCGGCGATAATCCGGTAGCTGATATTGCCGGTGCGAAAAACGCCGGCATGAACGCTTTTTTGGTAAATTCAAACTCCGTACCCTTAAAAAATCTACTCCTTTGCATATAAAAAAATACGCGCTGCACGAAATCTCGCAGCCCGACCGACTCGATTTTAATCCCGATGATTACAGTCGTTTCAAATACGGAGACGATGCGGTCTCTCGCGTTTTCGGCAGTCAATTAGCCGCCGGTTTTATCGAAAAGCACCTTCTCGATGAATACGACGGGCAGCAAATCGTAGTCCTTTCGAGTCCTTATTCTTTCATTCCGACGGCCACTTTTGCCATGAAAAATCACTTTGTCGCCGTACTCAATCGTTGGCTGGCAGAGCAGGAATATCCCGTGGTGCAGGAGGCGAAAATACACCGCACCATTACCTACAAAGAAGACTACGGCGAGCTGGACGCCGAGCAGCGCATGCAACTCATCGGCAACGATTCCTTTGAACTCGACGCTGCTTTCTTGTCGGGCAAAACGCTCGTTTTTCTCGACGACATCCGCATCACCGGCAGCCACGAAAGAATGATTTTAAAAACGGCGAAGGCGTATAATCTGACCAACGACGCTTACCTCTTATACTACGCCGAGCTGGTCAACAAAGACATTCACCCGCGCTTCGAAAATTATTTGAACTACCACTGCGTACACTCGATATTCGATTTGCACGACATCGTCAACAGTCCTGATTTTAAAATCAACACCCGCATTGTCAAGTATCTTTTGAACTGTGAGACGGAGGATTTTAAAAAATTTACGGCGCGACAAAGCGAGGCATTTCTCAATCTGTTGTACGACCGGGCCATCGGCAACGGCTACCACACCATCGAGGCTTACACTGAAAATTTTAACTTTCTGAAAACCGGTTACATCGAACCCCCGCTGCAAACGGGCGAGCGACAAACGACCGCCAATAACTAAAAAATATGGCAATTAATCTGCAAAAAGGGCAGCGCGAAGTCATCTCCGCTCCCAAATTTACCATTGGGCTGGGTTGGGATACCAACACCTCCGCTACGGGCGCCGACTTCGACCTCGACGCCTCCGTCTTCATTCTCGGCGACAACCAAAAGTTACTCTCCGACTCGCATTTTGTTTTCTACAACAACCTCACTTCTCCCTCCGGCGGCGTGGTACACACGGGCGATAACCTCACGGGCGACGGCGACGGCGATGACGAACAAGTGAACGTAGATTTGTCGAAAATGGAAAGCAACGCCACCGACATCCGCATCGTCATCACCATCCACGACGCCGAGGTACGCAAGCAAAACTTCGGTCAGGTGCGTAACTCCTTCGTCCGCATCGTCGATGAAAGCGGCACCGAGCTGTTGATGTACGAATTGGAAGAAGACTTTTCCATCGAAACCGCCGTAGAGTTCGGACGCATTTACAAGAAAAACGGCGTCTGGAAATTTGAAGCGGTCGGCACCGGCATGAAAGGCGGTCTGCAAGACTTCTTGAACCGGTATCAGTAGGTTAGGAGATGTTAGACGTTGGATTTTAGATGTTAGATTGGGTAGGAAAAAGTGCTTGGCATTTTCGGTTTTTCGTTTGGATAATTTCTCGCTTTTTGCATCATTCTACTGCTGTGTTTTTTTAGTTTCTGACAGTTTTCTTTTGTCATCGGTAGCGTGGATTTTACGAAGTAAAATCCAAATCATAACCAATCATAAGAATCATAAAAATCAGGTTCAAAAAAAAGTATCAGCAACTAATAAATCTTTGCACTACAAGTTAAACGGGCAAATAGCATAAGAAAAAAATCTACATCCCGGTTTTTCAAAATCCGCATCCGGTCTAACATCTAACGTCTAAAATCTAAAATCTCATCAAAAAACTATCAACAAAAAAAATCAAAACAATGGCAATCAATCTTCAGAAAGGTCAACGAATCGACCTGCGTAAAAAAAGCGACGGCGCGGCGGGTGCTGCGGGCGGCGGCGGTACCCTGACCAACTTCTGTGTGGGCGTTAACTGGGGCGCAATCGAGGAAAAGAAAAAGAAATTTTTCGGCGGCGAAAAAATCGTCAAACGGGCGGTGGACTTGGATTTGAGCTGTATCATGCTGCTCAACGACAACTCTTTCGACCACCTCTACTCCCCCGAATACGACCCGCGTATGCTGGCAAAATACGGCTTCCCGGCCGGTAAATTAGTCTCGCGCGACGGTGCCCTGCGCCACAGCGGCGACGACCGCACGGGCGACATGGACGGCGACGACGGTCTGGACAACGAAATTATCTCCGTGGATTTGACCCGTATCAATCCCAACGTCGAGCAGATTTTCTTCTTCATCAACAACGTCGGACCCGAAGACTTTTACCACATTCCTTTCGCAAAAATCCGCATGTACGAAGGCACACCGACCCGCGTCAAGTCGGTTTTTGCCGAATTTGACGTGGTCTCCGACCCTTCTTACTCCGGCCGTCGGGCGATGATAATGGGCAAGTTGTACAAGAAAAACGGTGAATGGAAGTTTAACGCCATCGGCGATGCGACTCCCGACCCGAACTTTTTGGCGACGATTGTCAATATTGTCAAAAATTACAAGTAATTTGATGCCGCATTTCAGTTTCGTTTGGAGCTGAAATGCGGTAATCACTAAAGTGTAACAAAATTCTTTTGAATTTTTTATTGTTTAAAAGTTTAGGAGGTTTAGTCCCGATAATTATCGGGATTAGAACCGCTTGCCGCAACTAAACGATTAAACACCTAAACTCTTAAACCATCTAAACAAAAAATTATGCGCAGATTACCCGTTTATCTACTTTTGGACACCTCCGGCTCCATGATGGGCGAACCCATCGAAGCCGTCAAAAACGGTGTGCAAATCATGGTCAGTTCCCTGCGCCAAAATCCGCAGGCCATCGAGACCGCTTTTATCAGCGTCATCACTTTCGATACCTCGGCGCGGCAGGTTATTCCGCTTACCGATTTGGCGTCTTTTCAAATGACCGACATCCGCGCCTCGGGCGTGACGGCACTGGGTGAAGCTCTGAAATTAGTCGCCCAAAAAATCGACACCGAAGTAGCCATGACGACTATGGAACAAAAAGGCGACTGGAAGCCCCTCGTTTTCATTATGACCGACGGCGTGCCGACCGATAAATGGGAAGAAGGCTTGGCGGAATTCCGCAAACGCAAAACGGCATTTACCGTCGCCTGCGCGGCGGGCAGCGGAGCGGATACCGACATTTTAAAGCAAATTACGGAAAGCGTCGTCAGTCTCGACACCGCCGACAGCCAAAGCATCGGACAGTTTTTCGCCTGGGTGACGGCTTCCATCGGCGTCAGCAGTACCAAAGTCGAAGATATCGGCAAAGACGTTTCGGGCTTTGATGAGTTACCGCCGCCGCCTTCGGAGCTGAACATCGTTGTTTAGTTGTCGGTTGTCGGTTGTCGGTTGTCGGTTGTCGGTTGCCCGTCTGCTCCTAATCCCCTGACTTTCGCTACGTTCTCTTGCAGTAGTCAGAACGGAAGTCTAAAATCTAAAGTCTAAAGTCTAACATCTTTACAAATAAAAAGCAATGAGAAGATTGCCCGTCTATTTTATTTTGGATACCTCGGGTTCGATGAACGGAGAACCCATTCAGGCCCTGAACAATGCCCTGCGTGGTATGGTCAACGCTCTGCGCTCCGACCCGCAGGCACTCGACTCTTTGTGGTTGAGTATCATTACCTACGACCGCGAGGTGAAGGAAGTCGTGCCGCTGACGGAACTCGTGGACTTTCAACTGCCCGAAATTTTCTGCCCGCCCAGCGGTCCGACGATGACGGGTGCGGCATTAAAATTTGTCGCTGAAAAAGTCAAAAGCGAAGTACGCCAAAGTACCGCCGACCAAAAAGGCGACTGGAAACCGCTGCTTTTTGTTTTCACCGACGGCAAGCCTTCCGATTTGCGCGATTATCGTCAGCAGGTTCCGATTATCAAAGGACTAAACTTCGGTGCCGTCGTCGGTTGCGCCGCCGGACCGAAAGCCAACGATACGATTTTAAAAGAATTAACGGACACCGTCGTGCATTTAGACTCTGCCGACAGCGCGACCTTGAAGCAGTTTTTCAAGTGGGTTTCCGATACCATCGAGCAGGGCAACAAAAGTCAGGGTACGGGCGAAACTTTGGATTTGCCGCCGCCGCCGGATGAATTGGTGTTGGTTATTTGAAAAGGGGAGAGCGAAGAGGAGAAAGGGGAGAGGGGGCTGTTTGCTTTGTTTTTGAGTCACAAAAGGAGACTGACGAAGTAAGACAGATATTCAAAAAAAATGAGAAAAGACGCTTACCTGTCCGTAGCATCGACTTTAGTCGATGAGCTATTCTTGTTTTTAAAATTATAGCAGGTCGATTAAAATCGACGCTACGGAGCGCGTGAAGAAACACCCTTGATTTTCAAAAGATAATGTAACTACTTAGGTGTCTGACACTTGACTCAAGCAAGTATTGAAAAAATCATGT
>JAHDCG010000022.1:16056-59473 GCA_020629965.1 Saprospiraceae bacterium | reverse complement strand
TCAACCGTCAACCGTCAACCGTCAACCGTCAACCGTCAACCGTCAACCGTCAACGCTTCTCCTGTATCAAAACATCCCGCACTCCGTCGCCGACCAAATCCGCCTGCAAGTCTTCCGCCGCACTCAACGAGCTTCTGCGACCGACCAATACGCGGGCAAATTTTCCGCCGTTAAACAATTCAATCGAGGTATCGTCATAGCCCTTGCTGCGCAAAATGTTCTGCATTCTTTTTGCCGAAGCCATTTGCTTGTAAGAGCCGACCACGACCAAATAGCGGCCTTGCGACCTCGTCGTACCCGAGGTTGTCGCTGCATTTGAGGAGCCGGAAGTGCGGTTGTCACTGCCCGTGGTCGTATTATTTTTCGGTGAAGTATTCGTGTTGATGCGCTCCGTGACTGCGCCTTGTCGCGCCGCTTCTTCTGCCGCTGCGATACGCGCCTCTTCCGCATCCGCTTCGGCTGCCTGCCGTGCAATATCGGAGTCGTAACCGATGCCGCCCGCGTCGCCGACGTTCGATTTTCCGTTGTCGCCGTCCGCATCGCCGTCGATGTCGATTTCGTATTCATCGGTATCGTCGGTGTAAATGTCGTCCGACTCCGCGTCCGTATAATCTTCGCTGAGGTCGGTATTTTGTTGTTGCGGCGTCGAGTCCATGAGGTTTTTCGCGTTCCAAATCAAAGCCCCGATGGCGAGAACGCACACGGCAATGATGATGATGGTCATTAAATCTAATTTTGACATAGTATGGTGTTAGTTTTAGGGACTTTCATCGAAAGTCAATTATGATTATTTTTTTGACGGTTGACGGTTGACGGTTGACGGGGCAGCCGTCTTTTAAATTTAAAATCGTATTCAAATCCGCATACGACTCCAACCATTAAAACATTTTACAACTTTTAAAACCCCTTTCAACCCTTCCGCACCTCCGTTATCGGTATCAATATTTCCACCCGCGTACCCAATATTTTACTGCCGTCGGTCAGGTCGGTCGTGACGACAAAATCGCCCGTTTTGGCTTTGTGCGCAATGCGCAAACGCTCTTCGGTAATGGCGGTGCCGCGTGATTTATGTTGGCTGAAACGCGGATTAGCCTCCTGTTGTTTGCGGCGTTCGCTGCGCCCGATGCCGTTGTCCGTGACCAGGCAGCGAATGGTTTCTTCGTCGTCTGCGAGAATAAATTCGATGGTTACTTTGCCGTCTTTTTTGCCGCGCAGACCGTGTTCTATCGCATTTTCGACGTAAGGCTGCACGACCATTGTCGGTACGCCCATGATGTCCTCTTCGATTTCTTCGTCAATGATGATGTCGTAACCGAGGCGGTCTTCAAAGCGGAGTTTGGCGTTAATTTCGAGATATTGTTTTAAGAAAATCAATTCGTCTTCCAATGAAATAAATTGCCGTTCCGAGTATTCCAGACTCTTGCGCATTAAACCCGAAAAGCTTGCCAAAAAACGCACCGCCGCATCCGCGCCTTCCGCTTCGCTGCCGCTGATGAAGTTTTGAATGGAGTTGAGTGCATTGAACAGGAAATGCGGGTTCATCTGTGCGCGCAGGGCTTTGGCTTGCAGTTCTACGGTTTGCAGACGCATCAACTCACGCTCACGGCGAGCATTTTCCGCCTCGTAGCGCAGTTCGAGTTCCGCGATTTTTTGCTGTCGGTCTTGCTCTTGTGCTTTTTTGCTGAGTCCGTCGTGTATGCACCGGTATTCGTAGGCGTTCACGTAATCTCCCAACTCGGCGCAGCACTCGGCAATATCATGGTAAATATTTGCCAGCAGATTGTAGTCGCCGACGTCTTTGGCGAGTTGAAATGCGGATTTGAAATAGGTCAGTGCCCGTTTTGAACGACCCGTGCGGCGGAACAGATTGGCGCGCAGATGCTCTAATATCGCCAGATTTTTGCGAGAGTCTTTGTGTTTTTCGCGGTACAGTTTTTCGGCGCGGTCGTAGAGTTCGAGGGTGTGTTCGAAGCGGTTGCGGTCGGCGTATATCATACCCAGACCCGCGTAAGCCGCCGCTCGTGCCTGTTGACTGATGTCGTCTTCGATGCCGATGGCCTTGTTAAAATATCGCTCCGCCGCTTCGTTGTCGCCCAAAATAAAATGCCCGTGACCCACTGCCTGATACAGCCACGAGAGGCGGGTGCGAAACCCCATCGTCTCGCAAATATTCAGGGCTTCCAACTGCGCTTTGAGTTCTTTTTCGGCATTGCCGACGCGATTATATACGCTGCCGAGTCCGTTGTGTACCAAAAATTGAATGTAGTATTCGTAATTGCTCGGCGCATCGGAGTAGCCCGCGAAGTAACTTAAACTGTCCAAAAATTCGGTAATCGCTTCGGCGTATTCGCCGTAATGCAGGTGCAGATAGCCGCGCCGACACAACAGCGCGGGTTGTACCGCCGGATCGGGATAGATTTTTAAGAGTTTCTCTGCCTTTTCTAAAAATTCCTCGGCGAGACCGAACTCGCGGCGATTGTTGCACAGCCCCGCATAGTCGATATAAACTTTGATTTGCTGCCGCACATCACCCCTGTCTTCGGTCAGGTCGATGGCCTTTTTGTAGTGCATGTCGGAGAGCAAATAATTGTATAACTGATTTTCGATGAAGCCCGTATGAATGTGGTAGGCCAGACGAAAATCGGGCAAATCTCGTCGGTCGAGAATTTCCTTTTGCCGTGCCAGCAGCTTTTGCGCACGGCGCACATCCGTGTAAACGTAATGTGCCGCCAACTTTTCAATGAGGGCGAGTTGCTGTAATTCGTCGCGCTGCACGGCGTATTGTGCCTCGGCTTCGGCGATTTCGGGCGGCAGAAGAGTCGATATGATGGTTGTCGTACTGATTGTTTTTTTTTGTTGTTTAAAGGCTTAGACGTTTAATCGTTTAAAAGTATCCGCTCTAAACGCCTAAGCCCTTAAACAATCTTTTCGGCGCGTGCCGAGTTGATTCAGAAGCCAAACTTAAAACAAATATCCGACATTTTTAAATTTTGCCGTCGATACCGTGATTTTTCTTATGAGTATTTTTTACGTTATCTTTTACCCACGCCAAACATGCTTTGAAATTTTTGAAAACGCGGTCTTTCGGCACCAAGTCCGGGATGATTTCGATACTCTCCAAGCGGTAGCGCGGTTGCTGCTGCGGGGCGACCAAAAGCGGGGTGATGCCTTTGGAAGTCAAATTAAGCAGGACATCCTCAAAGGCAAACAGCCCCGATTGGTCGATGTACGGCACCTTACTCATCCGAATGATAACGTGTGAAGCGGAGGGTGGAATGGTATTGACAAGTTGCTGAAAATCAGAGGTATAACCAAAGAAAAGCGGCCCGTCGAGGTGCTTGATATAAACTTCTTCTTTGAGTTTTTCGGGAAATGCCGACTCGTCGGGCCAATCGCCGATTTGCTCGGGAGAAAGGTTGGTAATTTTGCCCTGTTCCGCCGTCACATCGCCCATTTTTTTCATAAACATAATCGCCGCCAAGACCGTACCGATGGCAACGGCTTGAATTAAATCGACAAAAACCGTCAAAATCAAAACCGTAAACATCACGGCAACGTCGCCGCGCGGCATTTTCGGTACGGCTTTCAATCCTTTGTAATCCATAACACCTATGCCGACCGTAACCAAAATACCCGCCAAAACCGCCAACGGAATCTGCGAAGCAATCGGACCCAATACCAACAACACCAGCAACAAAACCAAACCGTGGGTAATCCCCGAAATGCGCGTTTTACCGCCCGCATTAATATTGACTACCGTCCGTATCGTCGCGCCCGCACCCGGAATACCGCCCAAAAGTGCGGAAACGGAATTACCGATTCCCTGACCGATAAGTTCTTGATTGGAGTCGTGGCGCGTCTTGGTGAGGTTGTCCGCCACCACCGAAGTCAGCAACGAGTCGATGGCACCGAGCAGTGCCAAAGCAAACGCCGTCCCGATAAAAGGCAACACCGACCCGAGCGAAAAGCCGTAAAAAATATCCAAATGTAAAGGCGGAAAACCCAGCGGAATCGTTTCGATGTCGGCAATGGTACGCACGGTTTCTCCTTGCACATTTACTAAAAACAAAGCCGCCAAAGTGACCACGACCAGCGCGACCAGACTGCTCGGTATTTTAGTGGTAATGCGTTTAAATCCGTAAATAATAAAGATGGTGGAAAGAGCCAAAATTAACTCCAACCAATTGATATTTTTCAGCGCACGCGGTAAATATTTCAGCGAACCTAAGACCCCGCCCGAGGCTTTTTTTGCCAAACCCTTGGCTTCTTTCATGATTTCCGCTTCGGTAATTTGCGCTCCGCGTTCTGCTGTTTCCAAGTAGTTGTCTAAAACCAAAACCCCCTCGCCGGCTTCTTCTTTTAAAATTTTGTCGAGCAAACGCGCTTCAGCCTGCGGCACGAATTTTTCCACAAATTCCGCATCCTTGGTCGGTACATAACCGAAAAACGGAAAAATCTGCGTAATCAAAATAATTACCCCGATACCCGTCATAAAACCCGACACCACGGGGTAGGGAATGTATTTGATGTAGCCGCCGATTTTAAAAACCCCGAGCAGCGTTTCGATGACACCCGCCATAAAAAAGACCAGCAAAATCGAAGGCAACGCCGCCTCTACATCTCCCTGAAACGAAGCCACGATACTCGCCACCAGCACCGCCGAGATAACCGTCATCGGTGCCGTCGGGCCGCTGATTTGGGTAGGTGTTCCGCCGAAAAATGCCGCAACCAGACCGATGGCAAACGCGCCGTACAGACCCGCCGCCGCACCCAGCCCCGAGCTGACCCCGAATGCCAGAGCCAAGGGTAATGCCACGATAGCTGCGGTCACACCGCCGAACAGGTCGCCTTTAAGGTGTGAAAAGTCGAATTTGAAAAGATTTTTCATAGTTGTTTTAGTTGGTTAGTTTTGTTGTATGACAGCATGAAATCGGAGTTTACTCACAGAGTGACTCGAAGTCACCTTTTGAGTAAATTTCGATTTCATCCGGGAGTTCCGCACCGCGCCGAACTTATTACCTAAGAACCTCTCGTGTTTGCAAATGTTCGGACGGAATTTTTTGCCGCCTGCTCACCCGTCGATTTGCAAAATTAAAAAAACGCTCGAAAGCGGCACTAAATTTGGTTGATAATTCGGTAAGAAATACTCCTCTTTCGGTTATATTTCAACCGACAATCTAAAACAATTTACGGGTTTTCCGCTCTTTTTCGAAAAAAACTGCACAACTGCTACTGATGAAAAAAACTACTCTTTTTATTCTGTTTACTTTGCTTTTCGGAAGCGGCGCTTACGCAACTTCTTTAGACAGCCTGTTCAAAATCGCGGATAATTTTTCGGGGATTGAAAAAACGAACGCTTATAATCGACTTGCCGAGGAGGCACTGGCACAGGGTGATTTGGGTACTTCCGCGCAACTGACGCGCAAGGCGGTACGCGCTGCCCGCGAGCAAAATTACGACCTCGGGCTGGCGCAGGCTTATGATTTGCAGGGGCGAGGATTTGAAGAAAAATACGACTACACCAACGCCATGAAGGCCTACGTGAATGCGCTCAAAGTACGTGACCGCATGACCGACCGCCGACTGTTGGCGACTTCAAAAAATAATCTCGGGCGCATTTTTTATCTGCAGGAAGATTTTGTGCAGGCGGAAGAAAATTTGACGGAAGCACTCGAAATTCGTTTGGAAGAAAAAGACCTGAACGGAGCCGCCGAGTCACAGAAAAATCTCGGTGACGTTTATTTGGCGAAAAAACTTTACGGCAAAGCGCAGGAATACTACCGCAAGGCTTTGGATTTAAAATTGCAGGCGGAAGATGCGGCGGGCGCGACTTTAATTGCCGATAAAATCGGGAAAATCAGCAAAGACTTGGGTGATTACGACTCGGCTTTGATTTATTTTCAAATGAGCCTCGATTTGCACTCTTCGCTGGAAGACGTGCCGAAAATTGCGGAAGATTTTAATAAAATCGCCCTCACCCTCATCGAACAGGGCGAATACGAGGATGCGATGGATGCAAATTTGCGCGCTTACAATATCCGCGAGGACTTAGATTTAACTTTCGGGAAAGCAGAAAGCGCGAAAAATTTCGGTGTTATCTACGCCGCGCAAAATAACAAAGCAAAAGCCGTAGAGTGGTTGGAAAAATCCGCGCTCGCGCTCAAAAACGTGAAGTCCAACCCCGGCAAACCCGAAGTGCTCAAAGCCATCGGCAAGACCTACGCCGACCTCGGCATGCACGAAAAAGCCTATCAATTTCAAACCGCTTTTGCACAAAGTCGCGCTTATCTTTTCAACGAAGAAAAAAGCCGCGCCCTGTTGGAATTGACGACCAAATACGAAAGCGAATTTGCCGCCGAAGAGCAAGCCCGCCAAATCAATAAACTGGAAGGCGAGCAGTCCGCCGCCCGCAAAATCCGTTGGTTTTTGCTCGCGGTCATCGGTCTGATTGCGCTGTTTTTGCTCAATCTTTTCAACTCTTACCGTACCAAGAAAAAAGACAACGAACTGCTGCGCAACAAAAACGAAGAGATACAGCGCAGCCGCGCCGAAATCGCGCAAAAAAACGAAGAACTCAACAGCATCAACGCCAATCTCGACCTGCTGAATACCAAACTCGTCGATGAAATCGCGGAGCGCGAAGCCATCGAAAAATCGTCCTTTGCCCGCGACCGTTTCCTCGCTACGATGAGTCACGAAATGCGTACACCGATTAACATTATTGTCGGATTGACGCACCTGCTGCTCGACGAAAAACCGCGCGAAGACCAAATCGAACACCTGCGCACTTTGCAGTTCAGCGCGAATAATCTCGTTGTTTTCATCAACGACGTTTTGGACTTTTCGCAAATCGAAACCAACAAACTCAACCTCGAAAAGCGGGAGTTTTCGCCGCAGCAAACCTTCGACGAAATTCGCTCGCGCTTTACGGTTGCCGCCAAAGACCGCCGCTTGACTGCCAATTATAATTACGACAAAAAAATCCCGGAAAAACTGTGGGGCGACCCCGTGCGTTTCAACCAAATTATCACCAATCTCATCGGCACCTCGTTTTCTTACACCGAGGGTGGTCGTGTAGATGTACACTTTGAACTCTCGCGCCTCGCCGACGGACAGGCCGTGCTGCACCTGCGCATCGAAGACAACGGACGCGGCATTCCGCAGGAAGAACTGAACAAAACGCTGCACTATTCGCCCGACGAAAGCATGGAAGATATCTTTGACGGGTACAGCACCTCGCAGTTAGGATTGGCGATTACGAAGCGACTGGTAGAGTTGCAAAACGGACAGTTTCACATCGAAAGTCAGGCGGGCGTCGGTACGACTTTCCTCGTGCATTTGCCGTATAAAATCGGGGCGGAGAAAAAGGAAAAGAAAAAATTACTTACCGAAGGCAAATTACCCGACCTCAGCGGCAGCCGTATTTTATTAGTCGAAGACAATAAAATCAACCAACTTGTCGTCGCCAAAATGCTGAAAAAACTCAAGGTCACGGTGACTACCGCCGACGACGGTTTGCAAGCTCTTGAATCGTTCAACGAAAACGACTACGACCTCATCCTCATGGATATCCAAATGCCGAACATGGACGGCTACCGGGCGACCGCCGAAATCCGCAAGCATCCGAACGTCACCAAGCGCGACACGCCGATTATCGCCCTGACCGCTTCCGCCTTTTTGACGGAAAAGGAGAAGGCAAAGTTGTTCGGAATGAATGACCACGTGGGTAAACCCTTCAGCCCGGATGAATTGCTGGAGAAGGTGTTTGCTTTGTTGGGCGTGAAGGTATAGCGATTTACGATTTACGATTTACGAGGACGATAGGGGTGTGTGCATTAGATTTTGTGAGTTACCATAGACTTATGTACCCTTCTGCCGGTAATGCCGACAACATGGTTTCTTCCGACTCGGCTTACCACCTATGGTATGCTAACGTCGGAAATTCTCGTAGAGACGTACCATTGGGACGTCTTGTAATGAACAAAGAAAATTACCAAAATAATTTTTCCTTTTATTCGAAATTAAGGAATCAACACCTGTTTATTATCCTCTCTTGAGAAGACGTCACAATGCAACGTCTCTACGTCGGAAAATGATTTTGGCTTTACGAATAAAACGAAAAAAGCGGTTGTCCGATTAAAGACAGCCGCTTTTCTTATGCCGGGAAGCTAACGCAGGACGCCGACGTCGTAAACCCTACAACCGCGCAATCACAAACTTCCCTGCTTTTCCTCTTTTCCCTTGCGCCGTCACATTTAAGAAATACAAACCGTCGCGTAAATATCCGGTGTCGATGCGCAATGATTTTTCCGCATTATTTTCTCTTACTCCGCGCCCGATTTCCTGTCCGAATTGATTGACAATCGTCCAAGTGACCGCTCCTTCGACTTCCTCCCACATTTGTACCTTGACAAAATCCTGTGCCGGATTGGGCGAAATCGTAAACGTCGGCAGCGGCTGAAAATATAAGAGCTGCGCATTGCTGTAATGCGTGCCGCCGTCGCTGCCCGTCAGTTTGACACGGTAATAATTATAGCCTTTTTGTAAGTCAAAATCCTGTAAGCGCAGCGTAATACTGTTGTCACCGTAGTCTTCGGTTTGTCTTTCCGTCAGATGGAAAAATGTCTCGCCGTCGTGTGATTTTTGGACTTCCGCGTTGACAATTTCCGTGGGAAGCACACCGTAAAAGGAAATATCCGCCGCTTCGTTGACTTCGTTTACTTCCGTTCGTAAAATGCCGGCGGATTGTCTGCCGTTGCCGCCGGGAGCGGTGACGATGACCGTGTAATCTTCGACTTCGCCCATCGGAATTGCCTCACAGGGTGCAGCAAAAGCGTCGCGTTTCAGGGTCACGCGCATCTTCTTTTGTCCGAGGGCGGTGCCGGCGGGGACGGTAATTTCTCCCGTTGTTGCTGCGTTCAGAGTACCGTTGGGCGGGGCGGGGACGGCGAGGGAGAAAACCGACTCTTCGTTCGGGTCGAAAATACCGTCGGCATTCCAATCAATCCAAACGTTCCAGGTCTCGTCGTAGGTAAACCAACTGAAGCCCGCCGTTAAGATAATTTCCTGCGTTTCGCCCGCCGCAAGGGTAGTAGTCGAGGCCGTAAAGTTACTGTACGGCGATTTGCCCGACGGATTGGAAATATCACCGAAACTCACGCCGCTAATCCAGTCGTGCCACGGAAATTCGCTGACCGAAACGCAGTCGGCGTCCGCTGTGTTGCCTGCGCTGCAAGTCGGCGGGGCATCCGCGCTTGCCGTCGTCGTGCAGGTCACATCGTCCGCATCGCGGATGTCTAAGTCGATGACGCCCTGACTAATCGGGAACGGTCCGAAAGTCGTCGCCGTGCCGTATTCGCCGGTTTGCGTGCTGCCGCCGAATTCCGCAATCCAACCGCTGCCTGTCTCCTCACCCGTGACTGTCAGAGAGAAAGTGAAAGTATCGTCGTCGGGATTGGCACCGCTGCCGTTGTTGTTGCAGTTGATATCCGAAATTACCGCAGTCAGTGTACATTCCGCGCCGTTCGAGCAGGCGTCGGGGGCGGTGACGGTGACGGTTGTCGTGCATTCCGCATCGCTGCCGTCGGTAATGTCAAAAGTCAAATCGCCGTCGGCAATCATCAAATCACCGAACGGAATTTGGACGCCGTAAGCCCCGCTGACCGATGTCCCGTCGATGTCGGTCGTCCAGCCCGTACTCGTTCCCGTACCGCTGACCGTTAACCCGAAACCGAAAGTATCGTCAAGCGGTTCGTCGATAGTGCCGCCGTTATTACATTCGAGGTTCAGCACTGCCGCATTCAGGCTGCACACGACCGGCCCGCCCTGCATAATGGTCACGGAATAGTCTTCCGTTTCGCCGTTTGCTACGCTTTCGCAGGGCAGGGCGTAGGCGGTTCTTTTCAAAGTCACCCGCATTCGAGTCGTGCCGATGCTTGCTGTGACGGGAATTTGCACAGTACCCGTAACCTCGCCGCCGGGCGTATCTAAAGGTGGTGCGTCGGCATTGGCGGAAAAGGCGATTTCTGCCGGTTCTTCAAAAATGCCGTTGCGGTTGTAGTCAATCCACACGCGGTAGTACTCGTCGTAAGTTTGCCAACTGAAGCCGTTTTGTAAGGTAATCGGGTAGCTTTCGCCGGTACTGACTACGGCATTTTGTTCGGTATAATCGGTGTAATGCGCCTTTTGCGAAGCATTGTCGATGCCGCTGAATTCGACGTTGGTGAGCCAATCGAACCACGGAATTTCGCCCGCAGCAGTGCAATATCCGTCGGGTCCGGTTGCCGAGAAAGTAACCGTTTCCGCGTCGGTGGCGGTGCAGTTATGAGCATCCGTGACCGTCACCGTGTAAGTGCCGGGCGCTGCATTTGCTATCGTGCCCGTCGTCGCGCCCGTTGACCACAGGTAAGTGTACGGCGGTGTGCCGCCCGAGGCGCCGACGGTCGCGCTGCCGTCCGTTGCCGTCTGACCGGAGGCATTGACGGAGTTTGTAATCGGCACCAATGTACTCGGTTGCGAAATAGTGACCGAAGCCGTGCCGACCGCGCCTGCCGCATCGGTGACGGTGACAAAGTGATTACCCGCCTGCAGATTTTGGGCGAGGGAGCCCAAACTGCCGTTTGACCAAGCGTAGCTGTACGGTGCCGTGCCGTCTGTGGTTTGCACGATTGTGCTGCCGTCGTTGCCGTTGCGACAGGTGACGTCGTTGGTTTCGGTAAAATTTAAGGCGAGCGAACCGCCGGTGCTGCCGCCTTCCAAAGTGAAATAAGCCTGAAAGTAGCTGCCGTTGTTGTCGGTAGTGAGGTGTGCGTTGACCGTACTGCCCGAGGTGATGACATCGGCTTGGGTGTACATTTCGAGGACGTAACTGCCGCCGCCGAGTCCGCTCAAAACGTCGAGGTCGGTGGTAGAATGTCTTCTTTTCGTGCGATAAGTACCGGAAGTTTGACTGACGATATGCGTCAACGCAAAATCCTGAAACGCGCCGGGCATCGAGCCTACGGGATAGACGCGGTAATACAGATGTGCTGCGGAAACTTCATTTTCACAGCTTTCCCAAGTGATAATTTCCGCCAAATCGACGTTTAATTCCGCTACCGTACCGAAGTTGTGATTTTGGAACGGCGTACGGAAAGTGCAATCCGCGAGCGTGTAATCTTTGGTCGAACCGTCGGCACTGATGCGCACGTAATCCGAGCATTGCGAGATGAAAGCATAGCCGCAAGCGTGACCGAAAAAGGGGAGGAGCAGGAGTAAGAGGGTGCTTACTAATGTTTTTAAAAATGTCATGAAATGTTTGTTTTAGTCGAGTAACAAGAGTTTTAAGTTTTACAAAGCTAAGCAAGCGGAGACCGGATTTTTTAATTCGGAGAGAATACTTACCGGCGAAAGGGTTGATTTCACGGTATTCGGGTAGAGGAACGGCAGGTTTGGGGACCGGACAAAAAAAAATGCAGGTCAAAGATTTGTCTTTAACCTGCATTTTTCAATTTGATTTCGGTAACGTCGTCTTACCGCACCACAAAGCGATACGCCCGCATTTCTGCCTCACTTTGCAACTGCACAAAGTAAACACCGGGTGCCCGGCGGCTGACATCGAGGACGACTGTTTGCACGCCTTTTACTCCCGTCAAATTCTGCGTTTGTAAAGCCTTTCCGTACAAATCGACGACTCGGAGTAGTACTTCCGTTGCTTTATTATTAAAAATATCGACCGTCAATTCCGTATCGGTCGGTACGGGGTAGATATTTGCCGAAAGAGCGTTTGCTCCGGTATCGTTTGTGGCAAAAATCGGTATTTCCGCGCCGAAATTATTACCGTTGCCGTAGCTCGCTTCGTCGTCTTCCGTCGGGTCGATGCCGTTACCGTTGCCGGGTGTCGAGTCGCTGTCTGCTTCGTTTTGTGCGGTGACTTGCCCGTAGAAATTCACGTTATTCGACAGCGTAAAAATCGAGAAAGTAATCGTCGCGCTTTGTCCCGCCGCAAGATTGCCGACCACCCAACGCGGCGTGTCCGTCCAGTGCGTTTGCGGTATACCTTGTGAAGTTGACGGTGTGTCGGTGATGTTGAGCGTGGCATTTTTGGCGAATTCCAGTTCGATACCGGTCGCCGGCGCGTTGCCGTTATTGGTCAGCGTAAAAGTCGCTTCGCCGCTCGCGTAAATGCCCGGTACCTCGGTCGAGGCGGTTAATTCCAGATCAACGCCGTCATTTCCGCCGCCGTTATCAGAGCAGGTCTGCGGGATGTCGAAATGAAAATCGGAGGTACAGCTCGGGTCGCTTTGGTCGCTGACGGTAAAGACAATTTCGCCGTCGGTAAAGACCGCTTGTGTCTGCTGAATATTGTAGGCGTACTGCAAATTTGTACCCGACGACACATTAAAATTCGTATAAACCACCGAATTATTGCTGACCGAAGGCACCGTAACTTGTGCGATGTTGCCGCCGTTGCTGATTTGCGGTGCAAACTGAATGGTGAAAACATCGTCTGCCGGGTCGGCGGGGGTACCGTTATTGATGCAGTCGGAAGTATTGACATTAGTAATCGAGGCTGCGCACTCCTGCGGATTTCCGCCGCCGCCGCCGTTACCGTCGCCGCCGTAGCTCGCTTCGTCGTCCTCCTGCGGGGTCGTGCCGTTGCCGTTGCCGGGCGCGGAGTCGGCGTCGGTTTCGTTTTGCGCGGTGACTTCGCCGTAAAAATTCACCTCATCGGCGAGGGTGAAAATATTAAAAGTAATCGTCGCGCTTTGTCCTGCGGCAAGGCTGCCGACTACCCATCGCGGCGTGTCTGTCCAGTGCAGTTGCGGTGTGCCCTGCGAGGCGGTCGGCGTGCCGGTAATGTTGAGCGTGCCGTTTTTAGCAAATTCCAGTTCGACACCTGTCGCCGGGACGTTGCCGTTGTTGGTTAAAGTGAAAGTCGCTGCACCGCTTTGATAAATTGTCGGTACGTCACTTGAAACGGTCAATTCTAAATCGACACCGTTATTTCCGCCGCCGCCGTTCGAGCAGCTCTGCGGAATTGTGAAAGAGAAGTCATCGGTACAAGTCGCATCGTTGGCATCCGCGACGGAAATTATCAGTTGCCCGCCCGCAAATACCGACTGCATTTCTTGGATATTGAAAGTAAATGAAACGGGGCTGCCCGCCGGAGCGACATTATTTTCGTAAGTCAAAGTACCGTTCGTCACCGTCGGAACGGCGATGTTTGTCGTACTGCCGCCGTTGATAATCTGCGGCGTAAATTGTACCGTAAAAGTATCATCCGTCGGGTCGGTAGCCGTGCCGTTGTCATTACAAGCGGAGACATTGCCGTTAGAAATTTGCGTCGAACATTCCGGATTTGGGTCGCTTTCACATTCCGAAGCGGCAAAAAATTGAGATAGTGCGCAGTCAATTTCGGGTAAAGTTCCCTGATTAGTTACTGTCAAAGTGAGTGGCAGGACAGTAGCGGCAAAAGGGCCGACGGTAACGACCTGACCCGCATAGCCGAAATTTCCCGCAGCCAAAGAACCGTTGTTGTCGGAAATATTGTACCGACCGAAACCCGCACCCGTCGCCTGAATATTGAGCGTGAAAGAAGTGCCGGCGGCGTTGCAATCGAGTTCCGCGTTCAGACTTTCTAAAGTACATTCCGTGCCGTCAACGAGGGCTAAATTTTTGACAACACTCGATCCCTCATTACCTAATACACCGATACGCGCCCCGAAACCGTCGTCGGCATACACAAAATTGCTGCGCAAATCGTAAGGATTATTTTCAACGAAATAAGTAAAATGCACCAAGTCGTTTTGCACGGCATAGCGCAGTGAATAATTATTTTCGGCGGAAATATCATCGAATAAATACATACCGTTCGCGTCCGTCACGGCGGTAGCAACTAAGTTATCCGTGCCTTGAATGAAGAGTTGCAGTTCGATTCCCGATAAAAAAGCCTCCGTTTGGTCGGAAAAAATACCGCCTTGCCGCATTGCATCCGAAAAGACGCGCCCCGAAATCGTGAAGGGTTGCAAACCGATTTCGATAAACGCCTCGTCGTCTTCCGTCGCATTGCCGAAGGTGCCGTTACCCGGCGTGCTGTCGCTGTCGTTTTCTGCGGTCGCGCTGACCTGACCGAAGAGCGGCACGCTTTCGGAGAGGGTGAAATAAGCTAAAGTAATAGTCGCGGTTTCGCCCGCAGCGAGCGTGCCGACGTTCCAAATACTCGTTTCCAACCAGCCGAAATTCCAATCGCCCTGACTAATCGCAACGGGAGTCGAACCGACGGCTACCGAGGTCTGATTGCGCTGTAAATCGACGACAATACCCGTGGCGGCGGCGTCCCCTTCATTGGTGAGCGTGTAAGTAATTTCGACGTTTTGGTAAATGCCGGTGCCGGGATTATCCGCCGCGACGCTGAGGTTTAAGTCCGCGCCGCCGTCTGTAGTCGGTTCGTTATTTTCCAAGCGGACGACAAAGCCGGCAGAGGAGTCGTTTTGTGTAGAGACAGAATTGGCGTAGCCGACCCCGTCGTAATAGGCACCCGTCACGAGAAAATCGCCGTCAGGCAGTTTGACCATGTCTTTCGGAATAAAAGTACCGTCGGGCGTCTCGGGTTGGACGGCAACGGGGTCGTTGATTGCCGCAGCATTACTGATGCCGTCGGTAATATCGAAGACGGCAAAATCATTGGCAACGGTCAATTGTGTCATCGTTTCGTTTAAAAGTTCTCCCAGCTTAACCCAGTAAACCTTATCGTCGATGACTTTGATAAACCAAGAAAAATTCCCCGCATTTTGCCATGAGTCGGAAAAACTTTCGACCTCCGCGCCCGTGCTGTCGAATTTGCGATACTGTGCATTCGGATTGATATCGGTGCTGCTCGAAAAAGTGATGTAAACGTCGCCGTTGCTCGTACCTTCCACGCTCGTGACGCGCCCGCGCAGGTTCAATGCAGAGGAAGGAGAGGGCCCGATTTCGACTTCGCGCCACGGTATCAGATAGTCGTTGTTCCACAAAAAATTACCGTTTGCATCGAGTTTTATGATGTTGGCAAATTGATTGCTCGCCCCCGGCGGAAAGTATTTTTTGTGCTGATTGACAATAACAAAACCGCCGTCGGGTGTTTCTTCGACGAGCGAAACGTAAGGCTCGGGCGTAATTTGCTCGATAAAAACACCGGTAGAACCCACTCCCTGAAAAATATCATCGTGACCGACATTTTCCAAAGGAACGACGGTTTGCCACATCAGCCCGCCGCCCGCGTCGAGTTTATATACGCGCAGACGATAAAGCGTGTCGCCGGGCGTTAATTCCGCCGCGACGGTCAGCGCACCGAGGTCGCTCGTCGCA
This sequence comes from Saprospiraceae bacterium, assembly GCA_020629965.1. GTDB lineage: Bacteria > Bacteroidota > Bacteroidia > Chitinophagales > Saprospiraceae > JAHDCG01. The sequence continues at coordinate 44,146 of JAHDCG010000022.1, read as the reverse complement.
ATAGTCCGCAATGGAAAAACGTCGAGACCGGTGACGATTTCGAGACCGAATATTTCCGCACCTTCGACAATGCCGCGCTTGCTGATGCGGACGTTGCGGTTGGGAAATGCGCCCGTTGTTTCTGCCGTGACAAAGGTGTTTTGGACGATTTGGTCGGTCGAAACTTGCGTCTGAATGTCGTAGTCGGCGCTGCCCGCGAAAAAATCGACGGTGGTCGGGTTGGTGAGATTGCAGCAGTCGTCTTCGACAAAAATGACTTGTTGGGTCAGGTTATTTTCGCCGGTGAGGTTGATGTTGTATTGCCCTAAATCGGAGTCAACGGGGATGATTTTGAGACCGCAGTCGCCGGCGTCGAAGATGAGGGCATCCGACGCATTTTGTGCGAAAAGACTTATTTGTAAGGTAAAAAGGCAAATCAGGAGGGTGAAATTTTTCATAGGTTCGTTTTTTGTGTGCATTAAAATTTTGAACAACGAAAATAAATGTAATTTTTCGGATCAACGAATTTTAGTTTTTTGTATGGGTTTTTTGCCGAATATTTGGCGAAATGCAAATTTCCTGTCGCGCCGTAGTATCGACTTTAGTCGATAGGCTGATTTGAATGGTGTAGTAAGCAAAAATCGGAAAATACTCAAAAGGTGACTAAGAGTCACCATGTGAGTATTTGCCTATTTAACACCTAAATCAAAATCCGAAAATCCTCAAATCCTGCTTGTCCCTGCGGGCTTGCTTCTCAAAGTCAAAAAAAATCTAAAAATCCTCAAATCCTGTCAAAAAAAAACAATAAAAAACGGGTCGAAGCAAAAAGCCTCGACCCGCATAAATAATCAGCGTTGCAAATAATACTCTTTACGGACGCTGTCCGATATACAACTGTTCGGTGATGAGTTCACCGTTCGTTTGTATCGTCATGAAGTAGTTCCCCGTCGGCAAATGTGTCAAATCTAAACGCAACGACTCCTGTGCGACGTCATTCAGCAGTTTCACGAAAACCGTGCGTCCCGTTACGTCTTTCACCGTTACCTGACCCGGCTGTGCGGGCGCGTCTTGTACCGTGAGGCGGATGTAACCGTTGCTCGGATTCGGCGAAATTTCCGCCTGCATCCCCAATACCGAACCCGGATATTGCACCGGCGGCTCCAAATCGGGATTCAGGTAGCGGAAGCGATAATCTTCCGTTTCGCCGCTGCGCAGATAACCGCAAGGGTCGGGCGTGTCCGTCGTGCTCGCCGTGATGCGCAGGCGCGGGCGAATGTCATAGACTTCCGCGTCGTAAGGCAGTACAATTTGCGTCAAAGTATCGCGGACGTTTTCTGCGCTGAAAATTAACTCGCCCGTGTCGTAAAAGTCGCCGTCTCGGTTAAAGTCGAACCATACGTTCCAGTACAGATAGTCTTCGATTGACAGCGAGTCGTCGTCGGCTTCGAGGTACAGATTGACGGTGTCGCCCTGTATCATCGTTACGTTGTCTTCGTAGTTGACCGCGAAGCCCTGATTGTCGCCGCTGACATTGGCGTAAGAGCCGATGCTGACGGACTGAATGTAGCGGTGCGCGGTGGTGTCCTGCGTTTTGATATTGCAATAAACCAAGGGGTCGCTCTCATTTTCGTCGTATTCATTGACAAAGATGTGGAAACTGCAAATGTCGATATTGCCGCAGGTGTCCGTGAGTTCGTACCAAATTTGGTGGTCGCCCGGGTAGAAGAACGTACTGTTGGGCAGCGTATCGAAAAACGGATAAATCTGCTCGATTTCGTAGGTCGGAATTTCCATGATGAAATAATGCGTCGAGTTGACGTTCGCATCGTCCCAGGTTCCGTCGCTGTTGAGCAGCACGTAGTCGTTGAAATCCGGAATGCTGTCCGGGTGTTCGCTCTGTACATTCGGTGCGCCGATTGCCCAGTTGGTGTAGGTCAACGTGTCGCCGTCCGTCCAGCGGAAAGTACCTTCGGTGTTGTCGTCTTCGGCACCGATCCACGCTTTGTTATAAGGCAGCATTTCGTTGGTCACGAATTGATTTTCTTCCGCCGAAGTAATTTTGACCAAATGACCGCCGGCAGTTTCCGCTGCCGTGCGCGCACTTTCCCAAGTAATTTCATTGAAAGTGAAAATGTAATAATCGTGTCCTTCAAAATTACCGATGTGGTCATACAATGCGGTATCCACCGTGTCCGGTATCATGTCGCAAATCGTGCTGCCGTAAGGCTCGTTCCATTCGATAAAGACGCTGTCCTGACCTTCCTGAATGTTGACCACGAAATTTTGCGGACAAACGATGCGTGCGCCCTGTTCGACGGTCAGCGTGAAAGTACACTCGAATTCGCCGTAAGAAATCACCACTTCCGTATCGCCGACCGGGAATAAATCGCCCGATTGCACATTGACCAAAGGCGTCACTTCGCAGTTGCCCGCCGTGACCGTCGGCATATCGAAAAAGGCCTCGACCGAGCCGCCGTCATTGGAAATGACCGTGAAATCTTCGGGGCAACCCTCGAAAGTGACCGGTTGATTGTTGGTGACCGTGACGTTAAATTCACAAGTCGCCGTGTTACCGCTTTCGTCGATTGCCAGATAAGTCACCGCCGTCGTGCCGACCGGGAAGGTATCGCCCGAGTCGTGCGAGCCGATAAATTCGACCTCACCGCAACTGTCGAAAGCATTCGGCGTATTGAAATTCACCGTCGCATCGCAATCGTCGCCCGTTACCTGCGCCGTCACGTTTTGCGGGCAAGAAGTAAAGGTCGGTGCCGTCACATCGCGTACAGTCAACGTGCGGTTGCAAATCGTGGTATTGCCCGCTTCATCCGTAGCGATAAATGCCAAAGGATGACTGCCGACGCCGTAAGAACCGAGTCCGAATAAGGAAACCGAAACGTTGGCAGTGCAATTATCCGTAGCCGTCGGTGTCGGTATTTGCGCAGCCGAAATACTGCAACCGCTCGTCAGGTCGATGGTCATCGTGCCGCCCGAGCGACAGTTCAAATCGGGTGCTTCGCCGTCGCTCACAATCAACTCCGTGGTACAGGTCATGGATTGACCGAAAGGCGCGTCCAAACTGTAAGTCACCACCGTCGTACCGACCTGCGCCGGTAATTGTAAATCACTCGTAATGCTGATATCCGCCGGCACACAATCGTCGGGCGTAATCACAAACGGGTCTAACATATTGACCGCAGACAGTTCACAAGAACCCAAGTCGGTCGTCGTCGAGGTCGGTTGGCGACACACAAAATCCTCAATCGGGCAAATCGGATTACAAACAATCGTAATCGTCGCCTCGCAGGAACTCATCATGCCGTTTTCCGCCGTAGCCGTCAGCGTCACCGTGTTGTCGCCGAAGTCGTTACAGTCGAACATATTCGGTGCGAGCGAGAGCATAACTTCGCCGCAGGTTGCCGAGCTGCCGTTGTCCACATCTTCCGCCGCAACGGTGACGGTGTTCGGTTCATCGACCTCCACGGTAATGTTTTGACACATCGCTGCGGGGGCGTTGTTGTCTTCGACCGTGACGACTGCCGTACACATATCCGTGTTGCCGGCCGCACTCGTGACGGTTAAAATCACGTCGTTGTCACCGATATTATCGCAAGTGAAATCCGACATATCAATCTCAATCATACCGCCGTCACCGCAACCCGTCAAGCTGCCGCCGTCCACGTCATCCGCCGTAATCGACACCATGCCGTCCGCCGCTAATTCTACCGTAATATCCATGCAAACCGCATCGACGTTGTCGCCTTCTTCTACGGTGACAATCGCCGCACACATATCGGAAGTTCCGTTGCTTTCTACGGTCAGCATAACCACGTTATCTCCCAAATCTTCACAAGCGAAAGTATCATTATCAATACTTAACATACCGTCGCAACCCGTCGAGCTGCCGCCGTCCACATCCGCCGCGACTATCATCACCGTGCCGTCGGCTGCGAGTTGTACCGTAATATTTTGGCAAACCGCATCCACGCCGTCGCCTTCTTCTACGGTGACAATCGCCGTACACATATCCGTCGTACCGTTGTTGTCTTCGACCGTCAAGACCACATCGTTATCGCCGATGTCGTCGCAGTCGAACATGCTCACGTCGATGCTCAAAGTCACATCACAGCCGCCGGTGCTGCCGCCGTCCGTGTCCGTGGCTTCGATAGTCGCCGTACTGTCGGCATCCAAAGTCACGGTAATGTTTTGACAGACCGCCATGACAGTATTCGCACCTTCTTCAACGGTTACGACTGCCGTACACATATCCGAATTTCCGCTCGGGTCGCTGACGGTTAGGGTAACATTATTCGCCCCCAAATCATCACAAGTAAACGTAGCCGGGTCAACGTCAAAAGTCAGACTGCCGGAGCAATTATCGGTGCTGCCGCCGTCCACATCCTCGCCGTCGATAGTGACGCTGCCCGCCGTGACTTCCACGGTAATATCCATACACATCGCCGCGGGCGGGGTGTCGTCCTCCACGGTTACGGTTGCGTTACAAAGCGCGGCGTTGGTATTGCCGTTGCCGTTATTCGGCGTGCTGACTGCGAGCATGACCGTGTTCGGACCGACATTGGTACAATCGAAATTGCCGTTGTCGATGCTCAAAGTCACGGGGCAATTTGCCGTGCTGCCGCCGTCCACATCCGCCGCCGTAATCGTGACCATGCCGTTTGCGTCGAGTTGTACCGTAATGTCTTGGCAAACCGCCACGGGCATTTCGTTATTTTGCACGGTGACGACTGCCGTACACATATCGCTGTTCGTTCCGTCGCTGACCGTTAAAATCACATCATTGTCACCGATATTGTCACAAGTAAAGTCGCTCATATCAATCGACAACATCTCGTTGCAGCCGCCGTTGCTGCCGCCGTCCACGTCGTCTGCCGTAACAGAGACCATGCCGTTTCCGTCTAACTGTACAATAATGTCCTGACACACCGCCGTCACGTTTCCGCTGTCTTCCACGGTCACGACCGCCGTACACATATCGCTTGTGCCGTCGCTGCCGGATACCGTCAGTACCACGTCGTTGTCGCCGAGACTGTCACAGTCAAACATATCGACGTCGATGCTCAACGTGGTCATACAGCCTCCCGTGCTGCCGCCGTCCACATCCTGCGCGGTAATCATCGCCGTGCCGTTGTCGTCCAATTGAATGGTGATGTCTTGACAAACCGCCGAAACCGCACCCGCATTTTCCTCAACGGTCACGACTGCCGTACACATATCGGAGTTATTGCCGCCGTCGGTCACGGTCAGCGTCACGGTATTCGCACCCAAATCGTCGCAGGTGAAAGTATCGGGGTCAACCTCGAAAGTCAGACTCGCGTCGCAGTTGTCCGTACTGCCGCCGTCCACATCCGCGCCGTCGATAGTGATGCTGCCCGCGCTGATTTGCACCGTGATGTCCATACACACCGCTACGGGCGGAATGTCGTCTTCTACGGTGACAACCGCCGTACACATATCGCTGTTACCGCCGCTGCTGACGGTTAAGGTCACATCGTTCGCGCCCAAATTATCGCAGGTAAAATCGGTCGGGTCTGCGCTCAGCATCGCGTTGCAACCGCCCGTGCTGCCGCCGTCGAGGTCTGCCGCCGCAATAGAAACCATGCCGTCGGCATCCAACTGAACCGTAATGTCCAAACAAACCGCCGTGAGGTCGTTTGCCTCTTCTACGGTGACGACGGCGGTACACATATCGGTATTACCTGCACCGTCGGTGACGGTCAGGGTGGTCGATTGCGTGCCGATTTCCGCACAAGTGAAAGTCGTATTGTCAATGCTTGTCATCGCTACCGTACAGTTATCGGTGCTGCTGTTATCTACGTCTGCGGCGGTGATGGTCGTTGCGCCGGAGCCGCTGACTTCGACGGTAATATCTGAACAAATCGCCATCGGATTTTCGTCGTCTTCTACGGTGACGGTCGCGGTGCACATATCCGTTTCGCCCGCATTTTCTACGGTCAGAGTCACGGTATTCGCACCGATGTCGTCACAGGTAAAGTCGCTGATGTCGATGCTTAAATTCGCGCCGGCGGGCGTACTGCCGCCGTCCGTATCACTTGCCTGAATGCTGACCATACCCATGTTGTCGAGTTGTACGGTAATGTCTTGACAAACGGCTACGGGAGTTTCGTCAACCGCTTCGATGACGGTGACGGTCGCCGCGCACATATCGCTGTTGCCGGCCGCGTCGGTTGCGGTCAGGTTGACGGGGAAAGTGCCTGCGGCGGTGAAGGTCGTTTGGTCGAGCATTAACATCGTAACCGCGCAGTTGTCGGTGCTTGCGTTGTTGATTTGCTCGGGCATCACGGTCGCGGTGCCGGTGCCGTCGAGTTGTACGGTAATGTCTTGGCAAATCGCAACCGGTGCTTCGGTGTCGTTGACTGTGACGTTGAAAGAGCAGGTTGCCGTTTCGCCGTTGCTGTCGGTGACTTGGTAAGTGACCGGCGTCGTACCGACGGGGAACAAAGTGCCCGATGCCTGACCCGTGATTAAATCGCCGGTGGTCTCCGTGCAATCTTCGCGCCCTATGACGTTAAAATCGACAATCGCACCGCAATCACCCGCATCGTTTACTTCGGTAATGTCGTTCGGGCAAATTGCAAAATCGGGTAATGCCGTAATCGCCAAATCAAAAGGGCCGCCCGCGCCGAGCGGAAATTGACGGGCTACGAAAATATAGTAAATTTCACCGTCAATCGTCGCCACATCGACCGTAGATTGTAAGCCGTTGCCGCAGTTTGCGTCGTTGTCGTTGGCTTCTGTGCACATCAAATCGCCCGGTACTTCGCACATGCCCGTGGTCGAGGTGAAAACGCGAATTTGCGTGTCGTTATCCGCCGGAGTATTCACGCCGTCAAGGTCGCTGCAAGTGCTGAAATTGACCGTTTGTCCGTTGCCCTCAAAGGTGTACCAAAGACCGATGCCGCCCGTTTCGTCGCCGATGTCGCCGTTGATGCAAAAGGAGGTCGGGGAAGCTAACTGCAAATCTACGGTCGCTTCCGCCGTATTGCCCGAAACGACGGTATTACAAGACAAAGGAATTGCACTCGTACAATCGTCGTTATCCGCAATGTCGGTACAGGTCATGCTCAATTCAAATATGCCGCCCTCATTGACACCCAATAAGCCCGTCGGGTCGTAAGGTCTGCCGACAAAAACGAGGTATTCCGTGCCTAAGGTCGCCGTAAATTCTACGGTACTCGCCAACGGATTAGAGGCGCAGTTGCCGTCGTCGTCATTGCCCGCTTCGCAAATTAAATCCACGTTGCACATACCCGTGACAGAGGTGAAAACGCGAATTTGCGTGTCGTTATTCGGGTCGGTGCCGGGGTTGCAGGTGGTCAGATTGACAATTTGACCCGTGCCGGTAATGCTGTACCAAACACCTTCGCCGCTCGTCTCGTCGCCCGTATCGCCGTTGACGCAAAAAGTGGTCGGGTTGGCTAATTGCAAATCGACGGTAGAGTTGGTCGTTGTACCTGTCAGTGTTTCGCCGCAGGCAATCGGCAGCGCATCTTCGCAGTCGTCATTAACCGGCGGGGTAACGCAGGTCATCGACAGCTCGAATTGCCCGCCGCCGTCACCCAAAGGAGCTTCCAAACGCGAAATGTAAATGGTGTAAACCGTATTTTCTTCCGAAAGGAAAGTTACCGTGCTCGCCGTGCCGGTTTCCGCACAGTCCGCATCGTCGTCATTGGCAGCGACACACAGCAGCGGATTGCCTACATCGTCACAAGAACCGGTCAAAACGCGAATTTGTGTATCGGTCTCGGTATTCGCGGAGCAGGTCGAAAGGGTTACGATGTCGCCCGTACCCGTGTACGTGTAAAAAACACCGACGACGCCCGCATTCGTCGCATCCAAACCGACACATGCCGCCGTGGCTGCATTGATAGAGTTATCGAGACTCGCGGCAATGGTATTGCCGATAATCACATCGTCACAGCTAATCGGGGTCGCATCACCACAGTCGTCATTGACGGGCACGTCGATACATTCCAAAGTCAAATCAAACGCGCCTTCCGTACCGCCGACGTTGGTGATGAAAATGAAATATTCGATACCGTCGATGCCCTGAAAACCGACTTCTTCCTGACCTTCGGCGCAGCCGGCAAAATCGTTGGAAGACTCTAAGCAAACGGGAGCCAAGCAGTCACCCGTTAAGACCGTCAGACGACCGTCGAAGCCCGCTTCTTCACACAAAGTAAAAGTCGCAAACGCGCCCGTACCGGTGTAGCTGTACCACGCGCCGCGCGGGTTGACGCTGACGACATCGAGGCAAGTGACCGTGAAGGGTAAAGGCGGTGCTTCCGCGCCGACGGTAGTACCTGACAGAGTTTCGCCGCAGGCAATCGGGTCGCGGTCGTCGCAGGAGTCATTATCTGCGGGAGCAGGACGGCATTCTACATCTAAGCGGAAATCACCTGTTTCGAGCAAAAAGCCGCCGACAAAAACGAAATACATTTCGCCGTCGGTCGTCTCGAAATCTACGGTAGAAAGCGAGCCGTTCGTCGCACAGTCGCCGTCTTCATCATTACCCGCTACGCAGTTTAAACCCAACGTGCAATCCGAGCCGACCAAGGGCGTAAAGACGCGAATTTGGGTATCGAAATCGGAAACGTCGTTGCAAGTGGAAAGATTCCAAATTTGACCGTCGCCCATGAATTGATACCACACCCCGGTTGCGCCGACGTTGGAAACCAAATCACCGCAAGGCGCAGCGGGAATAACATCCGGAGCAGCGCCCGTCGTCGTACCCAAAGTTTGTGAGTCACAGGTAATCGGAATCGCGCCCGTGCAATCGTCGTTATCGGCGAGCGGCTCACAGGTTATCGACAGCTCGAAAACGCCGCCGCCGTCGCCGAGCGGGAAGGGTAATTTGCTGACATAAATCAAGTATTCTTCGCCGACGACGGAGCCGAAAGTCACCGTACTTGCCAAGCCGTTGGCGGCACAGTCGGGGTCGTCGTCGTTGCCCGCTACGCAAATAATCGGGTCGGTCACACCGTCGCAGGAGCCGGTCGCTACGCGAATTTGCGTATCGGTCACGGTATTCGGCGAGCAGGTTGTAATCGTTACCAATTCGCCCGTACCGACGTAAGAGTAGAAAACTCCTTCCACGCCGGCGGAGGTCAAATCGGTTTCCAAACAAGCCGCCGTTGCCGCGTTAATCGAGTTATCCAAATTTGCATTTTCGGTGTCGCCCTGAATGACATCGCCGCAGGTAATCGGAACGGCATCGTCGCAGTCGTCGTTAATCGGCGCGCTCGGCACACAGGTAATCGACAGTTCGAAAACGCCGCCGTTGTCACCGCCCTGCGAGGGTCCGGATTGACTGACGAAAAAGAAATATTCTTCGCCTTGCGTCGAGGTGAAAGTGACGGTCGATTGCTCGGTATCATTGCCGCAGGCGGCGTCGTCGTCGTTACCCGTCACGCACACGAGCGGGTCGAGCGCATCGGTGCAGGAGCCGGTGGCTACGCGAATTTGGGTATCGGTGACGGTATTCGGCGAGCAAGTCGTGACGGTCACGATGTCGCCCGTACCGACGTAAGTGTAGAAAACACCGACGGTCGAGGTATTGGTGTTGCCGTCGCCGTCCGCACAGATACCCGTCGCGGAGTTGATTGCAACGTCACTCGTCGCGCCGAGGGTTGTGCCGGTGACGACGTCGCCGCAGATTACCGTTTCGGCATCGGCGCAGTCGTCGTTGGTCGGCGGGTCGGTGCACTCGATGTCGAGTTGAAAGTTGCCTTCATTGGTCAAAAAACCGCCGATGTAAATGTAGTACACCTCGCCGTTGACGGTCGGTACGACTACTTCGGGATTGAGTGCGCCGAGGTCGCAGGCAGGATTATCGTCATTGCCCGTTACACAGACGAGCGGGTCTAAGAGGTCGGTGCAGTCGCCGGTAAAAACGCGAATTTGTGCATCGAAATCGGTAGCGGCATTGCAAAGCGACAGGCGCAGAACCTGCCCGTTGCCCGTGGTAGAGTACCAAACGCCTTGCACGCCGACGTTATTCGTAATGTCACCGGTACAAGGTAAAGCAGCATTGAGGTCGATATTCGCGCCGACCGTAGAGCCGGTAATCGAGCCGCTGTTACAGTCAATCGGCGTGGCATCGACGCAGTCGTCGTTCATTACATTCGGCGCGCAGCTAATCGACAACTCGAAAGCACCGCCGGCATCCGCGCCGTTAATCGCACCCGCCGCGCTGATGTAAATCAAATATTCTTCGCCCAAAACGGACTCGAAAGTCGCGGTGGACATGAACGTACCGTTGGTGCAACCTGCGTCGTCGTCATTACCCGTCACACACAGCAGCGGGTCGAGCGCGTCGGTGCAACTGCCCGTGACGATGCGCATTTGGGTATCGGTTTCGGTATTCGGAGAGCAGGTGGTGACGGTGACGATGTCGCCCGTACCCGTGTAGCTGTAAAAAACGCCGAAAACGGAATTATTGGTATTGCCGTCGCCGTCAGCACAGGCTGCCGTTGCGCCCGCGAGACCGACGTCAGTCATTGCGCCCTCGGTCGTGCCCGATACGACATCGCCGCAGGATACGACAATCGCATCCGCACAGTCATCGTTAGCGGGATTGTCTTGACAAGTGACGGAAATGTCGAAAACGCCGCCCAAATCACCGCCCTGCGAGGGACCGGATTGAGAGACGAAAAAGAGGTATTCGGTGCCGAGGTCGGAGTCGAAATTAACAATCGACTGCGTGCCGCCGGAAGGGCAGGTAAAGATGTCGTCGTTGCCGCTCACACAGGTCAACGGGTCGAGGAAATCGGTGCAGGAACCCGTTAAAACGCGGATTTGTGTGTCGGTCATGGTGTTGGGCGAGCAAGTCGAAACGGTAACATTTTGCCCCGTGCCGGTGAAACTGTAAAAAACGCCGGTCGTGCTCGTGTTAGTATTATTGTCGCCGTTGGCACAGATAGCGGAAACGCCGTTGAGACCGATATCGGAAGTCGCGCCGGCGGTGGTGCCGGTCAGCGTTTCGTCACAGGTAATCGGTGTGGCATTGACGCAGTCGTCGTTATTCGGACGCTCGGTGCATATAGATTCGAGACTGAAATTTCCGGTATTCGTCAAAAAGCCGCCGACGTAGATGAGGTATTCCGTGCCGGCATCGACGTTGACGGTGACGATAGGATGCAGCGGGTCGATTGCACAAGCCGCACCCGCGTCGTCGTTGCCGATTTCGCACTGCAAGCTGCCGGGCAGAGAGCAATCTAAGCCTAAGGTGTTGGTATAAACGCGAATTTGGGCGTCGAAATCGGTCGCGGTATCACACAAAGAAAGGGTCAGAGCCTCGTCGGCAGCGGGCGTGTAGCTGTACCAAACACCGACGACGCCGGTATTAACGGTCAGGTCGCCGGTGCAGGGTGTGCCGAGGTTGAGGTCTTCCGACGCGCCGAGGGTCGTACCCGCAATCGGCGTGCCGCAGTCAATCGGCGTGGCATTGACGCAATCATCGTTGTTTGGGATGGGCGTACAACTCGACTCTAAGGAAAAGTTACCTTCGTTGAGCAGGAAGCCGCCGATATAAATGAGGTATTCGGTATTGGCATCCATGTTGAGATTGACGATGGGATGCAGCGGGTCGAGAGGACAGTCCGCGCCCGAGTCGTCGTTGCCGAGTTCACATTGCAGGCTGCCGGGTAGGGTGCAATCCGCGCCGGGGACGGTGCGGGTAAAAACGCGAATTTGGGCGTCGAAATCGGTAGCCGCATTACACAACGACAGCGTCACATTTTCGGGAGTCGTCGGAGTGTAAGAATACCAAACCCCGACGAGACCGGTATTGACGGTAAGGTCGCCCGTGCAGGGGATGCCGAGATTGGTGTCCGCCATCGCGCCGACGGTTGTGCCCGCAATCGGAGTGCCGCAGGTAATGACGGTCGCATTGTCGCAGTCATCGTTGGTAATAACTCCGTTTGCCGCGAAGGTTTCGAGGAGAAAGTTGTCCATGCCGAAGCCGCCGCCCCAAGTCATACCCAAAAGATTAGCGGGGTCTTGACCGCCGTCATCGTAAGTGAAGCGTACTTGAAAAGCGGCGTTGGCCTGTGCCGTCACGTCGAGAGAAATCGGATTACCGTTGGTATTTTCATCGACAAGCGGGATGCTCGTCAAGACGGAAACCCAGCCGGTGCCGTCAAAAACTTCGACATTGAAAGACTCGAACATACCCGCAATGAGACCGCGAATATGGACGTAATCGAAACTTAAAGTCGCAATACCCGCGCCTGAAATATCTGAGACCGGCGAGAAAAGCATGACGTTGGCAACGGGAGCATTTTGTCCCGGGCAGTCGTCGTCAAAGTAAACGAAGCCCGACATATCGCCGCCGGGAGACTGCTGACCACCGCTCGTACAGGTATAAAAACCTGCCGTGCCGACCTCCCAGTTGGTACCGCCGGTGTTGATGGTTGCCGTCCAACCGGCGGGAAGAATGCCGCCGTTAAAATCTTCCGACTCAATAATCGTCGCCGAAAGATTTCTCGCACAGAAGAGCAGCAGAAAAAAGAAAAAGGTAGATTTTGTTATTTGCATTGCTTAGAATTTGGCTTGAATGAGAGCAGAGCTGTTTGTTTAGAGTCAATTATATTTTTCGGAACAGGCTGTAATAATCCCTGCATTCAACGGTGAAAAGTAATTTGATTGAGTGGTTTGTTAATCGGCTTTTAAGTGATAAAAAATTTTGAGAGTATGCAAACAGTCGTATGTAATTTTTTTGTTTTTTGGGCAAAAAAGGTCTGCTGCTGTCGTGACGACAGTAGAAAAAATTTAAAAATCGACACATAAAATGCCGCTTAATAAAATGCAGTCTGCTGTTTGCAGTCCGACAAACGGGATGCAAACACAGCAAATCGGGGGTCGATAAAGAGACCTCGGGAAATTTGTGTAAATCAAGTATTGCAGCTAAATCTAAATCGAACCGCAATCAGTCGAATTGAATAAAACAGGAAAATTCGTACCTGCGGCAGCGGATGTCGCGACCGAAGTACGAAAAGTTGCACAGCAAAAAAGGACTGACTGTTCCGTATGGAAAGCAGGCTTCCGCGCCGGGCGGTTTCCAAAAAATTTTAGTTGAAACGGAGAAATATAAAGTCGAATATCAGAAAAAAACGACTTTGAAAAGTAAAAATAAATACAGATACGGTAAAATATCACATCTGTTTAGCAAAGATATGTAAAAAAACTTTTAAATGAATTAGAATTGTAAATTTTTCTTCAGAAAAGCAGATATTTTAACTGTTTTAGGTGATAAAACAATAGTTTTTCATAAAATAAAATGAGATGCTCTGTCACAAATGCAAAATTTATACCGATAAATGTTCCGTTTATTTTAATCAAATCCTCTCTCTACCCCGCCTTCCGTAAAATAATTCATGTGATGACAAACGGCATCCAGCTTAACGGGTGCCGGATTTCTCTTGGAAGACACCGACTTGATACTCGCCGTGCTGACCGCCAAATCGTTTTTCTGTCGCTTGTATATCATCTTACCGCCGAGGCGCATGAGTTTGTTTTTCAGTTTTTTAGCCTCCGGGTTGTCTTTGAGCCAAGCGTTTAAATCACCGGCAATAATCGTGTAAGGCACACCCGGGTCTTCGGCTTTTTGGAGATTTTTCAAAAAATTCGACTCGTCTTCCCAATCCATTTGCTCCAGCGTGACGGTTACTTTTTTGGTGACGTCGAGTACTTTAACAATCTTTCCTGCAAAGGGAATTTCGCCGATGAAGTTAAGTGCAAAACCGAAGAGCGTCAGGAACTTATCGCGGGCGTTCGGTATCTTTCCGAATTGCGAACCTTCGTTTGGCGTGCCCGCCATGATGAGGTGATTGACCACGGTTTTTCCGTTCAGCATTTCGATAAAATAACGGCTCACCAAGCCGCCCATACTGTGTGCGAGGATGGTGATTTTCTTGCCGCTTTCTTTCGTAATACCCGCATTTTCCAAGGCGGTTTTCAGATTAGCGGCGGTCGTTTCAATCGGGGTGTGCAGATTTTCGTAATCAAAAGTCAAAATCAAATCGAATTTGCCCGCCGTCGGCGTTTCGCTGTAATGTGTGCGGGCAAATTGTGCCTGCGTTTTCGTATTGCCGATGATGCCGTGAATGCAGAGCAGAATATTTTCGGCGGCATCGACCTTGCCGGCAATGCCGTCACTATAAGTATCGACGTGCGCGTCGGTGTACTGCACCCACTTGAGATTAGCGGTTTCTTTTTTGAAAGCCAATTTCAGAAATACCATTTTGACCGCGCCGGTTACGCTGCGCCCCGTTACGTCACCCGCCGGGATGTGGTGAATTTTAACCACCGTTTTTCCCGCCGCATCCGTTTCGCTCATGCCCAAAGGCAGCACGTGTGTACCGTCGAAAGTCAGGGGAATGACGGCGGAGTCGGCGGCTTCAGCGTCATCGATTTCAATGACCAAAGGATTTTCGGCGAGGTCGCTTTTGTTTTCTATGTTATTGATTTCCAAAACGTTGACGTCGGAAACGCTGCGGCTGCGCGGCGCAAAAGAAAGCAACTCTCCGCCGTTTTTCTCCGCCAAATCCGCTAAAATGCCGAAGCCGTCGGTTGACCTGCCGCCCGCCGCGACGGCGGACAAAACGAGATTTCCGCCGAAGCTGTCGTGCCCTTTTATCGTTAAAATGCCGTCGGCAATTTTCTTGTCTTTTCGACTGACGGATGCCGCGTGCAAACGCATTTCTACGTGCATTTTTTTAGTGAACCAGTCGTTTTCGACGACATGCAAAGGGTCTTCGTCGAAGCCGTCGAGACTGCGCGTGACGGGCGCGATTTCCTCACCGCGTGTTTGCCAATAATCGACCGTTTCACCGATTCTTTTAAAAGGCTGTTGTCGCAGTTGCGTATCCGTCACTTTTTCCGTGCTGACGAGAAAAAGATACTTGTCTTCCGAAAATTTTTGCGGTGCCTGCAGCGAGACGCTCAACGGTTTTCCGTTCGGCTGCTTATCCGGGAGTATCTGACTTTTGCCCGCCGGCAAATTTCCGTTGTACAATACGTGAATACCGAATCTGCTGCTGAAATACAACAAAATTCCGTACAGTTTTTGCGCGCCGCGATTGCGCGCCTCGAAGCGAATATTTTGCCGTGCAATACCGTTGAAATCGTATAAATCGAGCGCGACATTTTCGCCTTGGTGTTTGGTTTGCACTTTGCCGTCGTCGTCGAGTTCGGTTAAAATTAAATCGACCTCGGCGGGATTTAAAATCGTTTCGCGGTTTTGCAAAGTCAAGGTTTTCGACCATTGTGTTGCCTTTTCCGTATGCTCCAGTAGGTCTTGAAAAATCATCGGGTAGTTGTCGCCTTCGACACGACGCAGTAATCTGTCGGTTTGATTATCAAGGAGTAAAAAAGTATTTTTGTCTTTGGCATGAATGACGTAATTCGCCGCCGCATAGTCATTTTTAATTGCAAAATGTACCGGTCGGAAAAGTTCGGTCGCTTGCTGCATTTGTGTGACGAGGGCAGGGGAGTCGCTGATAAAAGAAACGGGCACCGGCGGCACCGGCAGACTAATCATTTTCGCCCGCAACACCGCTTTTTCGTCCGCATAGTCTAAGTCTAAAACACTCTCGGCGGGCAACACGGAAACGGTTCTTGCCGTGCCGATTTTTTTATTTTTATCGTAAATTTCAAAGACGGCGGATTTATTGCGGTCGGTCGGCAAATGATGCACCGCGCCCGCATTCACTCGCCATTTATTATCGGCAAAGGAGACGCGAAAATCTTGTTCGGCGTCTTTACCCGCATTTTTTAAAAAGGTGTGAAAGGCATTGAAAAAACCGTAAGTCTCGAACTGCGGGTGCTGTTTGTCCGTCAGCCGTTTCATGCGTAAGCGACACTCTTCGTACAAATCGGAGTAAGAAATCTCACCGTTGTTTTCCGCCAAAATGCGCAGCAGTTGAAAGGAAAAATGACCGCGTTGATTTTTTAATTCGTAGGCTTTTTCCTCTCGGTCACAGCCGGCGAGGAGGATGTGCGGCGGATTTTTGATAACTTCATTTGCGGTCGTAAAATCGCCGTCGAGGTAAGTCGTCAACGACCGTGCGCGCTTATCGGCAGGCGTGAAACGCGCTTTTCCGAGTTCGACATCTGCCAAAGACCGCGTACCCGAACCGCTGTGACAGCAATCCATGATGACCGTGACCCGCGCCCCTTTTTGCGCAACTTCGTCCAGCAAATATCCCAGCTCGCGGTCCGCCAAATCGTGTTGGCCGGGCAGCCGGCTGTCGTAGCAAACTAAGGTCTCGTTTTTGCCCTCCGGCTCGTATTCCGCCAGCTCCGGCGGCGTATTTTCGCGCGAACCGTGTCCGGCAAAAAAGAACAAAACGGTATCGCCTTGCTGCGCCTTTGCGGTCAGATTTTCCCGAAAAGCGGTGATAATATTTTCGCGGGTAGCTTCGCTGTTTGCCAGCGTTTTGACGGTGCCGAGGCGGTCGGCGTAAGTCGCTTGCAGGTAGTCGCGGAAGGCGTGCATGTCGTTGACGCAGCCGTTGAGACCGGAGACTTTGGAGGCGGGGGCGTAGCGGTTGATGCCGATGAGAAGAGCGTGAATCATGGTTGACGGTTAACGGTTGATGGTTGACGGTTGACGGAGGGCTTTCGCTTTTAGATATTTTTAGGACTTAAATTTTTCGTGGTTTTTTGAGTTATAAGAGGTCTTTTTGTTCTAATTCGCTGACGTAGCTTAACAGGGAATGTTCGATGCGTGCGCTTGAAACCGAGTAGTGGGAGTCGCTGACCAAGCCGCTGCGTTTTTCGCGCAGGAGGCGTTTACGGCGCGATTGCAGCAGCAGTAAATCGTTATAAATGTCGCGGTCGGGGTCGATGTGTTTTTCGAAAATGTCGAATACTTTTTCGGTTTTTCCGTCGCCAATGAGGGTTCTGATTTCTTTGATAAAACCTTTTAAATCATTGGGGATTTGCGGCTCGGCTGCGGTCGGCAGGGGAGTAACGGCGGTCGGCGGAGTTGCCGAATTTACGCGTCGGGTATCGGTTATCGGACGACGGATTTCCGTTTTTGCGACTTGCGGAACGAAGCCTTTTTTGTAGAAGATGAACTCGCCGCCTTCGCTGTTTTTTATCGGCAGATGTGAGCCGCGCGGCGTTTCGCGGTTGGCACTTAAAGACGGAGATAATTTGACGGCGGTCGCCAATTCCGAAACGGGCAAGGCGGCATTCGGATTGTTTTGTAAATGATTAAAAAGTGCCTGCGCGAAAGGACTGTGCGCACCTTCTCTGCCGTCGGAAACAACCGTTTCTCTGCCCGAGGTCAGCAAATAACGCGAGGGCAGAGCGTCTAATTTTTCCGCGATTTGCGTATTTCCGGGCGGCATTTTACGAAATAAAGTGCCTGAAAAACAAGAATCGACAATGCCGAAAACGTGGTGGGCCTGCATGGATTCCAAAAAGTCTTTGACGGCATTATTCGACAGCCAGGTCGGGCGCACGTTAGGTCTGCCGTCGGCGGGAATCCAATATCCGCGCCCCGTCGGAGTGTACAATTCGCCGTGACCGGAAAACCAAAAAATGAAGTTTTCGTCGGCTGTGATTTCGTTGACTATTTTTTCAAAAGCGGCAAAAATATTTTCTAAACTTGCTTCGGCATTGAATAGAGTTGTGACCTTTGCGGCGTCGATTTGATAATTTTCGCAAATAATTCTGATAAATTCCTTGGCGTCGCCCACCGGATTTTTTAAATCGACAATGCCGTTGCAGTAGTCATCGACGGCGATGACGAGGACGCGGGTCGGGCGCAGAGAGGGCGGCAGCGGGGGCTTTTCTTCCTCAAATTCAAAGCCGTCGAGAGAGCGATTTTTTGCCATAGAGTGAATTGCTTTAATTTTGTTACTTTTGGGTTCGGCTAAGATAGGGGATTGCGCCGAAACCGGGAAATTTTACCCCCGGTAAGGCGGGGTTGATTGGTTCTGTTTTATTTCCGACACGCCAAAGGTGTTTTAGACTTTGAGAAGCGGACAGGATTAAAGGATTTTCCCGACTGAAGTACGGGACAGGTTATGATTTTTTTCTCTTTTTTGGATTTTTTCGGATGCGTTTTACTTCGTAAAACAGGATTTTCGGCTCCAAAAAGATGATTAAATTCTCTGAAATTTTAGAAGCAATCAACCCTCCCCGGTAAGGCTAAAGTCAGGCGAGCAACCGGCAACCACCAACCATCAACCACTTTTCATGGCAAAATTTTTCAACGCACTCGACCAAAAACTCAGCGATTTTATCCGTCGCCAACACATCTTTTTCACGGCTACGGCCGCTGCGGAAGGTCGCATCAATTTGTCGCCGAAAGGCTTGGACAGTTTTCGCATCCTCGACGATAATACGGTGGCGTGGCTCAATCTGACGGGCAGCGGTAACGAGACGGCGGCGCACCTGCGCGAGGTCAACCGCATGACTGTGATGTTTTGCTCTTTTGAAAAAAATCCGCT
The DNA here is from genome assembly GCA_020629965.1 of Saprospiraceae bacterium. Taxonomy (GTDB): domain Bacteria; phylum Bacteroidota; class Bacteroidia; order Chitinophagales; family Saprospiraceae; genus JAHDCG01. The sequence continues at coordinate 25,667 of JAHDCG010000022.1, read as the reverse complement.
CATTATGCGTCTCTACGGCACGGCGGATACGGTACACAAAAACGATGCGCGGTGGGCGGAGTTGTACGCGCTGTTTCCGCCCGACCCGGGGGCGCGGCAGATTTTCGTGATGCACATCGACAATGTGCAGACTTCCTGCGGCTACGCGGTGCCTTTTTATGAGTTTCAAAAAGAACGTCACGTGCTGACCGATTGGGCGGAACGCAAAGGAGAGGCGGGCATTCAGGATTATCAAAAGGAAAAAAATGTGAAGAGCATCGACGGACTGGCGACGGGGATTGAGGGAAATTTTGACAACAAGAAAAACTAAAATCCCCGTACAAGTCAGCAAAGCAGTCTAAAATCTAACGTCTAAAGTCTAACATCTTGTAAGTATCACCTACCTTTGCCCCATGGCGAAAAAGACACTCACTTACGAAGCCGCGATGGCGGAATTGCAACAAATCACGGCGGCATTGCAAGAGGAAGCCGTGAGTATGGACGACCTCAGCGGCAAGGTGGCACGGGCGGCGGAATTGCTGACCTACTGCCGCGAAAAATTACGTAAAACCGAAGAAGAAACCAATAAATTTTTCACCGAACAGGGATGAAAAAAACGGCGATTATTCTCTTGGCGGCGGGGCTGTCGCGGCGACTCGGACAGCCGAAACAACTGCTGCAAAAAGACGGCAAATCGCTGCTGCGCCGCACGGCGGAAATTATTTTGCGGGCGCAGGTCGGCGACCTTTTTATCGTCATCGGCGCGCAGCCGGATGATATGCGCAGAGAGTTAAAAGGCGTTGATTATCAGGAAGTTGTAAACGGTACCTTTGCCGAAGGTATGAGCAGTTCGATAGTCGCGGGAGCAAGGGCGGCGCGAGATTATACGGGCGTTTTAATCTGTTTGTGCGACCAAATTTATCTGACCGACGAGGTGGTAAAAACTGTGGTTTTGCTCGGCGAAAAAACGGGTAAAATCGTGCGTTGTCGATACCGGGCGGGAGCCGGACCGCCGGTTTATTTTCCTGCTGTTTACTTTTCCGAATTGTTGCTTTTGGAGGGTGACACGGGGGCTGCGCCGGTTGTGAAAAAGCACCGAGATTCCGTGCTTGAAATACCGTTTCCGCAGGGCGATACGGACATCGACAGGCCGGCGGATTTGTATTTGTTAGATTAAAAAATTGTACCGGATTTTGACAATAAAGCCGGTCGATTTCGGGTTTAGACGGCTACATTTGCGGCACGATTTCAGACAAATCCCGAGACCTCACCTTCTTAACTTTCCTTTTTGATAACATTGTCGCCCTTAACGGGTTATACCTTTTTACAAGTCAAGATGAACAGGATATCAGGGCACAGGAGAAGCCGGAAATCCGTCAATTTTTTATAAATAATGAAGCAAATTTTTCAGGAAACACTCAAAAGTAAAGTCGATCCGGCGCGCCGGCAGTTTGAAGCAAGTAAGCAAAAAGCAATGGCGCAATATCGCCACAAAGAGCAGGAAATAAAGGATGCTTTGCAGGATTGGGGGAAGATGATTCGCCCGTACAAACAGGCGAGTAATAAAAAAGCCGTCATTCAGATTTTGAACTCTTACGGGCCGTTTTTGGCACTGTGGGTGCTGATGTATTTTTCGCTGTCGTGGTCGTATTTTATCACGCTCGGGCTGGCGGTTATCAATGCTTTTTTTCTCGTGCGCATCTTTATCATTCAGCACGATTGCGGTCACCAGTCTTTTTTCGGTAATAGAAAATTGAACAACATCACGGGTTGGGTCAGCAGCTTTTTCAGCACGATTCCTTACGATTATTGGGCGAAAGTGCACAATTATCACCACGGTCACACGGGTAAACTGGAACACCGCGACATCGGGGATATTAACTTTTTGACGGTCAACGAATACCGTGAATTGCCGTGGTATCGACAGGCGGCGTACCGCGCATTTCGCCATCCGATAGTCTTATTTTTTGTGGTGCCGGTCATTTATTTGGGCATTTCCAACCGGCTGCCGACCATCGGTTTTAAAGGCTGGAAACCGACGCACATTCGTCAGTACATCAACAACGCGCTGCTGCTGGTGGTCTTTTTGGCACTTGGTTTCGGACTCGGTTGGGCAAATTTTCTGATGGTTCACCTGCCGATTGTTTTCTGCTTCGGCGTCATCAGTTTTTGGTTTTTTTACATTCAACACCAACACGAAACGACCTATATGCAGTGGACGGAAAAATGGGATTTTGTCCTCGCCGCCATCAAAGGCGCAACCTTTTATAACCTCCCAAAACTGTGGCACTGGCTGACCGGCAATATCGGTTATCACCACATTCACCACCTGTCGAGCCGCATTCCGAATTATAACTTAGCCAAATGTGCGAAGGAAAATCCGATTTTGCAGAAATACGTGCAAAAATTGACCTTTACGGAGAGTCTGAAAACCATGTTTAATAAACTGTGGGATGAAGAACAGCAGCGTATGATTAGCTTTAAGGAGTATTATGAGCTGGAGAAAATGCGGTTTGGGTAAATTAATGTTGAAATGTTGAGTCGTTGAATCGTTGAGAACTATCCGACCGGGAAGCCGGAGTAAAAGCGTTTGTTCAACGATTCAACAACTCATAACTTACTCCCGACAACCTGACTGATATTTTGCCCCTTCAAAAGACATTCTGCGTACTCTTCTTCCGCGTCACTCGCCGCCGTAATCGCCCCGCCGACCTGAAAGGAAAGATAGCCCGTCAGCTCATTATAAATCAGCGAGCGGATGACCACGTTAAAGTCAAAATCACCGTTCGGCGTAAAGTAACCGACCGCCCCGGAGTACAAACCCCGCTTAGATTTTTCGTATTTTTCAATCAATTCCATCGCGCGTATTTTGGGTGCACCGGTCATGCTGCCCATCGCGTAGGCGGCTTTTAATGCGTCGATAAAATGCGTGTCTTCCCGCAGTTCGCCGACCACCGTGCTAATCATTTGCCACACTTTTTTGAAGCCGTAAATACCGTACAATTCCTCCGTTTTCACCGTCCCCGCTTTGCAACTTCGCGCCAAATCATTGCGCACCAAGTCCACAATCATTACATTTTCCGAGCGATTTTTTTGACTGCGCAAAAGCTCGTTTTTAATTTCCGCATCGCGCTGCGGGTCGGCGTCACGCGGCGCGGTGCCCTTAATGGGCTGCGTGATGAGTTTGCGCCCGCTTTTCTGCAAAAAACGCTCGGGCGAGGCGCACAGCAAATACCGATTTTTCAACTTATAAAATGCCGCAAAAGGCGCGTTTGCCTGCTTGTTCAAATCTTCAAAAAGGTGCAGCGGGTCGATGTCTTGTTCTTCCGCATAAAATTCCTGACAAAAATTCATCTCGTAAATATCGCCGAGTTGAATGTGCTTTTTTACCGCCGCAATTTTCTTCAAATACTCCGCCTTCGTAATGCGCGGCTGCATCGTAATCGGTTGCCGTGCCGTAAAATCGGGTACATCCGAAGTCGCTTCTATCTCCGCAAAAACCGCCGCCGGGTCGAGGTGCAAACAGGAAATACAGGCACTACCTTTCTGTATTTCCAACACCGCCTCCGGCTGAAAAAAGTGCATATCCGGAAATTCCGCCGCGTCCGTATTTTCGCTGCGCAAAATCTCCGTATCGTTTTTCAAATCATAACTCAAAAAACCAAACAGCCAGTCCTTTTTCAACTCAAAAAAAGTCTTTAAATCCCGAAACGCCCCGCGCGGTCGCGTGTGCAAAATATAGTCTTCCGTGCCGCAGGCAAGCAGAGCCTCGTAGCGGTGATAGGGATTGCCGGTGTGTTCGTTGCTGTCTGAAAAGGAAAGGACGGTGTATTGATTGGCCCACCGCAAGGCTTTGATTTTGAAGGAGTTAAGATTAGAAAGAGGGAAGGTTTGTGTAGTTCTTTGCATGGAAAAACGTTGAGCGGTTGGGGAGTTGTGTGGTTGAGCGGTTAGGAAAAGCGTGTATTTAAAATCAAAAAACTGAAGTTTGTAGAGACGTGGCACTGCCACGTCTTGCCATGAAAAAAGCATGATGCCAAGAATAAAACAGAACCGTGAAAAATGACAGGAACCCCCTCTCACCTCTCTCCTGACCCCTCTCTCCTCAAAACTACCGCCCGTCCAGCCCCGCCTTATAAGTATCCAAAGCCCGCTGCCGCCCTTCTTTATGCTCAATCATTTCCTTCGGGTACTTATCCGTTCCGTATTCCGGTACCCATTTTTTCACGTATTTCCAATTTTTATCAAATTTTTCCCGCTGCGTATAAGGATTAAAAATCCGAAAATAGGGCGCCGCATCCGTGCCGCAGCCCGCCGCCCATTGCCAGCCGCCGTTATTGCTTGCCAACTCGTAATCCAGCAATTTTTCCGCAAAATACGCTTCACCCCAACGCCAGTCAATCAGCAGGTGTTTCGTCAAAAACGAAGCCGTAATCATGCGCACGCGATTGTGCATAAAACCCGTTTCGTTCAGCTCGCGCATCCCCGCATCCACAATCGGATAACCCGTTTTTCCGTCGCACCATTTCTTAAAATCCTCCTCATCGTCACGCCACTCCACGTAGTCGTATTTTTCGCGGAAAGGCTCCGTTTCCACCTTCGGAAAATGCTGTAAAATCTGCGAATAAAAGTCCCGCCAAATCAACTCATTCAGGAACGTTTCGTTCAAGTCGCGCGCCCGTCTCGCCTTCTCCCGAATGCTGATAGTGCCGTGCCGAAAGTGAATACCCAAGCGGCTCGTGCCTTCTTCGTCGGCGGGAAAATTACGCGTTTTATCGTAAGACTTAATCAACTTCCGGCTCACCTCCGCGTTCGGTATTTCCGTGTCCGTGCGCTCAAAACCCATGTCGTCTAAAGAGGGCATTTGCCGTGCCTCTGTTTGGTACAAATTGCCGAAATATTTTTCGTTCGGATAACTTTTCAGGTAGTAAGAAACCTCGACTTCCGCACCGTTTGCTTCGTCCGGCATCGTGCTCATTTTCTCGTCCAATTTCTTTTTCCACACCTTGCTGTACGGCGTAAAAACCACGTAAGGGTCACCGTCGCTTTTCACTACTTCGTCGCGGTCAAAAATCACATGGTCTTTAAAATCAAAAAACTCAATATCTTTCTTCGCTGCCATCTCTTTCACCGCCGCATCGCGCTCTTTCGCGTAGGTTTCATAATCCCGATTCGTATAAATCGCCCCGATATTTTCTTTTTCCAAAAGCTCTTGCCAAATCTCCTGCGGCTTTCCGTAAGCAACGTGCAGCGTCGAACCCAAATCCTCCAATTCCTTTTTCAAATCCGTCAAAGTATCGTACAAAAACTCCACCCGCGCATCCTTCTTCGGCAGTTTATCCAAAATATTCTTATCAAAAATAAAAATCGGCAGCACGGGATTTTCGCTTTTCAGCGCCCGGTAAAAACCCGCGTTATCTTGCAAACGCAAATCGCGACGAAACCAGAAGATGTTGATTTTGGACATGTTTCCCAAAGATTTTAGATATTAGATTTTAGACGTTAGATTTTCCGACTCGAAAACATGGTTTTAAAGGAAAAGCTCGGCAAAATGTTTAGATGTTTGTAGAAATCCGCTGCGCAAAGAAAGGTTTTTAATGTTAATTCGGGGTGATTTGAAAGTCGGTGTTGCTGATTTCAACCCATCGTCGGGCATACTTTTTATCGAAAGTAAAACAGTTTCGGATAACCGAAAAATCAAGCGCGGAGAAAGTTCCCCCGAATCGGGGGTTAGGGGGCTGAAGACGAATAGTGCCATACGTCTTCAGCCCCCTCCGCCCCCGAATCGGGGGAACCCTACCGGGAGTGACTTAAACAAAACAAAAGTAATCTATAGAAAACGTCCGCCGTCAACAAAAACGAAGACGCCCCCGAGCAAACCAACCCGGAGACGTCTTTTTACTAAACTCACTAATTCATTCTTCATTTAATGCAAGCAGCAGGGCCGCCCGTCCACCGTCCACCGTAAAACCGTCCACCGTACAAGCAGAGCCGCCTCGTACATCGTAATTCGTAATTCGTACATCAAAATCTCGTCACATCCCCCGTAATCACCCGCGTCTCGCCGTTCACGTAAGTCACTTCGACGTAGTAAGTAAACACCGCCGTGTTCATTGTTTCGCCGTTGTAGTTACCGTCCCAGCCCGCCGTCGGGTCATTTGGCGTGAAGTCGGTAGCCTCGTGCATCAACTCGCCCCAGCGGTCATAGACGCGGAAGATGTTGACCTCGGCAATGCTTTCGTCGGTGTACACCTCGAAAACGTCGTTCACGCCGTCCGCATTCAGCGGAGAAAAGGCATTCGGAATGTACACCCCGTCACCGAGACCGACGAAGACCGTCAGCGTTTCGCTCGCCTCACAACCGTTTTCGTCAATCACCGTGAAGGTGTAAGTATTCGTCTCCATCGGCATCGCCGTCGCGGTCATGCAGTTAATGCAGGACAAGCTGTCACCTGCCCAAAACATCGTGTCGAGGACAACGGATTCGGGTTCTACCGTGGCTTCCAAAACAAACTCGTCGCCGAGGCTGCCCGCCAATTCTTCACCCAAATCCAAGAGGATAAAATTGCCTTCGTCAATGGTAAAAGTCGTATCCGTCTCACAGCCGTTGTCCGCCTGAATGACCAGGTTGTAGTCACCCGGCTCCAGATTGTCGTAAACCGGAAGTGAGGTAAACGGCCCGCCGTCGAGCGCGTACAGGTAGTTTTCACCACCGCCGAGAACTTCCGTAATCAACGCCGAACCGTCCGTATCGCCGAAGCAAGTCGTGCCGTTCAAGTCCATTACCACGCCCGTCGGTGCTTCCGTATTGTTAAAAATCGTCGTCGTCGCCGAGCCGAGGCAGCCGTTGTCGTCTGCCATCACTACGAAGGTGTAAGTGCCCGCCGTATTCGTCTCTAAAGTCAAGCCCTGTGCGTTCGGCAGTTCATTGCTCATGTCGTCAAACCATTGGTAATTACCCGGTTCCGCCGTCACGGAAATAACGCCGGTATTTTCATCGCAACTGATTTCCGCGTCGCCGTTACTAGTCACATCCGCCGGCTCGAAGTCACCGATAACCAAGACCACATCGCTGTTTTCACAGTTATTAGTCGGGTCGGTCACACTGAGTGTGTATGCGCCGGGTTCTTCAACGTCGAGTGTCATTTCGTTACCGATTTCGTTGCCGAGGTTGTCTTCCCAAGTGTAAATGAAGTTTCCTTGCTGCGAATTTGTTCCGTCCAAAGTCACTTCTTCAATCACACAATTCAGCGTCATATCCGGACCCGCATCCGCTACGGGGAAAGCCGAAGCGTCCAATACCTCCGTCGTCATGCTGTTTACACAACCCGTCGCGGTATTGGTAATCGTCAAGGTGTAAAATCCTTGTGCCGTCGCCGTATAAATCAAATCCGTCGAGACCGTCGCGCCGCTGTCGTCCGTCCATACGGTCGTAAAATTCGCACCGCTGTCCGAGTCGCTGCCGTCGAGTACCGAGGAAGTCGTCACACAGTCAATCAAACCGCCGTTGTCAATGACTACCGTCGGCAGTGCCGTGTCGTCCGTAACCGTTGCGCTGCTGACTGCGTCGCAAGTTCCGGTCATAGTCGTAATCGTCACGGTCAGGGTGTACACGCCCGCCGTCGTCACGGTAATCGTTTCCGTGTCGGCGATAAATGCGCCGTTTTCATCCGTCCATGCTAAGCTGACATCCGCGCCGCTGCTGCTGTTGCTGCCGTCGAGCGTTACCGTGCCGTTGTTGTCACAAGTCAGGCTTTGGTCGCCGCCTGCGTCTGCAGTCGGTACGTCGGCGCTTTGCGTGACGATTACTTGGTCGGTCGCCGTACAGCCGTTGGTGTCGGTCACGGTGAGGGTGAAAGTACCCGCGCCGTTGACTTGTACCGCGGCGTTGTCGGTTGCCGTCGGGTCAACAAAACTGCCGCCCGTGGTCGTCCAATTATAAGTAACGCCCGCCGTGGTGCTGCTGCCCGTCAAGGTGATTTCGGTTGCCGAGCAAGACAATTCGCCGCCCGTACCCGCTTCCGCGTCCGGGTTTTCGTTGACGATGATTGTCACCGTTTCGCTGTCATTACCGCAGGGCGCAATGCCCGTGACGGTGTACAAAAATTCGTAAGTGCCGGCGTTTTGACCGTTCACGTCGAATGTGCCCGCGCTTGCGTCAAATGCGCCGCCCGTCGCCGGGTTAGCGGAAATTTCCGTCCACACCCCGCCGTTGTCCGCGTTTGTTAATTCGTCGAAAAGGTCGATAACTTCCGTTGCATCCATGCATAATGTCATCGCCGCATTTGCCGTACCCGCATTCGTACTTTGTTGTACGTTGAAGGTTTGCTCCGAAAATTCCGGGCAACCCGCTTGCGGATTATCCAAGGTAAAACGCACCGTGTAACTGCCCGCCGCTTCGTTCGTCGCATCGAAAACAGTACCCGTAATCATCGCATTCGAGCCGAGCGGTGCGCCGACAATCGTCCACGTTCCCGCTTCCGTCGTCACCTGCAAAGTGCTTAAATCCAAAGTCGCCGCATCGTTACACAAGTCATCCGCACCCGTAGTTGCTACCGAAGGACAGTCGCAATCTTCGACCAAAATCATCATCGTGTAAGATTGCTCCGTACAGCCCGCCGTCGCGCTCGCCGTAGTGTAAGTAAAGGTATAAGTACCGGGGGCAATGCCGTCGAAATCAACGTTCATCAAATTCGTTAAATCCACGCCCGTGCCGTCGGTATCCGCCCAAGTGCCGCCCGTGTCGCCGTCAGTGACGAGGCTTGTCAAGTCCAAAATCGAACCGTTTGCCGTGGTGTTGCAGACCGTTGCGTCGGGTGTCACCGTTGCCGTCGGTTGGCTTTGGAAGGTAATCGTCACCTCGTCCGCATCGGTACAGCCGCCGTTATTTTCCGTCCAAGTGAATGTGTAATCACCTGCTGCGTCGATGCTGACGTCGCTGTTTGCCGCGTTTGCATTGTCGAAAATTGCCGTGCCGCCCGTTGCCGTCGTGAAAGTCCACGTACCCGTGCCGACGGAAGGCATTGCGTTCAAGGTATAAGTGTCGCCGCAAATCTCATCGTCCGCGCCCGCCGCTGCGGCCGGGGTCGCAAATTCGGTGTCGATAGTTGCCGTCAAAATGAAAGTACAACCGTCGTCCGCCGTTACCGTCACGCTGATGTTGCCCACGCAGAGGTCGGTCGCCGTGTCCGCATCGGGTGCGCCGTTCGACCAAGCGAAAGAGTAGGGGGCGCTGCCCGAAAGGACAGTCACCGTTGCCGTACCGTCGCAGTCGCTTGCGCAGTTTTCGTCGGTAACGCTGATTTCCGCGTTCAAATCACAGCCGCCGTCTTGAATGAAGAAGCTGCACATTTCCGTACACCCTTCGGCATCCGTGACCGTCACTTCATAATTGCCCGTCGTCAAGCCCGTGATGAGATTTTCGCCCGTCACACCCGCTTGCATACCGCCCGTGTAAGTAATCATAAACGGTGCGGTGCCGCCCGTAATCGTGACCGAGCCTACGCCGTCGTCTTCGCCCTGTGTGCTCGTTCCCGTGTCTTGCGCACACGTCAATTCGAGTGCCGCAGGTTCGTTGATGTCGAAGGTGACAATGACCGAGCAATCCGTACCGTCCGTGACCGTGACCGAGT
>JAHDCG010000022.1:0-15956 GCA_020629965.1 Saprospiraceae bacterium | reverse complement strand
AGGAAACGGGGGAAGTTTGGGTACACATCAATTCAATCGCCGCCGGTTCGTTAATGTCGAAGGTGACAATGACCGAGCAATCCGTACCGTCCGTGACCGTGACCGAGTAGCTGCCCGCCGGTAAATTCGTCGGGGTACTCATGCCGTCGAAAGCATCGACGTTCCAATCGTAAGTGACATTGCCGTCGTCGGCGGCGGTCGTGATGTTGACCGCGCCCGTTGCGTCGCCGTTGCAGAGAATATCGGTGATGTCTTCCGCCGCTGCATTCAAAATACAGTTGCCGTCCTGAATGACGAAGCTGCACGTTTCTACGCAATCATTGGCATCCGTGACTGTGACATTATAAGTGCCTGCAGGCAAACCGGTAATCGGGTTATCGCCCGCGACTGCGGTTTCGTTGCCTTGCCCGTAGTCGAGCATGTAAGGTGCGGTGCCGCCGCTGATGTTGACGTTGGCTTCACCGTCACTCGCGCCCGTAGAGGAAACGGGGGAAGTTTGGGTACACATCAATTCAATCGCCGCCGGTTCGTTAATCGTTACATCGAGGACAATTTCACAAGACGCGCCAAAGTCATCGCTGACCGTGACGCTGTGATTGCCCGCCGGCAGGTTTTGCGGATTATTACCCGTTGCGCCGTTCGTACTTGTACTCCAAGTGTAAGTCAGATCCCCATTTTCATTCATCGTCGTAATCAGAGCCGTACCCGTTGCGTCGCCGTTGCAAAGCACATCCGTCGTATTTTCGACCGAGGCGGAAAGTGTGCAACCCACAGGCAGACAAATTAATGTACACAAATCCGTACAACCGTTTTCATCTGTTACTGAAATCTCGTAAGTATCGGGTGCTAAATTGTCAAAAACGTTGTTCATGCCCGTCGCATCGTTCATGGAAGCGACTTGTACGTTGTTTGAATTTGTAACGACAATTGTGTAATTCGGTGTGCCTCCGGTAATGTCGATGCTGATAATGCAGTCGTCCGAACCGGGTATGGTTTGATTTTGCGTTACATTACAGTCGAGAGTAATTGGATCCGGCTCATCGATATTAACCGTCAAAACAATCGCGCAGCCCGCGCCCGTTGCGTCGGAAACGGTGACGCTGTGATTGCCCGCCGGCAAGTTTTGCGGATTATTGCCCGTTGCGCCGCCGGTGCTTGCACTCCATGTAAAAGTCAAATCGTCTCCCGCATTTTCTGTGGTAATCAATGCCGTACCCGTGCTGTCCTCGAAGCAAATTGCATCCGTCGTTTCGGCTACCGCCGCAGAAAGCATACAACCCGCTTCCGGAACGGTAACGGAACAATCTTCCGTACAGCCGTTTTCATCCGTTACCGTGACAGAGTAAGTATCCGCCGCCAGACCCGTTACCGTATTGCTCAAACCGTCGGCTTCGCTGATAATCGCAACGATGGTTCCGTCGGAGTCCGTTACCGTAATTTGATAATTCGGTGCGCCGCCCGTGATGTTGAAACTTGCGATACCGTCGGCTGCGCCCGGAGCAGTTTCACCTTGTTCCAAGTTACAGATGAGGTCAACGGCATCCGGTTCGTTGATGGTCACCGCGATAATTTGCTCGCAAGTTGCGCCCGTCGCGTCGCTGATTGTGACCGAGTGATTGCCCGCCGGCAGGTTCATCGGGTTAGGGCCGGTCGCGCCGCCCGCGCTCGCACTCCAAGTGTAAATTACCGGCGCGGAAACATTCATTGCCGTCAAGGAAGCCGTACCCGTCGCGTCGCCGTTGCAGAGTACATCCGTCGTGCCGTTGAGCATGACCGACAATTCACAAACACCCGGGTCGATGGTGAAAGTACAGGTTTGCGTACAGTCGTTAGCGTCCGTGACGATTACCTCGTAGTCGCCCGCATCCAAAGCGGGGATTTGGTAAGTGCCCGCATTCGCTGCGTTGAGGCTGCCGCTTTCCGGACCGTCGAAGTCAATCACAAACGGAGCCGTGCCGCCGCTGAGGTCGATTTCCGCCTCGCCGTCACCTTCGCTCGGTGCGGACTCGGGACTGCTTTGTGCACAAGTCAAAGCCAAAGCATTCGGCTCGGTAATATTGACCGTCACCGTGACCGCACAGGCGGCGTCGGACTCGTCCGTGACCGTAACCGTGTAATTACCGGCGGTTAAATTCATCGGATTTGCGCCCGTAATGCCCGCTGCACTCCAAGTGAAAGTCGGCGTGCCGGTGGCGTTCGTGACGTTAACAAGTGCCGTACCCGTCGCGTCGCCGTTGCAGAGGACGTTGGTCGAATTCATCAAATTTGCCGCAAGCGTACAGCCCGCCGGCGAAATGGTGAACGAGCAATTATCCGTACAGCCGTTGACATCCGTGACGACGACCGTATAGGTGCCGGGAGCCAAATCGGTGATTAAATTATCGCCGTTCATCGCGCCGGTAATCGTGTTGTCATTGCCGTCTGCGTCCGTGTAAACGATGGTGAAAGGTGCGCTGCCGCCGCTAATGTTCACATTTCCGACGCCGTCGTCAAAGGCGGGATTGGACTGCGGACTGTCTTGTGTACAGTTCAAAGCCAAAGCTGCCGGTTCGTTAATTGTGACCGCAAGGACGACCGCACAATCCGCGTCCGAATCGTCGCTGACCGTGACGGAGTGTGTACCCGCCGGGAGGTTTTGCGGGTTATTACCCGTTGCGCCGTTGGTGCTCGCGCTCCACGCAAAAGCCGCTGTTCCGGTTACGCTGCCGGTGTTAATCGTTGCGCTGCCCGTTGCGTCGCCGTTGCAGTCGGCGTCTTCCGTATTTCCGACTTCCGCCGTTAAGACGCAGGGTGCCTCGTTGATGAAGAAACTGCAATCCGCCGTGCAATCATTGGTATCCGTAACAAGTACGGTATAGTTGCCGGGTGCTAAATTGTCAATGATATTCGCGCCCGTTGTTGCGTCGGTAATCGTTACGCTGACCCCCGCTTCGTCCGTATAAACAAGCGTGAACGGAGCCGTGCCGCCGGTAATATTCACGTTACCGCTGCCGTCGTCGGCATTCGGCAGTGACTCGGGGCTGTCTTCGCTGCACTCCAAGACGAGTGCCGCCGGTTCGCTGATGTTGACCGTGATAATTTGCTGACAAGTCACACCCGTGTCGTCGCTTACCGTGACCGTGTGGTTGCCCGCCGGCAGGTTTTGCGGATTGATGCCCGATGCGCCGCCCGTCGATGCCGACCAAGTGAAAACGACATCGCCGTCCGCGCCGTCAACCGTGAGGGTTGCCGTGCCCGTTGCGTCGCCGTTACATTGTACGTCGGTTGTGCCGGCTAAGGTTGCGTTCAAAGTACAGCCTGCGGCGGAAATGGTGAAGGAGCAATTTTCCGTACAATCGTTGACATCCGTGACGACAACCGTGTAAGTGCCGGGAGCCAAATCGCTGATTAAATTGTCACCGTTTGCCACACCGTTAATAGTGACAGCGTCGCCGTCTTCGTTCGTGTAAACGATGTCGAAAGGTGCCGTGCCGCCGGCAATATTGATGTTGGCAACGCCGTCGTTCTCGTTGAATGCAGTTTCCGGGCTGTCTTGCGTACAATTCAAAGCCAATGTTGCCGGCTCGCCGATAATGACGGTGACGATTTGCTCACAGTCCGCACCCGTGTCGTCGCTGACCGTGACGGTGTGCGTACCTGCGGGCAGGTTCATCGGGTTTGCGCCCGTCGCGCCGGCTACCGACCAAGTGAAGGTCGGCGTACCGGTGGCATCCGTTACCGTAATTTGTGCCGTTCCGTTAGTATCGCCCGCACAACTTGCATCGGTGGTGTTGTCTAAAGTTGCGGTCAAAATGCACACTGCTGCTTCAATCGTGAAAGAGCAATCCGACGTACAATCATTCGCATCCGTGACCGTGACGGTGTAAGTGCCGGGTGCCAAATCTGTGATTAAGTTATCGCCGTTCGGCGCGTTGTTGATGGTTGTATTGTTCGCGTTTTCGTCGGTGTAAACGATGTTGAAAGGAGCGGTGCCGCCCGTGATATTTACATTTCCGACGCCGTCGTCGAATACCGGATTGGACTGCGGACTGTCTTGATCGCAAGCCAAAACAATCGCCGCCGGTTCGCCGATAACGACCGTCACAACCTGTTCGCAAGCCGCGTCCGTATCATCGGAAACGGTGACGGAATGGCTGCCGGCGGGTAAATTCGTCGGGTTTGCGCCCGTTACGCCCGCTACCGACCAAGTGTAAATGACCGTACCGGAAGTGTTGCTGACGTCAATGCTCGCCGCGCCCGTTGCGTCGCCGTTACAGCCGGTGTCGGTCGAGGAGTCGAGGGTTGCCGTCAGGACACAGCCCGCCGGTGAAATGGTAAAAGAACAAGTCGCTGTACAGTCGTTGACATCGGTAACGGTGACACTGTAAGTGCCGGGTGTTAAGTCCGAAATTTCGGTATCTCCCGCCGCCGCGCCGTCGATGTTGCCGTCTTCCGGACCCGTATAAACGATGTCGAAAGGCACCGTGCCGCCGGCAATATTGATGTTGGCGACGCCGTCGTTTTCGCCGATTGCGGTTTCGGGGCTGACTTGTGCACAGTTAAGGACGAGTGCCGCCGGTTCATTGATGGTAACATTGACTACGACCTCACAAGCCGCGCCCGTGTCATCGCTGACGGTGACGGCGTGATTGCCTGCCGGGAGGTTTTGCGGGTTGTTACCCGTTGCGCCGGCTACTGACCAAGCGTAGTTAATTGTGCCGCTCGACATAGTAGTAGAAATGGTCGCCGTGCCCGTTGCGTCGCCGCTGCAGAGTACATCGGTGGAAGCATCTAAAGTTGCGGTGAGTTCACAAACCACTTCGTCAATTTCAAAAGTACAGGTTTCTTCACAGCCGAGGTCATCGGTGACGGTGACGTTGTAAATGCCCGGCATCAAATCCGCAATTGCATTATCGCCCGCCGCTACGTCGTCGAGGTTGCCGTTTTCGGGACCCGTATAAACGATGTCGAAAGGAGCGGTGCCGCCGGAAATATTCACGTTACCCACGCCGTCGTTTTGCTCGGGGTTGCTTTCGGGCGAAGTTTGGGTACAGTTCAAAACGAGTGCCGCCGGCTCGGTGATGTTGACCGAAACCACGACTTCACACGCCGCGCCCGAGTCATCGCTGACCGTGACGGTATGATTGCCCGCGGGAAGGTTTTGCGGGTTGTTGCCCGTTGCGCCCGCGACCGACCAAGTGAATACGACCGTGCCGTCTTCCATAGTCGTCGAAATAGTTGCCGTGCCCGTCGCGTCACCGTTGCATTCTACATTGGTCGAGGCGTCTAAAGTTGCCGTCAAGACACAATTTGCGTCGGGAACGGTAACGAGACAAGTCTGCTCGCAGCCGTTGGCGTCGGTGACGGTGACGTCGTAATCGCCCGGCATCAGGTCGGTGATGTTGTTATCGCCCGCCGCCGTGCCGTTGACGTTGCCGTTTTCGGGACCGGTGTAAACGATGTCGAAAGGTGCGGTGCCGCCGGCGATGTTAATGTTGATTTCACCGTCGTTTGCGTCGGGGTTGCTTTCGCCTGAGACCAATTGACAGTCTAAGACTAAGGCGGTCGGTTCGCCGATGGTGACGTTGACTACGACTTCACAAGCCGCGCCCGTGTCGTCGCTGACCGTGACGGTATGGTTGCCTGCCGGAAGGTTTTGCGGGTTTGCGCCCGCTGCACCGGGGACTGACCAAGCGTAGTTAATTGTGCCGCTCGACATAGTAGTAGAAATGGTCGCCGTGCCCGTTGCGTCGCCGCTGCAGAGTACATCGGTGGAAGCATCTAAAGTTGCGGTGAGTTCACAAACCACTTCGTCAATTTCAAAAGTACAGGTTTCTTCACAGCCGAGGTCATCGGTGACGGTGACGTTGTAAATGCCCGGCATCAAATCCGCAATTGCATTATCGCCCGCCGCTACGTCGTCGAGGTTGCCGTTTTCGGGACCCGTATAAACGATGTCGAAAGGAGCGGTGCCGCCGGAAATATTCACGTTACCCACGCCGTCGTTTTGCTCGGGGTTGCTTTCGGGCGAAGTTTGGGTACAGTTCAAAACGAGTGCCGCCGGCTCGGTGATGTTGACCGAAACCACGACTTCACACGCCGCGCCCGAGTCATCGCTGACCGTGACGGTATGATTGCCCGCGGGAAGGTTTTGCGGGTTGTTGCCCGTTGCGCCCGCGACCGACCAAGTGAATACGACCGTGCCGTCTTCCATAGTCGTCGAAATAGTTGCCGTGCCCGTCGCGTCACCGTTGCATTCTACATTGGTCGAGGCGTCTAAAGTTGCCGTCAAGACACAATTTGCGTCGGGAACGGTAACGAGACAAGTCTGCTCGCAGCCGTTGGCGTCGGTGACGGTGACGTCGTAATCGCCCGGCATCAGGTCGGTGATGTTGTTATCGCCCGCCGCCGTGCCGTTGACGTTGCCGTTTTCGGGACCGGTGTAAACGATGTCGAAAGGTGCGGTGCCGCCGGCGATGTTAATGTTGATTTCACCGTCGTTTGCGTCGGGGTTGCTTTCGCCTGAGACCAATTGACAGTCTAAGACTAAGGCGGTCGGTTCGCCGATGGTGACGTTGACTACGACTTCACAAGCCGCGCCCGTGTCGTCGCTGACCGTGACGGTATGGTTGCCTGCCGGAAGGTTTTGCGGGTTTGCGCCCGCTGCGCCCGCAACCGACCAAGCATAGTTGACCGTTCCGCTTTCCATGGTGGTAGAAATAGTTGCCGTGCCCGTCGCGTCACCGTTGCAAAGCACGTCGGTCGCAGCGTCTAAAGTTGCGGTGAGTTCGCACACTGCTTCTTCAATAATTACCGTACACATTTCCGTACAGCCGAGGTCGTCGGTGACGTTGATGGTGTAAGTGCCGGGCGGCAACATCGGAATATTCGTACTGCCGGCGGGAATGTCGTTTAAGCCGCCGCTGTTCGCGCCGCCGTCGGTGAAAGTGAAATCGTAGGGTGCGGTGCCGCCGCTGATGCTGAAATTAGCAATACCGTCATCCGCATCGGGAACGGTTTCGTCTTGTACGGTCATGCAGCTTAGTACGACGGGAGTCGGTTCGGTAACGGTTGCGGTGGTTTCGCCTTCGCAGCCGTTCATGTCGGTGACGGTGATGCCGTAAGTGCCCGCCGCCAAGCCGGTAATGTTTGTACCCGTGCCGCTGCCCGTTGCCGCGCCGTCGTACTCGTAGGAGTAAGCGGCTGCGCCGTTGGTGATAGTGAGGTCGATGCTGCCGGTATCGCCGTTGCAGTCCGGGTCGGTTGCCGTTGCGGTAACGTCGAGGTCGAGGGTATTGTCGTCGATGACAACGGTTGCGTCGTCGATGCAGCCCGCGCCGTCGTCAACGGTGACGGTGTAAGTGCCTGCCTCTAAATCGATGAAATTACCCGTGGTATTGCTCACGGCGGGAGCGGTGTCGATGCTGAAAGTGTAGGTGCCGCTGCCGCCCGTCGCGCTTGCCGTGACCGAGCCGCCGGTGCCGCACTCTTCGGCGGTCATCGCGTCGATGGTTAAGGTGACACCGTCCACGTTGAAAGTCAGCGTGGTGTTGTCCTGCACATTGCCGCAGGCATCCGCAACGCCGCTTTGCGCCGCGCCGATGACGAGGGTATATTCCCCGTTTTGGGTGAAGGCGTCGGCGGAGGTGATGTCAAAGTTTTGGTCGAAATTTGCGCCGCCGGCACATTCCGTACTGTTGGCGGAAGTAACCGTGTGGGTCGTGCCGTCGGGGAAAAGGATGCTGAAATCGCCCGCCGCTACGGTGTTACACAGCACGTTTTCGTTAAAATCTAAAGTGAAAGAATTGTCGCCGCAGTTGACGTCGCTGATGGTGGCTAACTCGGGTGGGGTTTCGTCGAAAACCGTCGCCGTGGATAAGCCGAAATCAATGGTAAATCCGTCGGTAGAGGTAGAAAAGTTACTCACTAAAAGGGCGTAAGACGAGCCGACCGTTACGGGTATTTGCGCATTAAAAGGTGCGGCGTTTTCGTCGGCCGTCGTGCCCGTACCCGTCGGGGTCGCACCGGTCACCCCGACCGAGATAGAGTAGTTGCAACTGATTTCGGGGCTGCTGCCGTTGATTATGCCTTCGCAACCGCCGGTCGTGATGTCATAAACCGCAAAATCGTAGTCATTGGTCAGGTCGTTCGGCGTGATGTTAAAAGCCAAATTACCGTTCGTTTGTGGAGTAATTAAAAACCACACGGAGTTGCGTTCGCTTGTCGCCAGGCAGGTACCTGCCGGCGTCTCGTTGTCGATATCACCGTCACCCAAAAAGCCGTCGGTGTAAGAAATCGTTTGCTCGCAGACCGGCACCGCACCGATACAATCCTGCACGGGAGCGGAAGGCGGGCATTGAGTTACCGTCAAGTCGAAGTCGATGCAAGACGGCGTAATGAGACCCGTGCCGCCGGCATTTGTGAAAATAATGGCGGAAGCGATGACAAAATACTCGACGCCGCCCGTCAAATTGGCTACCGCTGCCGGGGTGCCGTTCATTTGCGAGCCTGCGGCAATACAAGTGTATCCGCCGTCGGGGCATCCCTGAGTGATGAAAATACCCGCATCCGCATCGGGGTCGGTATTCGCATTTTCCAACATATCGAAAATATAACAACCCGAAGCCGGCGCGGTAAACGACATCACGAAATCTTCGCCGTCGATGTAAATCTCGTTGTTGCCCGCCGCACATTCCCCTTGCATTTGGGCTTGCTCGTAATCATCGCCGAAGCCGCAACTCGTCAAGCCCGTTTCGGTGAAAGAGGTCGAAGAAGGCAGTACGAACGGCGCTTCGCAAGTCGCTCCCAAAATGCAACCGACCGTACTCATATTGATGTCGAAAGGCGTACACTGTACCCCGCCGTCAACAATGGCAACGGTAGTGGAAACGGTAATAAAATACTGCACGCCGCCCGTCAAACCGACATTGTCGATAACCGGGGCACCGCCGACATCGGTAGCCGAAGCCGTACAGGCCGCGCCCGCGTCGGGGCAACCCGCCGTGATGAAAACGCCCGTCGGATTGCCGCCCGTGCCGGTAATGCTGACCGTGACGCACTCGTCCGCCGGCGGCGTGTAAGAAAAAACATAGTCGTCGCCGTTCATAAAGGCCGAGCCGCAGGCATCCGCACTGCTGAAGTCGTCGCCGCTGCCGCAGGTCGTCAAGCCGGCGTTATTGTAAGGCAAAGAAATAATCGGGTCGGGATTGGAGCAGGTCGCACCGACGGGGCAGTTTGTGCCCGTGCCGATGACTAAGTCGAAGTCGATGCACTGCGTTTGTACCAAAGCACCGACAATATCTACGGCGGCTACGGCAATGAAGACGGTTTGACCGGCATTCAAATAAACATCCGTCGCAGCGGGTGCGCCGTTGTCCGCGAGGGCGGAACCGAGGCAGCTTTCGTTGGGCGAGTCGATACAGGCATCGGTGATGAAAATACCGGACTCGGCATTTGCCGCGTCGATATTTTGTACGGAAAAGTTAAAGCAACCGGTATTGGGCGCGGTAAAGGTCATAATCAAATCTTCGCCGAATAAACGGTCGCCGGGCGGGCAGGGGGTATCGGCGTTTTCGTAGTCGTCGCCGGTGCCGCAGGTAGTCAGACCGGGATTAGTGCCGAAACTGACGGCGAGGGGGTCGTCACAGACCGAACCCACAGGGCAGGCGGTCGTACTCACGTTGAGGTCGAAAGGCGTACATTGCACCCCGCCGACTAAGGCCGGATTGCTCGAAACGGTAATAAAATACTGCACACCCGCCGTCAGGGAAACGACGTCGATGGTCGGAGAGGTGCCGGTTGCTTGCGCGGTACACGCGCCGCCGAGGTTAGGACAGCCTTCGGTAACAAACAAACCCGTCGCGCCGCCCGTGTCGCCGGTGATGCTTAAAGTAACACATTCATCCGCAGCGGGGGTATAGGTAAAAATGTAATCGTCGCCGTTCATAAAGACACTGCCGCAGGCATCCGCGCTGCTGTAATCATCGCCGAAGCCGCAAGTCGTCAAGCCGCTGTTATTATAAGGTAAGGCGTTAATCGGGTCGGGATTGGCGCAGGTCGCACCGACGGGGCAGTTGGTGCCGGTGCTGATAACCATATCGAAATTGATGCACTGCGTTTGTACCAAAGCACCGATAAGGTCGATGGCGGCAACGGTGATAAAGACGGTTTGTCCGCCGTTCAGATAAACGTCCGCAGCAGCCGGTGCGCCGTTGTCCGCGAGGGCGGAACCGAGGCAAATTTCGTCGGCAGCGTCGATACAGGCATCGGTGATGAAAATGCCGGACTCTGCGTTGGCTTCCTGAATATTGCTGACGGAAAAGTTAAAGCAGCCCGTATTGGGGGCGGTAAAAGTCATGATGATTTCTTCGCCGAATAAACGACTGCCGGGCGGACAGGGGGTGTCGGCGTTTTCGTAGTCGTCGCCGGTGCCGCAGGTGGTCAGACCGGGTGTGGTGCCGAAGGTCACATCCAAAGGTAAAACACAAGTCGAGCCGGCGGGGCAGGCGACGGAAGTGATGTTCATATCGAATGTCGAACAGGTCGCCGTGCCCGAAGCGACTACGATGGTAACGGTTTGATTGGCAACAAGATTGAGAGTTGTGAGGTCGGTGCCGGTGGTTTGACCGAGACAATTTGCGTCGGCTACGTCGGGGCAGTCGTCGAGTAAAAACATATTCAGAGGAGCGGTGCCGATATTCGACAAACCGAAATCATAGCAACCCGCCGCCGGCGAGGTAAAGGTCATTACCACGTCTTCGCCATTGATACCGGCATTCATGCAAGCGTCGGTTGCGCCGTAATTGTCGCCCGCAGCACAGGTCGTGATACCGGGTGTCGTGCCTTCCGTGACGGTAATCGCCTCGGCGCAGGTTTCGCCCTGTTGCGCACAAGCAACGATGGATAATTCGTAATTGATGGACGGCGGGTTCGCAAAATTATCGACGACGACGTAGTAGCTGCCCGGTTCTAAATAGGTATCGAAGGATGCCGGTCCGTTGGCACCGTTTTCCGAAAACTCGATGCAGGCACCGCCCGTAGTCGGACAGTCGGCAAATAAGAACAAACCGGGAAAGTCGCCCGCATTTGCCGTCAAATCAAAATCATAGCAACCCGCCGCACTGACGGTGTAGAGGTAAACCACATCCGAGCCGTTCAAATAATTAGTCGTGCCGCCGCCGCAAACCATCACGTCTTCATCTTCAAAATCATTCAAATATCCGGCGGTAGTCGCGGGGCCGGAAATGAAGTCGCCGCTGATGTCGAGCGGGTCGGCGCAACTCGTGCCTTCCAAACAGGGAGACACATTAAGGTCGTAAGTCGGTACGCAGGGGTTGCCGTCGCCGAAACCGGGGTCGGAGTCATTGCTGACAATGACGTAATACACTACGCCCGCCGTCAAATCCGCCGAGGCATTTTGGTCGGCACCGTCGGCTTCGCCGCTTAGAAGACAAGTACCGCCGGCATCGGGGCAGGCGTCGGTGACAAAGAGTCCGGTGGAAGAACCGCCCGTGTTGGTGAGGTTGAAAACGTGGCAACCGGTCGTGCCGGGCGTGAATTCATAGACGTAATCTTCGCCGTCCATGTGAAAACTGTTACAGGTGTTGGTGTTGTCGTATTGGTCGCCCGAGCCGCAGGTCGTCGCGCCGGTCACGGTAAAGCTGCCGCTGACGATTTCGGGATTGATGGTACAACTCCAGCCGAGAGGCCCGCAGGCACCCGCGCCGTTTTGGGTTAAGTTGAGTGCCGTCGAAGGGTCGGTGGGGTCGATGACACAGTCGTTGGTTAATAAAGTCTTGGTCAGCAGGACGCGCACCCAACCCGAGGCGGCGGGCGCGTAGCCGGTGATTTGCGCCTGATTGGTACTCACGCCGCAATCCACAAAAGCCCCGCTGTTGGCGAGTTCCGTGTCTGCGCCGTCATCCGAGAGGAGGGTCAGGTAAGTATCGAAATCATCGGAGTCACAGGTGTTAAAATCGTAGGTATTGCCGGCGCAAAGATACACGCGGACGTATTCGCCCGAAAAAATCGGGTCTGCGACGATAGTTTCCGCACCTTCAAAAAGTATGGTGGAGTTGAGTAAGGCTCCCGTCGAGTTACATTGAGCGAAAAGATTTTGGGAAAAGAAGAAAGCTGAAAAAAGGGTAAAAGCGAGGTAAAAATTTTTCATAACAGTGAGTTGAGAGAAGTTTGGTTAAAATACTGCCGAAAAATTTCCGAATAAATACCGGGCAGAAAACTCGCGGAACGAGTGGTTTTTTTTCTGCGGAAAAAGAAAAGGAGAACCGAAAAAAGCGGATTTTTCTCCGTTTGAAAAAGGGGGAGAAAAGTTTGGTTTGCGGTTATATTTTCAAAGTCCTTGGTGTGACATCAATCGGAAAGTCAGTGCATGAATAAGTTTGTAAATGCGAAAAACCGAGTCCGCCGGAGCCGGTATTTTCGTATTGTATGCCGTAAAGATGAGGCGGATTTTGCGCCGGCAGGGTCAATTCTGATTCCGGAGCAAACATGAGGAAAAAAATGAATCGGTCGAGGCGGAAAAGGGTACCGGTTCTTAAACCGAACAAAAAGAGACGGTAAAACCTTATCTCGAAAATTAAATTGTCAATCACTACCGATGTATTAAAAAGAAACACTACATTTGACCGAAATTAGAACTTAAACACGAGGACACCGTATGAATATTACACCGAAAATCAATTACTTATCTCTTCCTTTGCATTTCTGCAAATATTTAAATCCGTGTTCTTGTAAAACAGAAAAATATATCATTGTTAATCGGTAATTTCTGTGCCGGCAAAAAGCAATGCGTTCGCTTGTCAATGAGGTTTGAGCGCGGCGGTATTGCAGCCGAATAACGAGATTGATTTAGTGCGTCAACGACACTTCATACAGAAAAATCCTTTTGATATATGTAAGAATCTTTCTATCTTTCACTCGAATTTTTTCGGGCGTCGCTTTAATCGCCGTCCGTTTTTAAATTACCGTTCTTTCCGAGCGGATAGCTTTATCGGAAATGAAACTGAATTATTTTTTTAATCACCAAATGTTTAATCATTATGTTGAAAAATTTACTTTTTAAATTTATGACCGTCGCGTTGTTTTTGGCTGCTGCCAATGTCGCCTTCGGTCAAGGTATGAGCTGTGATATGGCGGAAGTCGTCACGGAAGGTACCTACACGCTGGCGGATACGATTCCGAGTAACGGGAATAATACGCAGGCTTCTGCTGCTCCGGGTGTAGCAGACGGTGCCGTTTGGTACTCTTACACCGCAGACGAAACGGGTACTATCGACATCAACTCTTGCCTCGGTGGTGCGGATACACGCTTGTTTGTGCATACCGGTACTTGTGACGATCCTACTTTAATCGCTGCTAATGACGATGCTTGTGAGCAAACCGCAGGCGGCGATGCTTTTGCTTCGCAAGTAGCCGGTCTGACCGTTGTAGCAGGTACAACTTACCTCATCGAGTGGGATAATAACTGGGACAACAGTGCCTTCACTTGGTCTTTGACCTTCACGCCTTTGCCGGCGGCTGACGTAGCGACTGCTGCGGTACAGCAAAACCTGAACGTACCCGTTGCCCAAAACGGTTTGTACGGCTTAGTCGGTAACCTCGGTTCCGAAGTCTTGACCGGTGTGGTCTTGACCGTAGAAGTATTCGCGGCAGACGACCTCGACAATGCAATCGCTACGGGTACTTCCGAGCCGGTTCTGTTGGAAGTCGGTGAAGTACAGGTAGTGAGCGCAGGTTCTTTCGAGGCAATGGTCGGTGACTACGTGATGACTTACAGCGTCACGGCTAACGAAACGGAAGAAGATACCGAAACGGATAACAACGATGACGAAAACACAATTACTTACACCGGTGCTTTGTACTCTTACGAAGACGGTCCGACCAACAACCTGGGTGTAGGAAACGGTGCGGAAATCTTGCAGGGTAACACTTACTTCTTTTACGCAGCGGACACCGTATTGAGTGTTTACTTGGACTACACCGGCGGTGTAGATGGTGAATCTGTCGAATTGGTTATTTTTGATACCGATGATTTAGGTACTCCGACCGATGAATTGTACGCTCAGGAAGCACCGATTGCAGCAACCGGCGGTGTGACGATTGATTTAGACGAGCAGTTTAACGGTGAAGCCGGCGGGTATTACTTCGTAGGTATTCGCTCGACTACCGCAGCTAACGTAGGTATGGGACTTGCGGAAGATGTGTTCTACCCCGGTCAGGCATGGCTGCAAATCGGCGGCGGTGCATGGAATAATCCGGAAGCTTTTGGTTTCCCCGGTGCTTATGTAGTACGCTTAAACACTTTGTCTAATATCGCACCGATGCTGACGTTGCAAGTAGATATGAGCAACGAAGACGTAGGTGACAACGGTGTGTTCGTGGCGGGTACGTTCAACGGTTGGGCAGCAGACGCTACCGAAATGTTTGACGAAGACGGCGACGGTGTTTACACAGCAACCGTAGAAGTCGAAGAAGAAGATGCACAATGGAAGTTTTTGAACGGTCCCGATTATGCTTTTGAAGAGACGGTACCCGCTGAATGCGGTGTAGATAACGGCTTCGGCGGTTTCAACCGTTTTGCTACCGTAGATGCAGACATTACTTTGGATGCGGTTTGTTTCTCCGAGTGTGCTGCTTGTATGATTGCACAGGCTCCTTGTGACAATCCGGATGCTTTGGTATGTGATAACTTCGACTCTTACGACGTCGGTCCGGTTTCAGACCAATCAGACCAATGGAGACCGTGGAACAATGCGGCTGACGGCAGTGCGCCGGTAGTGACCGAGCAGGCACAGTCTGCACCGAATTCTTTGCAGGTAGTAGGCGGCGGCCCGATCGATCAGTTATTGATTTACCCCGAAAATTACACGACGGGTATCATCGCTAACAACTGGTCGATGTACATCCCCGCAGGTGCAGGTGCTTACTTCAACTTTCAGGGCGACCGCGATAACGAAGGTTCTATTTTCAAGTTGGAAGCTGTTTTCCAACCCGGTGACGAAGGTGTATTGAATGCAGGCGGCGCAGATGCTGCTTTCTTTGACTTCCCGACGGATGTATGGTTCGATGTGAATACTAACATGGACTTGGACAATGGTTTGGCAAGTATTTACATCAACGGTGACTTTGTTTACGAATGGGATTACACACTCGATTCGGGCGGAGACCCGGGAACGGCAGTAGTCGGTGCGGTGAATTTCTTCCCGTTGGATGCGACTTACAACTTCTTCGTCGATGACATCGAAGTATTGCCTTTGGATGAATTTCCCGTTTCTCCCGCGTTGCCGGTATCGGTAACTTTGACGGTAGATACCAAATTTAGCGAAGTAGCGGCAGACGGTATGTTTGCAGCGGGTACTTTCAACGGTTTTGTCGGTCAGGAAATGACGGATAACGGCAACGATACCTGGTCGATTACGGTAGAAGTACCGCAAAACAGCGAAGTATTGTACAAATTCCAAAACGGCTTTGAAGGCTGGGAAAGCGTACCGGAAGAGTGCGGTTTGGACGACGGCTTCGGCGGTTTCAACCGTAACCTCAACGTAGAAGAAGACGATGTGGAAGTCGATGCAGTCTGCTTCGGTCAGTGTGTGGCTTGTGATTTGACCGACGTCATCGACGCGACTTTCGACGCGGGCTTTGCGGTATCTCCTAACCCGACGGCGGGCATCTTCACGGTTGCTTACTCGATGGACACTGCGGCGGATTTGGACATTCGCATCAGCAATATGTTGGGTCAAATCGTTGCGACGCGTAAAGTAGATGCAGCGGTGAACGGTAACGTGAACTTCGACTTGACAGACATGGCTACGGGTAATTACACGGTCGTCATTACCGACGGTGCGCGTATCAGCACGAAGCGTGTGGTTGTGCAGTAAATGATTTAAGCGGTCTTTTTTAAGGCTGTTTAGATGAATAAAGAAAGCCTCGTTGTTCCTTGATTGGAGCGGCGAGGCTTT
>JAHDCG010000278.1 GCA_020629965.1 Saprospiraceae bacterium | reverse complement strand
AAACCCCTCCCAATAACCAAAAAAGGCTCCGCACGTTACCGCGCGAAGCCTTTATTTGTAGACCTACAAGGACTCGAACCTTGAATGTCAGAACCAAAAACTGATGTGTTACCGATTACACCATAGGTCTATACCGTATTGCTTTTTTTCAAAAGCGACGCAAAGATACAACGAAATTTATTTTCCGTAAAGTATTTTTGTAATTTTTTTTCAAATTTATTTTTTTGGTTTTGTGAGGTGGTGTGTGTTTAATCGTTTTTCGGGGCGGAAAGTTCCGGGGGAGGGGAGGTTTTCGGAAAATTGTCGTACAGCCGGGTCAGCAGGACGGTGACGAGGAGGGCGGGCAGTAGGTTTTCGATGTTGATGTCGCCGAGCCGGAGCATGCGGATGCCGATGGCGAGGATGAGCGCGCCGCCGACGGCACTGATTTGGGCGAGGATGCTCTCCGTGAAAAACTTTTCGAGACTGCCCGCCGCCAGGGTAATGCCGCCCTGCAACATCAACATCGGAAAAATGACAAACAACACGCCTACGCCGTAGGTTGCCGCGAAAGCCACGGAGGTGATGCCGTCGAGCGTGGCTTTGATGAGCAGCAGTTCGCGCTTGCCCGTCAACCCTTCTTCTATCGCGCCGAGAATGGTCATGCTGCCCACGCAAAAGAGTAAAAATGCCGTGACCAAGCCCTCGGTAAACCGCGCATCGCCGATTGACAGGCTCGTTTTCAGCGTTTCGCCGAGTTGCAGCAGCCCTTTATCAATCTCCAAAACCTGCCCGATGATGCCGCCGATGAGCATACTGAAAATGAAAATCAGCATGTAGCCGTCCCGCATTTTCAGACACATCATTACGCCCATGACGAGGGTGCACAAACCGATGGCCTGAAAAATTATCGTTTCGATTTCGGGCGGAAAAACGTTGTTGAGCCACAAGCCGAGCAAGCCGCCGACGGTGACGGTAGCCATGTTGATGAAGGTGGCGATGGGTGCGTGACGCATTTTCTTTTGAGATTTTAGACGTTAGATTTTAGATGTTAGACTTCCCGATTTTGGATTTTAGATAGTCTTCCGCTTTTTCTATTGCGGGTAGTTTGCCTACGTCGAGCCAATAGTCGTCGTCGTGCGGGTAGGCGATGACTTTTTCGACGGCGGCGGCTTCGAGCAGCACGGGAATGACTGAAAAAACATCCTCGTCGGGCAGCATATCGAAGATACGAGGGTGCAAGACACTGATGCCGCTGAAGGCGAGCGGATGCAGGGTTTCTTCTTTAAATTCTTTTCCGGCTACGGCTTTGATTGCGCCCGTCTTTACGTTTTTCCAACCGCGCAAATTTTGCTTTTCGTCAAATAAAAGATAGCGTGAAGTCTCTCGGTCACGAGTTGCTAAGACCGCGACGGCATCCGTTTCGATACATTTTGCGTACATTTTTTGCAGGTCGATATCGCTCAAAATGTCGGTATTGTGTACGATGAAAGGTGTGCCGGTGTCTAAAAATCGACGGGCTTTTTTCAGTCCGCCGCCGGTATCTAAGAGTAAATCGCGCTCGTCGCTGACGTGAATTTCGATGCCGAAATTTTCCCGGTCCGCCAAATACGCTTCCACTTTATCCGCAAAGTGATGCACGTTCACCACGACTTTCCGTACGCTCTGCGCCCGCAACTTTTCGACGACTTGTGCCAATAAAGTTTTTCCGCCGACTTCAACCAAAGCCTTGGGGCGGTCGTTAGTAAGGGGTCGCAGGCGGGTGCCGAGTCCGGCGGCGAAGATTAGGGCGGTTGACGGTTGGCGGTTGACGGTTGACGGTGGGTTTGCGCTTTGCGGCATTATTGCGTTTTGAATTTTTAGTTGTTTTCTTGGGGGTAAAGCTAAGGAAAAATTTGGGTAAAATCAGTACTGAAGCCCCCCCCGACCCCTCCACGACTGAAGTCGGGACAGGCATTGTGGGGGAGCCTCTGTCATTGGAACTTAGATTCTGTTTGAACTAAAATTCGATTTCAAAAACGGGAACCTCACAAATTCCGGTTTATCAAAGGTGAGAGAACTAAAA
>JAHDCG010000162.1 GCA_020629965.1 Saprospiraceae bacterium | reverse complement strand
GATATTTTAAGTATTTCGGGAGAAGTACAGTACGAAAATTTTTACGTAGGAGAATGGAGTATTTCGGGTGATGGTTGTGTTTACTTTGACTCGGAAATAATGTCCGGTATATCTACGGAGTTTCTCAACTATGCAGGTTATCGCCTTACCGCAGAGACAAATAATTCTATGCTGAATATGGGTGTAGAGTTAGGTAACACATTTATAATGACTCCTGTTCCGGGAAGCGATAACAAACAATGGACATATACCCTGCCCGGAAATAGTAGCGGAGGACCCTTCTCCCAACAATTACAAAATGAAGGATATTTTTCCTTCAATCCTGTGTTCGGAGGAAAAGACATCAATGAAAATGAATTACTCGATTTAAAATCCTATGATGAAAGTTTGAGTTCTTGTGTAGATGTGCCGCTGTTTACAACTTCCTGTGTCTGGGAACCTACCGAGTACAATATAGGTGAAGACGATGTACATGAAATAACGTATTACCCCTGCTTTTTTTATACTGAAACACCGATAATAGAAGCTAACCCATGGGGTATATCGCCCGAACCGGGTGTAACCGTATATGAAATATCTGTTAGCAACTATGCTTCGGAAGACTACTATTTTGATTGGACTCTTCCTGACGGCAGTACTTCTGCCAATCCTGCTATTCAAGTCGGAGATAATGAACCCGGACTGTACTGTGTGGATATATATTCTAGTGAGATATGTTATCGTAGTGAGTGTTACTACTTTGCTCCGATGCCTATGTCAGGTGAGTTTCAAACCAATTATAATTGTGATAGTCGGAAGGTTGAAGTTTGCTATGAGGTATCGAACGGAAGCGGTATTTATGAATACGAATGGTTCAATGAAAGTACCGGCGTAGAGTTAGGAAATAATAACTGTGTAGAAGGTGAATTTGCGGGACAAACTATATGTGTCAAATATACGGATGTTTCTACGGGACTTACTCTTACGGACTGTTTTGAAGTTCCTGACGCATCTCAAAGTTTTGAAGTCATTGTTAATACCTCTCCGCCTTGCCCTACCGATAGCGGTAACGGGGAGATATGTTTAGAAATAACAGGCGGCGTTCCTCCTTACGATGTATTGTGGAGCGGTACTCCTTATCCTGTGACAGGACTATGTGTCAACCTGCCATACGGTGTTTACGATGCTAACATATTTGATGCTTGTGGCAATCGTGAGTTAGTCAGAGTGAGATTTAAGAGAGTAGAACCGGAACTCAAACAGTTATTATTTATAAAACCGAATATAAACTGTAGTAACGGTTCGTTGGTATTTGATGTAGAAAACATTACTCCTCCTCTCAATATCGGCGTATCTCAAGGTATTTTAAGTAATCTAAATAATTTCTATTTAATTACTGATTTACAACCGGGTGAGTTGAATATATATATAGAAGATGATTGCGGTGTTATATTGGATCAAACCATTGAAATAATCGATAATGGTGAAGAGGATGATTGGTACGAACAAGTAGGGATAGCTTCTACTTCTACACCTTATCAGGCAGGTTCCGGTACTGTAACAGTAAATTTTGCGGGAGCAACAGGGGCACCTTTTACTATACTTTTTGAATCACCGGGGCAGGCACCTCAATCTGTATTTGATTTTGGTACAAGTTATACTTTCGAGTCTTTAGGACCGGGTGTTTACACAGCTACAGTCAGCAACAATGACGGTTGTACTGATCATGTACTTTCTGTAATTGTCTGTGAGGACATGACGGTTTTTCCTACACTCAATCATCCTCTTGGATGTGAAACAAATGACGGTAGCATATATCTTCCTTTAAACGGCTCCGGGCCTTTTGGCGGAGTAGGTGTGATTGATTACTATTGGACATTTGAAGGAAGTATTTTAACCGATTTGACAGAGTTGGGAATGGGAACTTATACGATTCATATGACGGATGAAAATGGTTGCAACAGTTCTAAAGAATTCGAATTGATACCTGAATTAACCCCCTCTATAGTAATAGATGAGGTAACAGACGAATGTGAAGGAATGAGTAACGGAAGTATAGAGCTTTTTATTAGTCCTAATATTACAAGCACAGCATTTTTTGAAAATCTCACTACCGGAGAAGTGTATTATCTTCAAACTGACGAAACAGGTTATGTGATACTTGAAGGATTAAAGGGAGGGAATTATGAAGTAAATATTTACAATGGGTCCGGATGCAGCACTAATAAGGTATTTGAAATTGGAATTAGAGAAAGTACCGGATATTTCACCCTTGAGGAAGTTATAGTAGAAAAGTCTTGTCCCTTTATTGAAGAAAGCAGTTTATATAACAATAACGGAAGTATATCTATAATTCTTTCGGGCGGTAATCCTCCCTATAAGGTAAAATGGGAGCATAATAGTTCAACATCCGGAGAAAGTCATACTATAAACAATCTACCTCCGGGAGAGTATTGTATAGATGAAATTACTGATGATTGCGGTAGAAATCTCTTCATCTCCACATTATGTTATACCGTCGGTACATATCCGGAAATAAATATATCTTCCCAATCTCTTGTTGATTGTCCGGGAGATTCTAAAATAGATATTACAGTTTCAGGAGGAGAAGGAAGTGCGTCAAATTTTGATATTGATTGGAACACAGGAACACAAGATTCTAACGGAGATTTAGTTAATCTATACGAAGGAACATATACTGTTACTGTTACAGATGAAGTAGGTTGTGCTCAGCAAAAAAGTATTTTTGTCGACGATATTGATCCGCCAAATCCTAACTTTTCTGTAGAAGTCGGAACTGCTTGTGATGGTTTCAATATAGGAAAAATAAGTTTTAATGCATCCGGTGGTAAGCCTTTTACAAGCGGACCAGCATATTTAGTGAGATGGACACATAATAACAGTACTGAAACTACAATTAATAATTTACCGCCGGGTGATTATACATTACAAATAGAAGACCAGTGCGGGGTATTTGAATATACAGCAACTATTCAATATGGTTCTCTTTTTTATAATGAACCTATCGGAGGTACATGTTATACAGGCACATCTTGTGGAGGATTTATTGTTCAGGTTGATAATTATATTCCGCCTCAAAATTTTACTGTTAATCCAAACAGTTGTGAATTAACAATAGAGTGTCCCAATAGTATTGAAACCATCACGACATTTATTCATAGTTCGGAAAACTCTTCAGAAGAATTCTTGGTTGATAGTAATATAGAAGTTGATGACCATAGTAATCCTACAGAGGTAGATGCTGTCTGTGATTGCGAAAAGAAAACAACTTGTACTGTATCAGGTGTATATAATGATGCTTATCAATTATTAGATCCGTGTACCGGTGCAGTTATAACGAACTATTCTAATAATGTAATTTACAACAACATTACAGGAAGTGTGAGTCAAGGGCATCAATTGAGTGGTTGGATAAATTGTTTTACAAATCCTGATGATTGCGAGGCTTCAAGTATATCATGTGCGAATAATCAAAATCATAAATTACTTCAACGCCTCTGTGGGGATAAGGTATCTTGTGAAACTTGTACTAGTGATGCCCTTACGGGAGATTCAATCAATTCTCTCATTTCTGCTGTCCCTAATCCGTTTAGCGACCAATTAAATGTTACGTATTCTAACTCAACTTCGGACAATATACTGAATATAGAATTTATTAATACGTTGGGTGAAGTCATTCGTACATCAGTTTCTCAAATTACGAGCGGTATAAATAGAATACAAATTAGCTCGGGAAGTACTCTTGATGACGGGATTTATTACCTGCGATGTTCGACAAATAACAATCCTCCTGAAGTCGTAAAAATTCTTAAGATGAGTAGTAGGTAATGGGATATTGGGAAGATTCTTTTCCGTAAGACATGCTGACTGAATTCTGACACTCATGATTACCTGTTTTAAACAAATTAAGAGATAAATAAACCCCTGTATTAAGCATTTTAAAATGTGATAGATTCAAGTAGTAATTATTACTTTTGCAAAACAGGTGACTCGCATAGTAGTTAGAATTGTTGATTTTATTCTACAAATAATATACTCAATTAGCCACAGGAGACTGAATTGAACGTTCTTTCAGTCTTCCGTGGCTTTTTTGTAAACAAAATAAAATGTACTCAAAAATTATTACGCTCCTTCTCATCGTAAACCTATCTTCTCTTTACGCTCAAGATATTACAGTATCCGATACTACTACGATTACAAGTCCGTTACTTTTTGAAGTACCAACCTTTCGTTACCACGATACTGAAAATTGTACGAATGAATATGTTTATCCCGGTTGGGCAGGAAATTATTATCGTCGTAGTTTTACTTATCATCCTAATGGTACTTATTATGCCTGTAGTTTTACTAATCAACAAGTCAATCCGCCTTCTGCTTTTACTGAAATATTACCGGTTCTCGACGGTTATGGTGATTTCCCTGTAGTCGGAGTTGAACCACCGGACAATCTTTATGCTTTAGCTGTATCGGCTACGGGAACAATTTATTTCGCAGGTGAGTCTGTGTTTTCTTACAATCCGTCAACCGGAGAAGAATTCAATTTCGGACTTCTTCCGGAAACCTGTCAAACACCTATAGCTATGAGTCACCGTTTAGGAGAGTACTTCATAATTACTCAAAATTATTCACTGTATAAAATTGATCCTATAAATCCGGGCGATGTCGAATTTCTTTTCGATTTACCGTCGACTATATCAAACATTAAGGGACTAACTACGATTCATAATACTTGTAGTGATACAGATACGTATCTGACAGGTATTGAAAATTCTGTTCGGAGCTATTATATCATCGACTTTGTGAACTCAACTCTAATCCAAGGGTGTGAAACAGATTTAAGAATCGAGTCTTTAGCTTCCGATACCGAGCCGTTTATCCCTGAATGCGAATTATTTATAGATTTGGATAGTGATGATAGTTCAGGAGAAATAGGTTTTAACTATTTATCAGATACATCCTGTGTAACACCTCTTCTTATTACCGACAGTGACCCAATCGTTTACAGCGAAACAGGCGTAGTCGATAGAATCACCATAGAACTTATCGACGACGACCTGCCGGGCATTTTAGATTGTTCTTTACTTCCTGAGTTTACCGTTTTCGGTATAGGTACCGATATGTTAAACATTGTAAACACAGCGGGAGCAAGTTTCGGTGATTTTTCCCAAATACTGCAAACCGTTCAATACATAGATGAAACTAATACTTACGGTACCGTAGAAGTAGAATTTACAATTCATGCTTCCGAATACAGTAACAATGCTTTTGCTTTATTGCCGATTTTTCCGCAGGAATTATATGTAGATGCCGGCATCAGTGACGTATCTTGTTTTAGCGCGAGTGACGGTAGTATTTCTGTTACTTTGAATAATTCTAACACGGATTTTGATGCTTTGTGGAGTAACGGTTTTGAGAACCCGACAATAGAAAACCTAAGCGAGGGAAGCTATTCGGTAGTAGTGACAGGAGCTAACGGGTGTACAGGGACGGACACCTTTCAAATAAATGAACCCGATTTACTTCTCGTAAATATAAATAATGAAGGTTCCGATACTATCTGTACTGAAGCAGGAACACTTACGGCACTGGCTACGGGAGGCAGTTTACCTTATGAGTACCTATGGTCGAGCGGCGGAGAAAATAATGTAGAATCGATGCTTGGTGACGGGGTGCATACTGTAACGATAACGGATGCAAATGACTGTACAGTAAGTGAAAGTTATCAGTTGTTCACACAACAGATAATGACTATCCTCGATGTTCAAATTTGCGAAGGAGAAGAATACGAGGTAGGTAATCAAGTATTTGACAGTGAAACAAATACTCAAATTGTTTTGGAAAGTTATGAAGGTTGTGACTCCATTGTAAACCTAAATCTTGCGATAATAGATTTAAATGAAGTTTCGGAAGAAATAATACTTTGTGAAGGAGATTTTTATGTTATAAACAATGAAACAATAATCAGTGATACGGTAATCGTAAGGGTGTTACAAAATTTCGAGTTATGCGACTCTATAGTGAGCACTAACATAATTTTTGAGGAATTTATATCGATTCAAAACGCTTCGATTTGTGAAGGAGAAGAATTTGCTTGGCAGGGAGAAATAATAAGTTCTGCGGGAACTTATTCAGATACCTTAGAAAGTCTAACAGGGTGTGACAGTATTATAGTACTGGAATTACAGGAAACTGTTTTACCTGTCCCTGTAATAAATGCTTTAGGGGATTTGTGTAACGGGGAAGCAGTAACTTTATCCGTAGAGGAAGATTTTTCGGATTATTACTGGTCAACCGGGGAAAATGCTTCGTCCGTACAAGTCTTTACTGAAGGGAACTACACGTTTGAAGGAATAAATGACATGGGATGTACTGTAGAAAATTCAATAGAGATAACAGGAAGTTTGTTGGAAACAGAAATTGAGATTATTCATCCTACTTGTCCCGGTCTCACAGACGGAACAATAATCATTACAAACACAGAAGGAGGAAACAATCCGTACCTGTATAGTTTAAACGGTTTGTCTTTCAATACAGATACTTTCTATTTAAATTTAGCTTCCGGTGATTACGTTTTGTTGGTTGAGGATTCGGAGGGCTGTAGAGAAGAGATAAGTTTTAGTTTAGAAGAACCGGCTTTAAGTACAATCAATCTGATTGATGAAGTTCGAATAAACTTAGGAGACAGTATTTTTCTAAATCCCTTGTTTGATGAAACGTTTTTCAATAATTATCTTTGGACTCCCTCGGAAATAGTGTCATGCGATACCTGTATTTCTGCCTCTGTTAAACCTACAGAAACGACTGAAGTCACATTTTCAGTATCAAATGATGATTTGTGTTTGCAGTCGGCGTCTGTATTAATATTCGTCGATAAAAATATAGACCTCTACGCCCCCACCGCCTTCTCTCCCGACAACAACGGCATCAACGATATTTTTTATCTCCAAAGCAAAAACGACCTCCCCGTAGAGCAGATACAAATTTTTGACAGATGGGGTAATTTACATTTTTCCTCCGTTCCCGGCCACACTAACGACCCCGGTATCGGTTGGGACGGTACTACTCGAAGCGGAATTATTGCACAGGGCGTGTATGTATGGACGGCCCGGGTTGTTTTGCCGGATGGTGAGCGACGCTTTTTATCCGGGGAGGTGAGTGTTTTATGAATAGTAAAAAATTATTAAAAAAGAAACCAAACACCACCATTCTCCCGTTTTATCCGTAAATTGCAATAAAAAAAATGAAAATGAATATCACCTCGAATAATATCAGTCCCGAAAGTGCTGCAATTATTGCGGCATTCAGCAGTCGCTTGACGGATTTGGTCAAGCGTAAAAAAGCGAAAGCGAAAAATGTAAAACTATTGGTCGAGGACGAAGAAATTGCCGTACCGCAGGAGTTCATTTCCTATTTAAATCAGATTTCGAGGGAAAAAAATGAGAAAGCCGAAAACGAAATATCCGTTACGGAAGCAATAATTTTAATGGATATATCGATGGATGAAATGCAGAATTTAATTAGTAAAAATGCAATTTCTCACCGTAAGGCAGGAGATGAAATATTAATTTCCCGCAAAGAAGCAGAGAAATATGCGGAAAAACTCTTGCAAAAGAGGCTGAAAGGAATGGAGAAAATTATCAAGATGCAACAAGAAACGGGACTTTACGAATGAAAGAAAAACTGCCTCCCGTCGTCCTTTTAGATGCCAACGTTTTATATTCGATTTATCTGCGAGATTTCCTGCTTTTTTTGGCTGCATTTACAATTTATCAACCGAAGTGGTCTGATGAAATCAATGACGAGTGGACACGAAATTTGTTACTCAAACGGCCCGACCTTGTTCCCGAAAAAGTATTAGGTGTAGTCACAAATATGAATACTTATTTCAGAAGAGCAAACGTAACGGATTATTCAGACCTTACGAATAACTTGAAACTGCCTGACCCCAATGACCGCCATGTACTCGCTGCTGCTATCAAGGCTAAAGCTGCGATAATTACCACCGCTAATCTACGCGATTTTCCTAAAGATTATATCAGTCAATTCGATATAGAAATCCTGCATCCGGACACATTCATTTTGCGATTATTAGACGATACTCCTGATAAATGTTTGCTTGCATTTCGTGCTTATGTAAAGAGCATGAAAAACCCTAAACAGTCGGAGGAAGAAGTTTTGACGGCTTTGACAAAGA
Source organism: Saprospiraceae bacterium (assembly GCA_020629965.1). Taxonomy (GTDB): domain Bacteria; phylum Bacteroidota; class Bacteroidia; order Chitinophagales; family Saprospiraceae; genus JAHDCG01. The sequence continues at coordinate 4,742 of JAHDCG010000162.1, read as the reverse complement.
GCGGATTGGTTGAAAGTGTTATAGTAATACGAGGTTTTTTGTCGAATTGAATTACTGTTGGTTCGTTTCTTCATCCGCTTCTCGGCTTTTCAAATGTCTATCTAAATGCCACCGGCATGGTATCTCCCGACCCGGCATGCCAATGCCGGGAATCTACCGCCCCCTCAACACCCCAACCATCTCCCCCGTCATCCTCTCCAAATCAAACTCCGGCGCCCAGCCCCAATCCTGCCGCGCCTGCGAGTCATCAATCGAGTCCGTCCACGAGTCAGCGATAGCCTGCCGAAAATCGGGTTTGTAGGTGATTTTAAAATCCGGATAATGCTTTTGAATCGCCGCGTGTACCTCCGCCGGTGTAAAGCTCATTGCTGCAAGATTATACGACGTGCGCACCTTAATTTTTTCCTTCGGGGCCTCCATCAGGTCGATGGTGCCTTTGATGGCGTCATCCATGTAGAGCATGGGCAGGGCGGTGTCCGCTTTAAGGAAGCACTCGTAGTCTTTGCCCTGCACAGCGTGGTGGTAGATGTCCACGGCGTAGTCTGTGGTGCCGCCGCCGGGCTTTTGTCCGTGCCCGATGATGCCCGGGTAGCGCACCGAGCGGATGTCGAGACCGTAACGTTCGCAGTAGTATTGACACCAGTTTTCGCCGGCGGATTTACTCATGCCGTACACCGTCTCCGGCTCGGCGACCGTGTGCTGCGGCGTCCCGACCTTCGGCGTATTTTTCCCGAAAACGGCAATGGAAGAAGGGAAGAAAACCTTGTCTAATTTGAAAGTCCGTGCAACCTCCAATACGTTAAACAGTCCTTGCATATTGATGTCCCAGGTGCGCAGCGGGTCGGCCTCGCCTTTGGCGGAAAGGATGGCGGCGAGGTGATAAATCTGCGTCACGCCCTCGTTTTCGACGACTTGTGCCATGCGTTCTTTGTCCAGTATATCGACAATGCCGAACGGCTCTTCGACGTGCGTCGGCGCAAAAATATCGGAAGCCAACACGTTATTGTGTCCGTAGCGCAGACGGAGGGCTTTAGTGAGTTCGGAACCGATTTGGCCGTTCGCGCCGGTGACGAGGATGCGGGTCATGCGTGGTGGTTGGTTAAGATTTTTAGATTTTGGATTTTGGATTTTAGACGTTAGACATTAGATTTTAGACGTTAGACTTTTGCGTGGTTAGGATCGAAGTTTTTCGATTTAATTGGAGCTCTTGCTTGTGTCTTTGGAGTCTTGCTCCGTAAAAACTCTCACCCGTTCCTTCGGTTCTGTTTGAGACATACCCGAGTCGATTAGAGACGTGAGCAGTCTAACATCTAAGGTTTAAAATCTAACGTCTCAAAAACATCTAACGTCTAAAATCTAAAAAGAAGGCACTTCATTTAAAAACTCAAACGACTCCCGCTCGTAATCCATTTCGCAGCAGTAAGTTTGTCGCCCGTTGGTCACAAGCAGATAACGGACTTTCAGGGGCAGATTATAGCTTGCAATTTGCCGAAAAGTTGCCTCGCTGACCGGCACACTCGGTGCTTTGCATTCAATCAGAAGCCACGGATTCAATTTTCCTGCGTTATCATTAGCGTACACCAAAATATCGCAGCGTTTGCGCCGTTCGTTGACGATGAGCAGCTTTTCGACCGCGATGTGGTTGCTGTTAAATTTTCGGTCGTCGATTAAATATTCAATCGTCAGCAGACGCACCAGTTCTTCGGGCTGAATGACGAGCCACTTGCGGCGTATCGGGTCGAAGACCAAGCGTTTTCCGCCTTCGATGCGCGTTTTTAAGCGTTTTTGATATCGTAAATAATCGACTTCAATCATACCGGGCAAAGAAAATGAAAATTTCGGAAAAAAATCGAATCGGAGTAGGGGGCAGGCGTATTTAATTTGTCCGGTATTCGGAAAAACTAAACTCGTGCGCAAACGGAGGTGTCTGACACTCGACCTAAGCGAAAAGTAAGAATTTCGCTTTTTTAATACAGATTAAGCAAAAAAAAGTGTCTGACACCGGTATCAATGAAAGGTCGTTGCCGGACGTTTAGAGATGCTTAAATTAAAAACATTGTCAATGCGGCAGCAAATGCAAGGCACTCCGAAAGTGCCCCGCACTCGATGTTCACAGCACGGCAGTCCGAAATCTAACGTCTAAAGTCTAACATCTAAAGTCTCAACAAAAGCCTGATATGAAAAAAATCATACTGTTTCTGCTCCTGTGCAGCACCCTCTGCCTACACGCCCAAAAGTACACCCTCTCGGGCTACATCACCGACGCCGAAACGGGCGAGGCACTCATCGGAGCCAATACTTACAACTTTAAATCTGCGAGCGGCACCGTCTCCAATACCTACGGTTTTTACTCTTTTACGCTGCCGGCCGACTCGGTGTACCTCACTTTCAGCTACATCGGTTACGAGCCGCAGACCTTCGCCCTCGACCTCACCAAAGACGTCGAAATGAACGTCAAATTGTCCTCCTCCGTCAGTTTGGAAGTCGTAGAAGTGACCGCCTCTAAAAACGGCGAAGCGATAGAGGAACAAACCCAAATGAGCACCGTCAGCATTCCCGTTTCGCAGATTAAAAAACTGCCCGCTTTCCTCGGCGAGACCGATATTTTAAAAGCACTACAACTACTGCCGGGTATTCAGTCGGGCGGCGAGGGGCAAAGCGGTCTGTACGTGCGCGGCGGCAGTCCCGACCAAAATCTCATCCTGCTCGACGGTGTGCCGGTTTATAATGCCTCCCACCTGTTCGGTTTTTTCTCGGTCTTTAATACCGATGCGATACGCGATGTGACGCTGATAAAAGGCGGCTTTCCCGCGCGCTACGGCGGGCGTTTATCTTCCGTTTTGGATATTAAAATGAAAGAAGGCAACACCAAAGAAATCAAGGGCGCGGGCAGCATCGGGGTCATTGCTTCCAAGTTTACCCTCGAAGGGCCGATTGGCTCGGAAAATACCTCGTTTATCGTTTCGGCGCGGCGCACCTACATCGACATTTTGGCGCGACCGCTGATACAGGCCGGCTTTCGGGCAGACGGCGATGAGGGCAACGCCGGTTATTTTTTCTACGATTTGAATGCCAAAGTCAACCATAAATTTTCCGACAAAGACCGACTCTTTCTCAGCTTTTACAGCGGGCGCGATAAGTTTTACCTCGACCTGCAAGAGAATTATGACGACGGCGACACCTACATCACCGATATCGGTTTCGGCTGGGGAAATATTACCTCCGCCCTGCGCTACAACCACGTCTGGGGCAAGCGACTTTTCTCGAATGTCACCCTGACGTACAGCCAATACGACTTCAGCACCGGTGCGCGCAACAAAGACACTTACACCCAAGGCGGCGAGACGATTGTCGATGAGTTCAGCCTCAATTACAGCTCGGGCATCCAAGATTATTCCGCCAAAGTCGATTTTGATTTCGTACCCAATCCTGACCACTTTATCCGTTTCGGGGCGAGCATTATTGCGCACGAGTTCGACCCGGGCACGTTCAATGTCCTTTTTGCCGACCAAGAAGAACGCATCGACACGACCTTTGGGCAGACTGTCGTCAATGCCAATGAATTTGCGATGTTTGTCGAAGACGACGTAAAAATCACCGACCGCCTTAAAGTCAATGCCGGTCTGCACTTCAGCGGTTTCGGTCTGAAAAACGGCAAGGTCTTTACCTCTTTGCAGCCGCGTGTCGGGGCGCGTTATTTGCTGCCCGGCAATGCGTCTCTCAAGGCTTCTTTTGCAACGATGCAGCAGTACGTGCAGTTTTTGACCAACGAAAATCTGAGTCTGCCGACCGACCTGTGGCTGCCGACCACCGAGCGCGTTTTGCCGCAAAGCAGTTGGCAGGTTGCCGGCGGTTTTGCCAAGACCTTCCGGGGGCAATACGAAATCAGCATCGAGGGCTATTACAAACAAATGAAAAACGTGGTCAGCTACACCGAGGGGTCGAGTTTTGTCTCCTTCGGCGATTGGCAAGACAACGTGACGCAGGGCGACGGCGAGGCCTACGGCGCGGAGTTTTTAATTCGTAAAAAGCAAGGCAAACTCACCGGCTGGGTCGGTTATACTTTGAATTGGACGTGGCGCAGTTTCCCCGACATCAACTTCGGCAAACGCTACCCGTACAAGTACGACCGCCGCCACGACATCTCCGTGGTCGGGGTGTACGACTTCAGCGAGCGCATTTCGCTGTCGGGTTCGTGGGTCTTCGGCTCGGGCAATGCTTACACGCTCGGCGAGGCGGTGTACAGCGGCTATTTCCCGCAAGGCGACGGCGAATTTTCTTTTTTAGACGGCTTCTTTACGCAGTATTTTACGGAAAGAAATAACCAACGCACGCCCTCATATCACCGCTTCGACATCGGCATCAATTTCACCAAACAAAAACGCATCTGGAAGCGCACCTGGTCATTCGGCGCATACAATTTGTACAATCGCGCCAACCCCTTCTTCCTCTACCTCGACTCCGTACAAAACGAGGCGGGCACGGGACAAAGAACGGTATTGAAGCAGGTCAGTATTTTTCCGATAATTCCGTATGTGAATTGGAGTTTTGTCTTTTGAGCATTACGGGATGATTGATTCTTTGCTTTTATGGTTTTTGTCGGAAAGCCGGGGAATGTACGATGTACGAACTACGATTTACGAGGGGCTTTCGTCTTGAGCAGACGGATTGTTTGTAACAAGCAGTGTCGCTTTTTCATAGCAAGACGTCGCAGTGCAACGTCTCTACGGAAGTGGTAATTT
>JAHDCG010000161.1 GCA_020629965.1 Saprospiraceae bacterium | reverse complement strand
GCAAAAAAGAAATAATTACCGAATTCCTTTTCGATTTTATGGCGGCGGGTCTTGGCTTCGCCGGCGTAGGTACTGTGCTCGATGATAACAAAACCCGCGTCGGTTTGCAGCAGCATATCGACTTTGGTTTCAAACAAACGCCCTTTGTGATGAATGCGCAGCGGGTAGCGTCGCCACACTTTTTTGATGTTAAAATTTACTTTCAATGCCGTAAAAAATGCCTCGGCTTGCTGCAAAAATCTCTTCGGATTATACTCTTCCGGCACTTCAAATCTCGTCATCAAGTCTTTTGCATTTTGCAGACGATTTTCCGAGCTGTAAGCCAAATTATCGGCGGTCAAAAAGGCTTTGAAACAGGCAATAACCGCTGCTGTGTCTTCTTCCTCTTCAATCGGCAGCGGCGCGGCATAAGTTTCCGAGCGGTCGGTTTTGATTGAGTATTCATCTTCAAATCGCTCGTTTAAGTCGATGCGATAGGGCGCGTAACCTTCCTCTTTACCCGTCGGCTCGGCGGGAAAGAAAACGGGCGGTTCCGACATTTCGGCGGTCGTAAAATCGGAAGCATACGGAAAAACTTCCGTGTGTACGTTGAGAATGCGGTCTTTCCACACGAAAGGGCTGACGTCGGCATTCGGGTCGAGTACGGGATAGTCCTCTTTGCCGTTGTGAAAAACTCGGTTGAGCCACAAGGTCGGGCGGGCGCGGGTCGGGATGACCAAATAATCACGGGCGCGGGTGATGCCGACGTACATCACGCGGGCTTCTTCGGCGAGGGCGTCGCGGGTGGCCGCGAGTTTTTCTTCACTCGTTTGCAGGCGTTCTTCGAGCAATGTGTTACGCGATTGGTCGGCGTAGGGATTGACCCAAAAACGGATGCGGCGGTGACCTAAAATGTTGTCTAAGTCGATGTCTTCGCGCTCGGAGACGAGGCTGATACCGAAGACATTATCGCGCAACTTGGCTTCCAGAGAATGACAAATCGTAACGGGAAATTCCAGGCCTTTACTCTTGTGATAAGTCATCACGCGCACCGTATCCGGCGTTTCGCCCGAGCCTTGTTTATCCTGCTCGCCGGCAGCCAATTGATTGAGCCACAGCAAAAAACCACCGAGCGAGGCGGCGGTGTGCAGGCGGTTACAGTTGTCTTCGTATTGCAAGGCAAATTTGCGCAGCATATCGACGTTTGCCAATCGCTGTTCGGTCTTACCCCAGGCGACGATGATGCGGCGCAGGTCGGCTTCTTCGAGCAGATAATTGAGGATTTCCGCGCTCGACAGTTCCGTACCGTCTTCGCGCATCTTATCCATTTCTCCGATAAATTTGTTTTCGGACGACCACCTTTCCACCCGCTCTTTTGCCTCTTTGCGCGCCAGCCAGTCGATGCGTTCTTCAACGATGGTTTCGAGTGATTTTTCACCCGTCAGCAGCAACATTTCGGCGACGCTGAGGCTGTCGTATTTATTCAAAATGTATTTCAGACAAGCCAAAATAAGTTTGCTTTCGGGCGTCTCCAGCAGACCCGCGCGCGAGATAGCTGCTTTCAGACCGGCGCGGTGCAGCGCGTCCGCCATGTCTTGGCAGGCGTAGTTGCTGCGGCACAAAATCGCCACGTCACCGGGGCGGGCACGGCGCGGTTCGGGTTCGTCTTTCGGATAAATCATCAGCCCGCGGTCAAGCATTTTTTTCAGCGTAAAAGCAATGCCGTTTTCCGTCCACGGCTTACCGGGCAGGCGTTTGCCTTCGCCGTCGTATTCCAAATGCCAATGGTGCAGAGCCAAGCCCATCGCATCGGGTTCGTCTGCTTTGTTGGCTGAAAAACCGGGTTTGGCTTTGGCAAGGCGACGGGCTTTTAGTGCGACCTGCTCTTCGGGCAAATCGGCGAAGGCTTTGGTAAAAATCGCATTGGTCGCCGCCACAATGTCTTCGCGCGAACGCCAGGAGTATTCCTGAATATTTTCGGGTTTTACGCCGCCTTGCTTTTCGATGAGGGCGAGCATAAGTTTGGGGTCGGCGCCGCGAAAACCGTAGATGGATTGTTTGGGGTCGCCTACCCAGATAGAGTGGTCGGCAAATTGCGAGAGTTGCCAAAAAATTTCGAGTTGCAACGGGGAGGTGTCCTGAAATTCATCGACCATGAGGAGGTCGAGTTCTTCGCGCAGCACTTCTTGCACGCGTTCGTTGCGCAGCAGTTTTTTGACCAGCACTTCCATGTCGGTGTAGTCAATCAGCCCGCGCATTTTTTTGTAGCGGTCGTATTCTTCGATGGCTTCGACGGCGATTTCAAAAACCAAATTGATAAAGTCACGGATGTCGGAATGAAACTGCGGGTGCGACTCGTGCGTCTTGGCAAAGTCGATGAGATCGGCGACGGCTTCGCGGCTTTTTGCACCCGTTTTGAGTTTGGATATTTTGACCCATTCGTGCCAGTAGAGTTCGTCGCGCAGTTTGAGTTCGCGCAGTTTGCCTTTGAGGTAGGAGGTTGCCGTGGCGGTGACTTTGGTGCTGTCTTCGTTGGCTTCGAGGGCATCGACGGCGTCGCCCATTTCCTTTTGCAGGCGGGCTGTCCACCATTTTTGCGGGTGATTTTGCACTTCGCCGATGAAAGGCAGAAAGGATTCGAAACTGTACTGCTTGCTTTTTTCCAAAACCTCCTTGTCAAAGTCGTTGGCGCGGGCGATGTCGGTCAGTTGTCGCACGGTTTTGCGCCAATCGCCGAAGTCTTTTTTATTCAAACCCAAACGGTTACTCAAATTTTCCATTTGCTCCACGCGCTCATTGGTCAGTACGGTGGCGAGCGATTGATTAAAAAGTAACTGCGTGTCTTCGTCGGCGATGATACTGACCTCGGGCGAAACCCCGGCTTCGTAAGCAAAACGCTGTAATAATTTCACGCCCAGACCGTGCACCGTGCCGATGAGGGCATTGGTCAGGTCGTTCGCCTGTTCGGTCATGCCTTCTTCGAGCAGTTTGACGCGGACGCGCTCCTGCAATTCGGCGGCAGCCTTTTTGGTAAAAGTAGTAGCGATGATACCGGAGGCGCGCACGCCGCTTTTGAGCAGCGCGACCATTTCGTTGGTCAGGCGGTAAGTTTTGCCCGAGCCGGCCCCGGCGGAGATAATCTGTAAGGTTGGGTTCATTGTGCGAAGATAGAAAAATCCGCGCGGTTTGCGAATGAGAAAAAAGCGAATTTCGCCTAAGAATTTATCTTTTTGCGCGACATATTTTGCACGGGAATTTCAATCCATAATTCTTGAAAAGCGGTCAGTCGGTTGGTCTGCAAATTGTTTTTTTCGATAATACTTCGCTTAGATACTTTGTATAATTTCGCCAAGTAATCCAAAGTATCGCCCGGGCGCACGACGCACAGCACGGGGTAGGCAGCTTCGGCGTTCGGATTGTAGCGGGCGGCGGCTTGTACGCTGCGTTTGCGTTGTTTGACCGACCAAGCGTCGCGAAAACGCACGGCGGCGGCTTCGGGCAGGCGCAGATAGTTTCCGTTGCGATTGGAAGGAATAACGCCTTTGAGATAAGAAGGATTTAGGCGTGTCAAAACCTTGCGGGTCAGTCCGGTCATTTTTGCGACTTCGCGCAAAGTCGTACCGTAGTACAACACGGCGGTGCGCGCATTTTGCACGTCGAAATCGGGGTAGCGCGGACGGATGTTGTAGAAATTATAGTATTGCAGCGCGTAAGTCGTCGCCAAAACTGCGGGTACATATTCCAAAGTTTCGCTCGGCAGGTAGCGACGTAATTTCCAATAATCGCGACTGCCGCCCGTTTTAATAGCTTTAATGAGTCGTCCCTCTCCGCAGTTGTAAGCGGCGGCAACCAAAGTCCAATCATTAAACATTTCGTGTAAATCGGCGAGATATAAAACGGCGGCTTCGGTCGATTTTTGTGGGTCTAAGCGTTCATCGACGGTTTCATTTACCGTCAATCCGTACTTGCGAGCGGTAGCGGGCATCATTTGCCACAGACCGGCGGCACCGACCTGCGATTGGGCGGTCGGCTTGAGTTTCGACTCCCAAGCAGCGATGTATTTCAAGTCGCGCGGCAGTCCGTACAAGTCTAAATAGTGGTCGAAAATCGGAAAATAAATCACGGCACTGCCGACTAAATAACGGGTGTCGATGCGTGCCCTTGTGGTATAAGAAGTGATGTATTCGGCAACGGTTGGGTGATAAACCGGTGCGATGGAAGTCTGCATTTTGAGCAGTCTTTGTTTGACGAGATTGACATTTTCTTTGAACGGCGGTGCCGTCGCTGCGGAGCCGGAGAGCGGAAAGATTGAAAAAATAAAATAAGTGAAGATAATTTTGGTTCGTGTCATGACAGAGGGTGATCAATGAAAAGTAACAAGGGGAAAAAGCAACTTTTCGCGTCAATCCTTATGCGTTTTTCCTTAAAATTTGCAGCTTAATACCTTCTGTATGCAAAAAGAATGCCGAGCCGCCGACTCCCCGTATTCAGGTATTTACCTGTGGGTCCGGGTACAATTTTTCCGGCTCTTCTGTCTTTGGCAAAAAAATTGCAGTTGTTTTTGTACCTCTCTTGCGCCCCACCTTCCGATTTTTACTCTCCTCTCCCTCCTTTTCTGATTTTTTCAAATTTACAATGCTTCAAAAAGTTATGACAACATTCAGCTATCGTACAAACACATTCGCCCGCGTTCTTACCCTTGCTTTTTTCTTTTTCTTCGGAATATCTCACACCGTTCAAGCTGCGCTCGACAATCATATCATGGTTATTCGCAATAACAGCATCGTCTTTGACGCTGCCGACGGCATCGAGTCCGCACCGCAAATTCAAGACATCCTCATCGACGCCGAGCCGCTGTTCGGCATACTCGAAATCAACAGCGACCAAACGCTGACTTTTGCCCCCTACCAAGATATTTGTGAAGAAAAAGACAATTTCTCTTATCTGATTCTGACTTCCGCAGGCGTCGATACCATCAATGTCAGCGTCGATATTATTTGTGAAAAGTTGACGGTCATCAGCGGCTTTTCTCCAAACGGAGACGGCGTAAACGATACCTTTACGGTCATCGGCTCGGAGGCCTACCCGCATAATTCTTTAGTAGTATTTAATAAATGGGGCGAGGAAGTTTATGCGAAAATGAACTACAAAAACACCTGGGACGGTACGGACAAAAATAACGAGTCTTTGGTCTCGGAGGAGAATGTTTTTTACTATGTCTTCGATGACGGAGAAGGGAATGTTTATTCGGGATATATGAAGATTGAGTGAAAAGGAGTTTGAGTGGTTGGAATTGTTTGAGTGGTTAGTCTAAACCTTCGTTGTTTGCTGCTCTTGTGACGTCTTCGCGGTTGAGGGCGGCGGCAACCAAATCGGGGAATTTATCGGGTGTGCAGGCAAAAACGGGAATGTCTAAGGCGCGTACTTTTTGTGCCAATTCTCGGTCAAAAAGCGGTGCGCCTTTATCATTCAGAGCCAACAAACTAATCACCTGTACGCCCGCGCGCACGAGGTCATGTGCGCGCTGCAACATCTCGCTTTCACGTCCGCCTTCAAACAAATCGGAAATTAAGACGACCGTGGTGTCGTTCGGATTGGTGACTAAACTCTGTGCGTAGGTAAGGGCTTTGCGAATGTCGGTGCCGCCGCCAAGTTGCGTGCCGAACAGCAAATCGACGGGGTCATGCAGACTGTCGGTCAAATCTGCCACCGCCGTATCAAAGACCACGAAATGTGTTTTTATCGAACGCAGTGTCGCCAAAACCGCTCCGCAGACACTCGCGTGTACGACCGAACCCGCCATCGACCCGCTCTGGTCCACCAATAAAATAATGTGTTTCAACGAATTGCCTTTGCGCCCGTGACCTACCAAACGGTCGGGAATTATCGTTTTTAAATCTTCCTGATAATGCTTTAAATTGGCTTGAATAGTTAAGTGCCAGTTGATTTCTTTGAGCTTGGGGCGGCGATTGCGTACCGAGCGGTGCAGTGCGCCGGCAACGGCTTCGCGTAAGGGGTTGCGCAGTTTTTTTTGTAATTCTTCGGTGACTTTGCGCACGACTTGCTTGGCAGTTTCGCGGGTTTCGTCGGGCATTATTTTTTTAAGGGAAAGAATGGTGCCGACTAAATTGACGTCCGGTTCTACGCTTTCGAGCAGCTCGGGTTGCAGCAGCATTTGCTCTAAGCCCAAGCGTTCTAAGGCGTCGCGCTGCATGATTTGCACTACCGAAGTCGGAAAATATTCGCGGATGTCGCCGAGCCAGCGGTTGATGTCGGGCGAGGAAGAACCGAGTTGACCGCGCTTGTCGTTTTGGTCGTAGAGGGCTTCGAGTACTTCGTCCATGCCTCGGGCTTCGCTTTTTTCTTCGTTGCCTCCGTTGCTGCCTTCACCTTCTTGGTCTTCCCCTTCTTCTTCCAACGAAATTTCCTGCTCGGGGTCGGCTTTACTGCCGAGAATGAGTCGCCACTTACGCAAGCGCGGGTCGGCGATTTCTTTTTTTCTGCTGCCTTTATGATTTTCGTCGAAATGCCTTAGCATGGTTGGTGGTTGGTGGTTGGTGGGTGATAGTCTGCTTTCGCTTTTAGAACGGATTGAATACTTATTTCTGCTTTGTTTCTTGCTTAGTTTTTATAGCGTTCGTAAATTTTGGCGATGGTTTCGGCTAATTTTCGGTCTTTTTCGGTGACGGTATTACCGGCGTCGTGGGTTGTGAGTTCGATTTTTATTTGATTGTACACGTTTGTCCATTTGGGGTGGTGATTTTGCTTCTCGGCGTGTACGGCTACTTCGGTCATAAAAGCGAAGGCTCGGATGAAGTCGGTAAATTTTAAATCGGTGCTGAGTTTATTGTTTTCTTCTATCCACATGTTTTTTCTTTTTTTAAAATTAGCTTATCGACTAAAGTCGATGCTACGGTACGGGTGAAAAGTTCACATAAAGGATTAACTGCGAAAGAAAGCGATTGCTTGTTATCATAACAGAATTCAGAGAAAAAACCTCAACTTTCGTACATCGTACATCGTAAATCGTAATTCGTACATCGTAATTCGTAAATCAAAATATCCCGAACCTTCGGAGTGCGAAAATTCGGGATATTTGTTATTTGCCTTCGGAATAAAATGCTTACCCCTCTACCAAAGTACCGATGCGCTCGCCGTGTACCAAGCGTACCATGCTTTCCGGTTCGCTGACGTCGAAGACTACAATCGGCAGATTATTCTCTTGACAAATCGTGAAAGCCGTTGCATCCATTACACCCAAACCGAGGCTGATGACTCGGGCAAAGGTAATTTCTTCAAACTTGGTAGCCGTTTTATCTTTTTCAGGGTCGGCGGTGTAGATACCATCCACGCGGGTGCCTTTCAGAATGACATCCGCACCGATTTCGTTGGCACGCAATGCTGCCGCCGAGTCGGTGGTAAAATACGGGCTGCCCGTACCCGCCGAGAAAATGACTACGCGCCCTTTTTCCAAATGACGAATCGCGCGCCGACGAATAAACGGTTCGGCGATTTTTTCCATTTTAATCGCCGTAACCAAACGTGTCGTCAGTCCTACTTGCTCCAAAGCACTTTGCAAAGCCATCCCGTTGATGACCGTTGCTAACATCCCCATGTAATCGCCCTGTACGCGCTCAATGCCCGTTTCGTGAGCGTTCAGACCGCGGTAGATGTTGCCGCCGCCGATGACGACCGCGATTTCTACGCCTGTTTCCTGCAATTCTTTGATTTGATGAGCGTAGTGCATCAGCATGTTGGTTTCGATGCCGAATTGCTGTTTACCCATCAGGCTTTCGCCGCTGAGTTTTAAGAGGACGCGTTTGTACTTTAGATTTTTCATAATGTGCTTTTCTAAAAACGTTAGATTTCCCAACACAAAAAAAAGGCGAATAAATGAATTATTCGCCTTTTCTTTGAATTAAATGCTTAACCGAGTTCAATATGTTTGAAATCAGTTACCGTTAAACCCTTGTTGACACTGTTCAGGTAATCTTTTACGCTTTGCTTATTGCCTTTCACGTAGTCTTGGTTCAGCAACGTTTGTTCTTTGTAGAACTTGTTGAGCTTGCCCGTGGCAATTTTTTCCAGCATCGCTTCCGGCTTACCTTCCTGACGCGCCTGCTCTTTACCGATTTCGATTTCGCGCTCGATAACCGTAGAGTCCACACCGTCTTTGTCCAGAGCGATAGGACGCATGGCAGCTACCTGCATCGCTACGTCTTTACCCGCCTCGACGAGTTGCGGGCCTTCTTGGTTCAAGGCAACAATAACGCCCGCACGGTAGCCCGCGTGGATGTAAGCGATGACCTGACCTTCGCCGGCTTTGGTTTCGATTTTTGCGTACTTGCCGATTTCGAGTTTTTCACCGACGACCGCGACCTGCTCGGTTACTTTTTCTTCTACGGTAATGCCTTCTTCTTGGTAAGGTAACTTCATGAAGTCAGCCAAAGTGTCGGGCAAGTTTTTCAATGCGATTTCCGCGAAACTTTTTGCCAAATTGACAAAGCTCTCGTTCTTAGCCACGAAATCCGTTTCACAGCTCAAACGCATCACGATACCGTTGTTGCGGTTAGCGGAGGTCAAAGCGATAACGACACCTTCTTTAGCATCACGGTCCACACGCTTCGCAGCCATTTTTTGACCGCGCTTACGCAGGTAGTCGATTGCCGCCTGGTAATCACCATCGGCTTCGGTCAGTGCTTTTTTGCAGTCCATCATACCCGCGCCCGTTTCGTCGCGCAGTTTTTTTACGTCAGCAGCAGTAATTTTAGCCATCTTATTGACGAGTATTTTATTGTGAAAAATCGGGAAACAAACTCTCCCTGTTCACTCCGGAAAAATATCGAAAAGATTAATTTTCCTTCGGTTAATGTTTTGTATTTCAATAAAACAGGATAAGATGTAATGATGTACATACTTATCCTGCTTTGTCATTCTTTACGAGAAAGAACGTTTTCGGTTGCACATACACAACCCGAGAATTATTTTTGAAAGTCGATTAGAAGTTCTCGCTTGAGACGCGTTTTCCCGCGTCTGTACAAAAAACAGCAGAACGGTTGTTATGCCGCAACTATTCTAACAAGTCAAACGACTCAAACAAATTCAAACCAAAAAGGTCTTAGCTCGCCGGAGCAGCTTTCTTGTCGCTTGCCTTTGCAGACTTACGCTCTTCCAGTCCTTCTTTAATAGCCTCGGTCATGGCATTCACCAAAACGGTGATAGAACGAGACGCATCATCGTTGCCGGGAATAGCGTAGTCAACCTGGTTCGGGTCGGAGTTACTGTCCACGATACCGAAAGTACGCAAACCCAATTTTTTCGACTCTGCCAAAGCGATGTGCTCGTGGCTGATGTCAACGATAAAAATCGCGGAAGGCAAACGGTTCAGATCGGAGATACCGCCGAGAACGCGGCTCAACTTTTCGTGCTCGCGCGTCAAAGTCAAACGTTCTTTTTTGGTAACGCTGTCGAAACTGCCGTCATTGAGCATGCGCTCGATGTTCTGCATTTTCTTCACCGAACGACGGATAGTCGCAAAATTAGTCATCATACCTCCCAACCAACGGTCGGTCACATACGGCATATTGACGGACTGCGCCGCTTGAGTTACGATTTCACGTGCTTGCTTCTTGGTAGCGACAAACATGATTTTACGGCCCGATTTGGCGATGCTTTTCATAGCTGCCGCCGCACGGTCGATACCTTTCAACGTAGCGTTGAGGTCGATGATGTGAATGCCTTTTTTCTCCATGAAGATGTACGGAGCCATTTTCGGGTTCCATTTTTTCTTCAAGTGACCAAAGTGTACACCCGCATCCAATAAATCTTTATAGGTTGGTTTAGCCATTTTCCTATTTATTTAGTATTCCGCTTTTTTAATCGAAAAAAACATTTTCGACAAGAAGTTAATCTTTGAAAAGCGGAATGAATTTTTTAATTGAACAAATTTTTCCAAGCAAAAGAAATAAATCTTAACGCTTAGAGAACTGAAAGCTCTTACGTGCTTTCGGCTTACCGTATTTCTTACGCTCTACCACGCGGGCATCACGAGTGAGAAAGCTGCGCGCTTTCAAAGGACTGCGGAAGTCTTCGTTCAATTTGACCAAAGCACGAGAAAGTCCCAAACGGACGGCGTGTGCCTGTCCTTTAAAACCACCGCCGTTGACGTTGACGTTGACATCGTAAAGCGTAGCTGCTTCGACGGTGCTGAGCGGGTCGGTGATGTTGTGCTGAATGTGTACTTGCGGAAAGTAGTCTTTGTAGTCTTTGCCGTTCACGGTAATTTTACCTGTACCTTGTGTCAGATAAACCCGTGCGACAGACCCTTTTCTTCTTCCGAGAGCATTAATCATTTCCATAATGAAAGATTTTTTATGAGCCTTCAAAAACCGAAGTTTTCAAAAACCGATAGAGGACGGACGCGCCGTCGTTATCTGCTTAAAAGTTAAATTCTTCCGGCTTTTGTGCTCCGTGCGGATGCTCGGCACCGGTGTAAACGAACAATTTTTTGTACATCGCACGTCCGAGGCGATTTTTCGGCAACATACCGCGCACGGCATTTTCGATGATGCGCTCACCGCGGTTGCTGTTGAGCAGGTCGTTCGGAGTAGAACGCTTTTGACCGCCCGGGTAGCCCGAGTAGCGCAAGTATTCTTTGACGGCTGCTTTGTTACCCGTAAAACGAACTTTATCGGCGTTAATCACGATGACACAATCGCCCGTATCTACGTGCGGTGTGTAAGAAGGATTGTGCTTACCGCGCAAAACGTGCGCAATCCGGCTCGCCAAGCGACCCACAACTTCTCCTTCGGCATCGACGACGTACCACTTGTGTGTGACATCTTCTTTTCTTGCCGATTGCGTTTTGAAACTTAAAGTATCCACGCTTTTAAATTTTAATTTTTATTGAAATGAATTGCCTCCGAATTATGACCCGAAGACAGTCCTTTTTTGCGGCTGCAAAAGTACATCAATAAATGTTAGGAAAAAAGCATTTCGTTACTTTTTTTTGAAATGAAAATTGATAAGTCGCTGATAATCAGTAAAAATATCGCACAAAATTTTATTTTGTGGTGAAAATCAGACAGGATTAACGGGATTTTTAGGATTTGTTTTTAGTTGTTTTTCAATTACTGTTTGAACCGGAACGGACGGATAGTTTTACTCTTCGACTTCAGACTGATAAAGGAAAAGAAAGAAAATCCTAAAAATCTTCAAATCCTGTTTGCCTCTCAAGGTCAAAAAAAAAAACTCCCCCCAATGTCTGCAAATCGGGAAGAGTCAGGGAAAAGATTGTTGCCAACCTTCTACATTTCGGCCGCGCTGAGTTCGCGGATTTTTTCTTCTAAGGTCGATTTTTTAATCGCCTCGCGCCAATAATGCTCGACAGCTTTGCCTTTGTGCACGATAATCGCCTGCGGGCTTTGGTGTTCGGTGTCGAGTTTTTCGGCAATTTCGGTTTTCAGGTCGGGCGCGTACTGTACGACGATAGCTCCGATTTTTAAATCGTGCTTGGCGTTGGCGACTTGTTCTTGGGCGCGGGCACTGAAAGGGCAGGTTGCGCTGTGCTTAAAAATGACGACGGGAGAGTCGTGGCTGTCGGCGATAAATTCGTCGAGTTCGGCGGAAGTTTTGAGTATTTGCATCATGCGCAGATAACGCAGCGGATGATTTGAAAGTTTAAGTAAAATCGAAAAAATCAATCGTTTTTATCCGTGCCGCCGTTTTCCGCTGCTTCCTCTTTTTTCTTCTCGACCCGTACCGTCTCGATGCGCGTGTCGGACATCAGCACGACGGTAAATTTATATTCGCCCATTTCTATTTCTTCGCCTTCATTCGGAATGCTGCCCGTGGTCATGACGAGGTAGCCCGAGAGGGTGTGGTACTCGCCGTCGGGCAGGCGCAGTTCGGGGTATTTTTGGTTGAGATAATCAATTTCCAAACGACCGGAGAAAAGGTATTCTTCTTCATTAATTTGCTCTTCGATAAAGTCTTCGACGTCATGTTCGTCTTCGATTTCGCCGAAAATTTCTTCCAAAATATCTTCAAAAGTAATCACGCCCGCCGTGCCGCCGAATTCATTGACGACGCAGGCGATATTTTTGTGATTTTTGATAAAGAAGTCCATCAAATCCCGCACGCGCATGGTCTCCGGAATAATCGGAATATCGAGCACGAGTTCTTTGATATTTTTGGGTTCGTAGAGCATTTGCTGGTGATGCACATAGCCCAAGACATTGTCGATGTCGCTGTCCGTAACCAAAAGGCGCGACAGTTGGCTTTCCTGAAAAACGCGGGAGAGTTCTTCGACGTTTTCTTTGACATCGAGACTGACGATTTCGGTGCGCGGCACCATGCAGGCTTTGACTTTGGTTTCGTGCAGGTTGAGGGCTTTTTCAAAAAGTTCGGTGTCTATTTCGTCGTTGGCATCGGTGCCGGAGCTTTTGATAAAGTTCTCTAAATCCAAGCGGGTAAAGGGTTCTTCGACCTCTTCGGTGGGCGCACGAAAGACGAGGCGCAATAATCCGTTGGACAGTTTGGTCGTAATCCAGGTCGGAATCGCCAATAAAAATTTGATGAAGCGCAGCGGATAAGCTAAGAAATACAGAATGTTATCGGCGTAAAGGCGGAAGATGGTTTTGGGCAAAAATTCTCCGAAAATCAAAACGACCACGGTAATGACGACCGTAGTGGTGAGCAGCAGAAAAAGCGGATTGTCCCAACCCAAAGTCTCGATGAGAAAAGGCTCTAAAACATTCGTCATCAAAATGGAAAAAATGACGAGGGCAATATTATTTCCCAACAACATCGTACCCAAAAACTCGGAGGGCTTATCAAAAAAGCCGGCGATAATGCGCCCGCGACTCGACCCTTTTTTCTTTTTCAATTCCACCAAAAGTTTGCTCGCGGAGATGAAGGCGATTTCCGTCCCGGAGAAAAGGGCGGAGAGGAAAAGAAAAAGGATGAGCAGACTTAAGGTCATTTGTTTTTAAAGGTTTGAAATTGATGTTTGAATGGTTGGGATTGTTGTTTGTTGGAGTGGTTGGAGTTGTTTGAGTGGTCGGGCAAATTTACGAAATTCCGGGTTAGTCACCGACCTAAAAATGCCAACGGC
>JAHDCG010000021.1:50545-60670 GCA_020629965.1 Saprospiraceae bacterium | reverse complement strand
CTCGCCGTCCTCGCCCTTCTCCTCGTCTTCGGAGCGGGCATTTTTGCGGCAAAAAAATATTATCAATTCGGGGAAACCGTTAAGCGGGAAAGCTCGCAGATCTTGCTCGAACGCATCAAAACCGTGGCGAAAGTAATCGCTGTGGAAGGCTGGTTTTCGGAAATTTATACGCACGAAGATTATTATAATTTTGATATTTCACCTTTCAGAAAAAAAGCACTGTTACGCGTAAAAGCTAAGGTGAGTGTGGGTTATAACTTGGAAGGAATGAGCCTGGACGCCGACGATACGGCAATGACAATCACCATCGGCAATGTGCCCGACCCGCAAATTTTGAGCATCGACCACGAGGTGGATTATTACGATATTCAGGAAGGAACTTTCAATACTTTTTCGCGCCGGGAATTTAATGAACTGAACAAACGCGCAAAAAACTTTATTGAAGAAAAAGCCAAAGACGACGGTCTCGGTTTGTTTCAGGCAGCCGAAGAACAGAAGATGAATATGTTGGAAACAATTGAAATGATTGCCGAAACGGCGGGCTATGAGGTCAAATACAAACGCGCTTACGAAGAGGAAGAAAGCGGCATGAAAATTTTAGAAGATAAATGAAGCATTTGACTTATCCGGAATTACAAAAACTGCAAAACGCCGACCGACCGCTGCAACTCATCGACGTGCGCGAACCCGACGAGCACGCCGCCTATAACATCGGCGGCGAGTTAATTCCGTTGGCTTTTTTGCTGCGCAATCCCGAAAAAATCGCGCATGACCGTCCCGTCGTTTTGTATTGCAAACGGGGTATTCGGTCGCAGTTGGCGATACAACGCCTGGCGGGCAGACTGCCCGAGGCGGATTTTTATAATCTGCGCGACGGTATTTATGCCTTGTTTCACGGGTGAGTCCCGAGAGTCGAAACTCACCCGCAAAAGCAAAATCTACTCTTCCTCCTCTCCCATCTGCCGCGTATGGTGCAGCCCGTCGAACATATCGTTGAGGCGGTACATCTCGTCCAGCGTATCGTCCAGGTAAAACTGTAAATTCGGAATGCGGCGGATGTGTCGCTTGATGCGATTGCCCAAATTTTGCCGCAGGCGCGAGTAATTGTCTTCCATTTCCAAAATGACGCTTTGTTTGTCGTCGATATTGAAAACGCTTAAATAAATTTTTGCGATGCCGAAATCGGGCGACATTTTCACTTCCGTGACCGTCACAAACGCTTCCGCACCGTATATGTACGAGCCTTCGGACTGAAGAACCTGCCCGAAATTTCTTTTTATCAACTCGGCTACCTGCCGAGACCTTTTCGTTTCTGCCATTGTACTTTTTTCTGAAAATTAAAAATCTTCGGCTTCACATTCCGAAGACTATGTAAACCCTTTGCCGCTGCCGATAGTTCCGAAAGCGACCGAGTTTAGCTTTGCTGTCTGTTAGAATATATCAGCGTTTGGTTTGTTTAGCGGGAAGCAAAATTACGCAGAAATAACGGAGCGGACTGACTTCGCTGCCGGCAAGCTGCTCAATTTTAGTTTACCGGTCCGAAAATCGCGGCGTTCAGGCGGTTCAATACACCTAAACCCTTAAACGCCTAAACCCTTAAACAAAAAAGTGTACTTCGCGGTAATTTCCCTAATTTCGCGCATCAAATCAAACGAATCCTATGCTTTCAAGGTTTATAAAGAAACTATTTGCCTCATCGGAAAAAACGGAACCCGACCCTATGAAATATTTAATTGTCGGACTCGGCAATATCGGAGCAAAATACGACAACACTCGGCACAATGTCGGCTTTGAAGTCGTCGATAAAATTGCCGCAAAACAAGACGCGGAATGGAAAACGGAAACACTCGGAGACATTGCAAAATTTAAGCATCGCGGGCGCACTTTTGTCCTGTTGAAGCCTTCGACTTTTATGAATTTGTCGGGTAAAGCCGTCCGTTATTGGATGCAAAAAGAAAAAATCGACAAGAAAAATATTCTCGTCGTTTTGGATGACTTGAATCTACCCTTCGGCAAACAAAGACTGCGCGGCAAAGGCAGCGACGGCGGTCACAACGGCTTAAAGGACATCGACAAAATGACCGGCGGCAACAATTACGCCCGTCTGCGCATCGGTATCGGCGACACTTTTTCCAAAGGCAAACAGGTCAATTTCGTGCTCGGCGAATGGTGCGACGAAGAACAAGAGCAACTGCCGAAAATCGTAGATTATGCGGCGGACACGGCGCTGTCTTTCGGGAGTATCGGATTGGCACACACAATGAATAAGTTTAATAAAAAATAAGATTTTAGATTTTAGATGTTAGATTTTAGACTGCTTTGCGAGATTATGATATTTGAAGCGCAAACTGTCTGTTAACCAAAAACTATGCAGCGTACAGACGTAAATACACTCGGAGAATTCGGACTTATCAAGCATTTGACCGAAAAGCATCCGTTGAAAAATAAATCTTCCAAGTACGGTATCGGCGACGATGCGGCGGTGATTGATAACGGGCGGATGCAGACCGTGGTCTCGACGGATATGTTGGTCGAGGGCATTCATTTCGATGTATCGTACACGCCGCTGAAGCATTTAGGCTATAAGGCGGTCGTCGTGAATTTGTCGGATATTTATGCGATGAATGCGCGACCGAAACAGATTACCGTTTCGATTGCACTGTCTAATCGGTATTCGGTCGAGGCTTTGGAAGAACTGTACGCGGGCATTTACGCGGCTTGTGATTTTTACAAAGTGGATTTAATCGGCGGCGATACGACTTCTTCGCCGAAGGGTTTGATAATCAGCGTGACGGCAATCGGGCAGGCGGATAAAGATAAAATCGTTTATCGCAACGGCGCGAAAGTCGGGGATTTGGTTTGTATTTCGGGAAATTTGGGGGCGGCTTATTTAGGTCTGCAAATTTTGGAACGCGAAAAGCAAGTCTTCCTCGCCGACCCGAATATGAAGCCCGACATTACGAACAAACCTTACCTCATCGAGCGGATTTTGAAGCCGGAAGCCCGTTTCGACATTATTCAGGCTTTTGCTAAAGCGGGGGTCGTACCGACCTCGATGATTGATATTTCAGACGGATTGGCGAGCGAACTTTTTCACATTTGTACGCAGTCCGAGGTCGGCGTATTTTTGGAGGAAAGCGGTGTTTCTATTCACCCCGAGGCGGAAGAACAGGCGATTGATTTTAAAATGGACCCGATTACCTGTGCGCTCAGCGGCGGCGAAGATTATGAATTGCTGTTTACCATCGACCCCAAAGACGTGGATAAAATCAAATATTTGCCCGACATTTATATCGCGGGAGAAATTACGCCGCAGGCAGACGGTATCAAGCTGCACACCAAAGGCGGCAATATTCACCCGATAAAAGCGCAGGGTTGGAATCATTTTGAAAATAAGTAAAATGTTGAAATGTTGAGTTGTTGAATCGTTGAACACGTTTAGCTTAGCCAAAGCAACAGACGTATCGGTTCTCAATAATTCAACGACTCAACGATTAACAAATTTAAACTATGGCACTCGACCAAGTCGATATTGACAAAATAGACTTAGCGACCGGCAAACTGAAAGACGAGGCCGAAATGAGCTTTTTCGACCACATCGAAGAATTGCGGTGGCACATTGTGCGCGCGGTAGCGGCGATTGTCATCTGCGGCATCGTGATTTTTATGCTCGGCGATACGGTTTTCAAAAATATTATTTTCGGTCCGAAAGAAGATTGGTTTTTGTCGTACCGCGCCATCTGCGGACTGTCGGAGGCTATCGGTTTCGGCGACCGTTTGTGCTTTACGCCGCCCGATTTTCAGGTGCAGGCGGTAGAGTTTGCCGAGGCATTTATTACACATTTAAAGGTGGCATTTATCGGCGGTTTTGTGGTGGCATTTCCTTACGTTTTTTATCAGATTTGGAGTTTTATCAAACCCGGTTTGTACGAAAACGAGCAGAAAGCGGCGCGGGGTACGGTCTTCGTTTGCTCGGTGCTGTTTAGTATCGGGGTGCTGTTCGGTTACTTTGTCATTTCGCCGTTTGCGGTTAATTTTTTGGCGGGCTACGAAATTCCCGGGGTGGTGAATAATCCGACTTTATCGAGTTACGTGAATTATTTGGTCATGTTCACGGTGCCGGCGGGCATTGCTTTCGAGCTGCCGGTGGTCGTTTATTTTTTGGCGACAATCGGTCTTATCAGTTCCGCTTTTTTAAAGCAATATCGCAAGCATTCGGTGGTGGTAATTTTGGTTTTGGCGGCGATTATTACCCCGCCCGACGTGATTACGCAGTGCCTCATCGGTATTCCGATTTACTTTTTATACGAGGCAAGTATTTTAATTGCGAAGCGGGTGGAGAAGAAACAGGAGGTGATAATTACGGAGTAGAAAAGTTGTTGAAATGTTGAATCGTTGAATTGTTGAGCGCACACTTTTCAACGGCTCGATAGTAAAATATTTTGCGAATTTGTCTGAATTTTTACTCATTTCAATTCTTGAAATTGTCACGACTTTGATTACCTTTTTATTGTTCACAATTTATTTTGAGCCAATCGAATGTGTTAGATTTCTAATCAGCGGACGGATAATGATGCACTCAAAGATTCAGTAAAACAGCACGCGCTCAACGATTCAACAACTCAACAATTCAACGAAAAATGGAAGTAGGCGTATTCGGCAGCGGCAGCATGGGAACGGGCATCGCACAGGTAGCGGCGACCGCCGGTCACGACGTACTCGTGTACGATAACAACCCCGACGCCCTCACCCGCGCGAGTAATAAATTGCAAAAAATCCTGAACCGTTTGGTCGAAAAAGGACGCATGGACGATGCGGAAGCCAAAGCGATATTCGGGCGCATTTATTTTGTGGAAAGTCGGTTTGATTTTAAAAATTGCGACTTGGTCATCGAGGCAATTATCGAAAATGCCGAGATAAAAAAGATGGTTTTTGAGGAGTTAGAAGATGTTGTTTCCGACAAAACGATTTTAGCGACAAATACTTCCTCTTTGAGTATAGCTTCCGTCGCAGCCGCCTGCAAAAAGCCCGAACGTGTGTTGGGCATTCACTTTTTTAATCCCGCTCCGCTGATGAAATTGGTGGAAATCATCCCCGCCGTGCAGACGAGTCCGGAAGTAACGCAAAAAGCCAAAGACATCATCGACTCTTGGGGCAAACTCACCGTACTCGCCAAAGATACTCCGGGCTTTATCGTCAATCGCGTGGCCCGTCCTTTTTACGGCGAGGCCTTGCGCATTTACGAAGAAGGTTTGGCGGACATTCCGACGATTGACTGGGCGATGACCGAAATCGGCGGCTTCCGCATGGGACCGTTTACACTGATGGATTACATCGGAAACGACATCAACTACACCGTCACCGAAACGGTTTTTACTGCCTTCTATTTCGACCCGCGCTACAAACCCGCCTTCACCCAAAAACGTATGGCGGAAGCCGGTCGCCTCGGCAGGAAATCGGGGCGCGGCTACTACAATTACACCGAGGACGCCGAAAATCCCGAGCCGAACAAGAACAAAAAAGCCGGCGAGCAAATTATGTGGCGCATTGTCATTATGCTCATCAACGAAGCCGCCGACGCCCTCTATCTCAACGTTGCCAACCGCGACGACATCGACCTTGCGATGACCAAAGGTGTTAACTATCCGAAAGGACTGCTTAAATGGGCGGACGAAAAGGGCATTCAATTTTGTGTGGATACAATGGACAGACTGCACAGCGAGTACCTCGAAGACCGCTACCGATGCAGTCCTCTGCTGCGCAGAATGGCGCGGGACGGGAAGACTTTCTATTGAGATTTCCTACTTAGGTGTCTGACGCTGTCATTAGTAAAAGACGAGTCTATTGCAAATAAAATCTAAACTTTAAGCAGAAAAAGCGTCTGACACCGCTGCTAAGTTTAAAGCCCTGTCGTGCACTTTAATAGTTACGAAATTTTGTGAAAATCGGTTATAATTGGCGGAATCGGCAATAAAGACTATTGATTCCGCCAATTATAGGCTATATTTGGCGGAATGTGTGTATTTCGATACTCATTCCGCCAATTATAATTTAGAAAGGTACTTATGAAAATCATCGGAAGAGAAGAAGAGCAAAAGAAATTGCAGGAAGCTGTACAGTCTTCCGAAGCCGAAATGATTGCCGTCATCGGTCGGCGTAGAGTCGGTAAGACGTTTTTGGTAAACACGGTATATGCCGACCGTTTGTCATTTGAATTGACGGGCATACAAAATGCGGATTTACGACAACAACTCAAAAATTTTGCCTACCGAATGTCGGAAGCAACCGGCGAAAAAAAAGACCCGCCGGCGGATTGGTTCGATGCTTTCGTGCAGCTTATCGACTATTTGAAAACGCGCACGGGGAAGGAGAAAACGGTGGTATTTTTAGATGAACTGCCGTGGTTGGCGACGCCGCGTTCGGGCTTTTTGCAGGGGCTGAGTTTCTTTTGGAACAGTTGGGCGGTCAAGCAAAATATCGTGGTCGTTATTTGCGGTTCGGCGGCTTCGTGGATGATACAAAAAGTGGTTAATCATCGCGGCGGTTTGCACAATCGCATCACGAAAATTCTGCATCTCAAACCTTTTTCTTTGCGCGAAACCGAAATTTATCTGCAACACCGAAACATTAATTTAGACCGCTACCAAATCGCGCAAATCTACTTTGCGACCGGCGGCGTACCGCATTATTTGAAGGAAATAAAAAACGGAAAAAGTGCCGTGCAAAACATCAACGATATTTGTTTTGCGCCGACGGGACTGCTCAATAAAGAGTTTACTCGCTTGTATCATTCTTTGTTTCAAAATGCGGAACGCCATATCAAAATCATTCGAGCATTGGCGGATATACAGAAGGGCGCGGAGCGAAAAGAAATTGCACGCCGAGTCGATATGACGGACGGCGGCGGTTTCAAACGTACTTTGGAAGAGTTGGAATATTCGGGATTTATCGCGTCTTACTACCCTTTCGGCAAAAAACGCAAAGGTGTTTTGTATCGCCTGACGGATGAATATTCTTTGTTTTATCTGAAATTTATCGAAAATAAAAAGTCGCTCGAAACCGACGTTTGGCAAAAATTAAGTCAAAGTCAGACCTACAAAACGTGGACGGGCTATGCCTACGAAAATCTGTGTCTCAAACACATTCCGCAAATTAAAAAAGCCATGAGCATCGCGGGTATCTACTCGGAGGCTTCCTCATTTTATCATAAAGGAAACGATGAATTGCCGGGACTACAGATAGATTTGCTAATCGACCGCAGCGACCGAATTTTCAACCTCTTTGAGTTCAAATTTGAAAATAATCCCGATATGCTGCGAAAAGATTTCATAGAAAATCTACGCAAAAAGGAAAGTATTTTTAAAGAACTGACCGGCGCTAAGAAGCAGATTTTCAGCGTACTGATTACTACTTTTCCGCCGATTGAAAACGCTAACAGCAATGCAATATCTTCGATTTTAACCTTAGATGATTTGTTCTAAAGGTAAGTATTTTTTGCCACCCGGGCAACCGTCAACTGACAACCGACAACCGACAACCGACAACTAAACCCTTATCCCCATCTCCCGCATCAAAATCGTCGCGTTAAAACTCTCGCTCACCCCCGGTTTTATTTTGTAGTCAAAATACAATTTTCCGTCCTCGATGCGGACTTCGATGCGCAGATTTTCGACCGCGCCGCCGTATTCTTTTTCCAAACTGCCGAGTTCTAAATCGTGCGTGGCAATCAGTCCCGAGCCTTTCGCTTCGATGAGTTGTTTAATGAGGGCTTTGGAGCCGGTGTGTCGGTCCGTGCTGTTCGTTCCTTTCAATATTTCGTCGAGCAGGAAGAAGATATTTTCTCCTTTTTCGACGGCTTCGATGATAAATTTGAGGCGTTTCAATTCCGCATAAAAAGACGAAGTGCTCTCGTGCAGTGCGTCTTCCGTACGCATACTCGTATAGACTTTCAGCGGCGGCAAGGACAATTTTTCGGCGCAAACAGGCGCACCGATTTGTGCCAATACGATGTTGAGACCGACCGTGCGCATGAAGGTACTTTTGCCCGCCATATTCGAACCGGTAATGAGTTTGAGATGACCGCGCGTCGGTATTTCGATGTCGTTGGTCACACGTTTGTCCGCCGGAATGAGCGGGTGCCCGATGCCTCGGGCGCGGACGATTGCGGCTTTGTTAATTTCGGGAAAAGTGCGCTCGGGGTTGTTAAATAAGTCGGTAGCCAAGCTGTTCAAGGCTTCAAATTCCGCCAGACTTTCAAACCACTGCGGCAATTGTGCTTTGTTTTCCGCGCGCCATTTTTCTAAGGCTTTGACTTGTTTTAAATCCCACAGCGCGGCGAGATTGAAGAAAATTGCGAAAAAATTATCGCGTAGATTCAACTGCCCGATGATGTAAGACAGTTTGTCGATTTGTCGGGAAGCGGGTTCTTTACCGACAAAAAACGCTTTTTGTAAATCCAATAACAGCGGCGCGGTGAAGGTCATGCCTTCCAATTTCTGCATCATCGCCGCGTAGCCCGCCAAAATATTTTCCGCCCGGTTGGTCTTTTGGTGTGTGACGTTGATGCGCTCGACGGTTTGTTTGAGTGCGAAACCCGCCGGCAGCGCAAACAAAATTGCCGCGTACCACGGTATCAGCGTAATCCACAAAGCCAAACCCGCCAGAGCAAAAATCGGGGCGAGAATAATCAGAATTTTATAAGTCGCATTGTTAGAAATGTACGGCTCTTCCTGCAGCCACTCTTCCAGTTTTTGTACGTGCGAAATATCGTCTTCGGTCAACAGACCCACCGCCTGAAATTCCTGTCGGTCGGTCAATTTTCCGCTCAAATCGCGTACCGCCTCCTGTCGTGCCGTCACCTCCGCGAGTCCCGCCGGCGTGCGCAGATATTCCGCCAACCGTGCCTCACCGATTGCGGACGCCGTGCGATTGACGGATTGAAAATAAGAATGCTCGCCGAAAATATCCAAATCGGTCGTATACGGATGCGCCGGATTGACAAAGCGTTTTCCCGCACCGAACAACGAATAGTCCTGCGCCAAATAACGCAACTCGGCGGCGTTGATTTTTACCATACTTTCCGCTAAATCCGCCGCATCTTTGACTTTTAAGTGCCAAGAAATAAAACGCGAAAAGAACAGCAAAAAAAGTACGATACCGACCACACCCGCCGCTGCATTGACCGAAGCAAACAGCAGAATAATCACAGCGACTCCGACCACAAAACTTACCAAGCGCAGCAACGAAAAACGCACGTATTTTGCCCGCAGAATTTTCGCTTCCGCCGCGAAATTTTCTTTTCGTTCCGTATATATTTTCGTCAAATCCTTCATAGCCGCAAAGGTAGCGTTTCGAGTTTATTTTCCGTTCCGGCACAGCAGCAAACGCGAATCTTCCAAAGCCGCTTTGCGTAAATGCGTCGGGTAGTTCACGTCCGTTATCATGGCCAAAAAATCCTCTTTGCTTGCGTATTCTACGAGCAAAATTTTATCCCATTCCCGCGTTTCCGACGGCCCGATGAGCGTTAATTCCGCGTTGCCGTAATACAAAACTTCAGCATTCGCTCGCGCAAAAAACGGAGCCGCCGCCCGCATATATTCTTTATATTTTTCCGCACCGCCGTCTTTTTTGAACTTTAGCAGGTTCAGCATTTGAAAAGGTTCACCCTCCGCAATCTTTTGTAAATCAGAGAATTGTGTGGCGTTGACGTCCGTATATTTTTTCATATCGTAATTTTTTTTACAAAACAATTTGACAATACCCAAGATTCTGATGTATCTTTGCATTATGTATTCAAAAGAACTCATCAAAGGTACACTAAAGACCGTCATTTTGCAACTGCTTTCCGACAACGGCAGAATGTACGGTTACGAAATTACGCGCCGCGTTAAAGAGCTTTCCGAAGGAGAATTAAAACTGACCGAGGGCGCATTATACCCTACCTTGCACAAACTCGAAAATGAGGGTTTGCTCTCAACGGAAAAAGTGCAAGTCGGCGGTCGCGTGCGCAAATATTACCGCCTGACACCCGTCGGCAGAACGGATGCTTTTCGGAAGACGAACGAATTTCGCAGTTTTACGGAGATGATGAATAAGGTGTTGAACATTAAACCGAAGTTGACCTGA
>JAHDCG010000021.1:0-50445 GCA_020629965.1 Saprospiraceae bacterium | reverse complement strand
AACAAGTACGCATTGTCGAGAAAAAAATCGACGCCGTCGGGCTGCACTACACCGAACTGCGCGATGAATTTTTAGACCACATCTGCACCGCAATCGAGGAAAAAACGGCAGCGGGCATGACTTTCGAGGCGGCACTCGCCTCCGAATTTTTGGAAGAAGATGAGATGAAATTAACGGAGAAGGATACACTTTCTCTGCTGCAACAAAAATCAATTATCATGCACAGAATTTCTTCCGCAGCTCTCTTACTGCTGCTTGTTTTTACGTTTTTTCAAATCAATTCTACCGACGCAAATGTCGCGCCCGCCGACCCGCCGAGTTTGTACCCGCTGCAAGGCGATTTTCGGATTACTTCCGCTTTCGGAATGCGGCATCATCCCATCAAGAAAAAGGAAATGCTGCACAAAGGAACCGATTTTGCCGCACCGTTCGGTACGCCGGTTTTGGCAGCCGCCGACGGAAAAGTCATCCTGACCGAGACAAAAGATACCGGCTACGGCAATAACGTAAAAATCGCACACGACTCCGTTTATCAAAGTCGCTACGCACAACTTTCTGAGATTAAAGTTCGCGAAGGTCAGTTTGTCAAAAAAGGAGAAATCATCGGTTTGGTCGGCAACAGCGGCAGCTCGACCGCACCGCACCTGCACTATGAAGTGACCAAAAACGGCGAACACGTTGACCCGGAAGGGTTTATCGCGCAGAAATAACGGGTATTTTCAAATTCAATTCAAGCAAAACGAGCAGGTTAGAACGGCAGTCTAACGTCTAAAATCTAACATCTAAAGTCTCTTCTCAGCCATTGCCGAACCCGCCAAATAACCACCCGTCCAAGCCGCTTGAAAATTAAAACCGCCCGTCACCGCATCGATATTCAACACCTCGCCGGCGAAGAAAAGATTATCGTGGATTTTGCTCTCGAAACGTTGAAAATCGACCTCGTCCAATTCCACGCCGCCCGCCGTGACAAACTCTTCTTTGAAGGTGCTTTTGCCTGTCACTTTATAATTTCCCTGCGCGATTTGCGCCGCTAATTTATTGCGCATTTTCTTTCCCGTTTCGCCGAAACGTCGCTCCGCGGGAATGCCGGCTGCATCGACCAACCGCTGCCACAGCCGTGCGGGAAAGCCGAATTGGGGATTGGAACGCACGGATTTTTTCGGATGCTCGGTACAAATTTCCTCTATGTCTTCGGTCGTTTCCTGTAGGCTGTAACCGTACCGCCAATTGATGCTGATGTCAAACCGGTAATTTTTTGCGTGTAATTCGCGCGCCGCAATGGCCGATAATTTCAAAATCGCCGGACCGCTCATACCCCAATGCGTGATGAGCAGCGGGCCGTGCGCCGTGCGGGCGTTTTTGGAAAGGTCGATGCCGTTAATTTTCACCTCCGCATTCGGCATGGAGATACCGAGCAAATCCTTGATACGCGGGTCTTTGATATTGAAAGTAAATAGCGAAGGCACCGGCGGCACAACGGTATGACCGAGGTGCCGAACCATGTCCCACATTTTCGGATTACTACCCGTCGCCAACATAATTTTGTCGCAATAAAACGGCTTTTTTTCGCCCGCCGTCATCACTTTCCACGCCTGTCCTTTTTGCTCCGGCGGGTAAATATTCTCCACTCGCACCGAAGTCAAAACCCTTACTCCCGCTCGCTTTGCGCCTTTCCACAGGCAGTCGATGATGCTCTGCGAAGAGTCGGAAACGGGAAACATCCTGCCGTCGTCTTCGATTTTTGTTTCGACTTTTCTTTTGGCAAACCAATCGACCGTATCGCCCGTACAAAACTTAGAAAACGGCCCCATTAAAGCCTTCGCTCCGCGCGGATAATTTTTCACCAACTCGCGCGGCGTCCAAATTGCGTGTGTGACATTGCAACGCCCGCCGCCCGATATTTTCACTTTGCCGAGCACGGATTTTCCGCGTTCTAAAATGGTGATGTCGGCAGTCGGGTCGGCCTCGGCGCAGTTAACAGCCGCGAAAAAACCGGCTGCACCGCCGCCGATGATGATGATTTTATTTGACAAGGATTTTGATTTTTTTACGCTGATTTGGTAAGATTTTTTATGATTTTTGCTGATATTTAGCGTTTGATACTTGCGGGTGCAAAGGTACGGAAAGGGGTTGTTATCGGTTGCAATTATAAATCGGTCGGGTCAGTGAATTTTTGGACTGTTTGTATAGCAACACGAGAAAACTATACGGATAATGATAAACGTCTTTTTAAAAATCGTTTATCTTTGCTTGAATGATATTTATTTGCAATAATCGTAAAAGATAAGCCATATCCGTAAAAAAGCAGAGGATTTCGTGTGAACGGAAAATTGAATTGTAGTATAAAGTCGGCGGTAAAGTCAGGACATAAATTTTAAGAGGTCAGAACTTTACACTAAAAATTTAATTGAACCGACAAAGTTTATATAACTTAACTCTAAATAAATAATCACAAAATATTAATATCAATTGAGTAATTCTAAAATAAATAAGCAGCTCTTTAAACCAAATCATCAATTCTTGAAGGACAAAATTGAATATTTTTTATTTATTCAAAATAACAATAATACAAGTGGCAAATACACAACCCTACCTAATAGTAATCTATGCCTTTCTGTTTATAATCAAAACAATGTAGATTGGACTCGCAATGAAAACAAATGTTTGATTACTTACGGAAATGAGTCTGTAGTTTCCAGACTTTATGGTCAACATAAGAAAAAATTTGAAGTATCTTATAGCGGTCAATTTGATCAAATATGTATAATTTTTAGTCCCGGCGGACTTGCTGATTTTACCGGAATTCCACTTTTTAAAATTTCCGGTAACGAAGAGCCGCTGTCAGAAATTTTCGGTTCGGCAGGTAAACATTTTTTTTCCCGAATGTTTGAAATACCTTCTTTAACGGAACGTGTTCATCTTTTAGAATTATTTTTTCTAAACAATTACCGTATGAATAAGACCGGTTCCTTGATTAAGGAAATACTACTGTCGATAAATGCACACTCACAAAAGTCACCCTTAACGGTAACAGACATTTGCAAAAAATTTTATATGGAAGAATCAACGCTTTACAGGAATTTTAAAAAAACAATCGGAGACTCGCCAAAAAACATCATAAAAACTATTCGTTTTAGAAAAGCCTTATATTTATTGCGAAAAGATATAACTATGACAGAAATTGCTCATTTGGTTAATTACAGCGATCAATCTCATTTTAATCGTGATGTTAAAAGTTATACAGGATTATCTCCGAGAGTCTTACGTTCTAATATTAAAGTCTTAGACAACGAACTCTATCTGTTGAAATAAAAACGCATGA
Source organism: Saprospiraceae bacterium (assembly GCA_020629965.1). Lineage (GTDB taxonomy): Bacteria > Bacteroidota > Bacteroidia > Chitinophagales > Saprospiraceae > JAHDCG01. Next base: position 47,123 of record JAHDCG010000021.1, on the reverse strand, counting down.
TTTATCCAATTTTTGCTATATAAAAGGTGCTTACTTTGCAATTATTTACAATTAAAATCCTTTTATAATGCTTATTTTGTTCCAAAAAGTTTCTTTACTTCTTTTATTGCTTAACGCAACCTTTACCTTTGCTCAAAGCATTCAAGATAAATCTTATGACTTAGAAGCAGTTGCACAACTTGGAAAATTGTGGGGTCATATTGCTTATTTTCATCCCGATATTTCTCAAAATTCTACCGAGTGGAATGCTCACTTTGTGCGAGAAGCGGATAAAATTATCTCGCAGAATAAGAAAATTGAGTCTGCGATAAAAGACCTGTTAAAAACTTTGAATGACCCTTTGACTCAAATAAACTCCGATTCTTCATCTGCTTCGAATATTCCTTTTAATGTTTCAGTAGGTGCTGACAGTGTTATCAGGATTACAAATTTCAACAAAAGTGCTTTAGCTAATCTCGATTGGCAATCCGATGAAATTAGAGGTTTGAAAAAAGAACTTGCAACCGCAGACGGGGTGGTGTTCGACTTGCGCAGAATAAAGGAGTCATCTCAAAATCATCAAAGTTTGCATAACTTTTTTACCTTAATCGCCGCTCATTTGTCAACGTCGGATATTTCACTGCCGTCACTTACTGCTCGCTATCATGACGGATTTGTTCCTGAAGGCGCGTTCGAAACTTACTATAGCAACGGAATTTATTCAAAAAGCGGTGACAAGATTTACTCGGCTACGCAAAATGCAAAATTGAAAACGGTTTTTTTAATTGGCGAAAATGCTGAAGTGCCGCTCTTAGCTTATGCTCTTCAAAAAAACGGTAATGCTGTCATCTTCTCCGAAACAAAACTTTCAACAAAAAACATAGGACATACTGTAATCTTTGACTTATTACCTTTACTTAGTTTATCATTGAAGGTTTCTAAGTTACCGGATAGCAAAGTTTTTCAAGAAAACTTGTTACTTACCAATTTAAACGAAAGTGAAACGGAAAGAGAATATCTTAGATTCTTAAAAGAAGATGTTAAAAGCGTCATTGATTACAGAAAATCAATATATAGTAACCATGTCGAAGAAGAGGAAACATCACAAAATTTATATCCGTCGGTAGGCGAACGTATTCTTGCTGTTGCAAAAATTTATTCAGTTATCAATTATTTCTATCCGTATAAGCATTTGATGGACGAGGATTGGGATGAAATATATCTTAAATTTATACCAAAATTTATTTCGGCTGAAAATAGTGAAGAATATGCTTTGACCGTAGCCGGTATGTATCATTATCTGAACGACGGACATGGCTTTGTTCAGTCCGATGTATTAAACAACTATTTCGGAAATGCCGTTCCGCCGATAATAATTCGGTTTATTGAAGATAAATTACTTATAACAAAAGTATTTCCGAATGTAAAATCAAACACTCAAGCAGAAGTCGGTGACATCATAACACGAATTAACGGAGAAAGCGTAAAAGACCGTTACGAAAGCTTAAAAAAGTACTACGCGTATAGCAACCCTCAAAATTTGAATTTCCTGTTCACCCATGAAATTTTAAAAGGACAAGATTCTACTTATATAAATCTTGAACTATTAGATAAAAACGGTGAAACAAAAAATATATCGCTGCTTAGAACCAAAACATTTTTCGACCAATATTGGCAGTATCAGGGAAGAAACTTACCTGTATCGACAAAATTGTTAGAAAACAATATCGGCTATGTAGATTTAGCGGTTATTCGTAACGAAGAAACAGTAGAAATGTACGAAAAATTTGAAAATACAAATGCAATAATATTCGATTTAAGAGGTTACCCTAACGGCACTCGCGCTGCGATTATTTCAAGATTGACAACAAACGAAAAAAACCCGGGCGCCCTGTTTAAACGAAATGCGCCGAAAAACATGCAAACAGATGATACTTCTGATTATCTGCATCCAAATTCAGAAACTTTCTTTTTTCAAAAAATAAAACGAAACAATCTACCCGTCTATCGCGGAAAAACGGTAGTCTTAATAGACGAAAGAGCAATTAGTCAGTCCGAACACATGGGACTTTTCTTCAAAACTGTCACTAATTCTGTCTTCATCGGTACTCATACCTCCGGAACCAACGGAGATATCACTTTCTTCAATATTCCCGGCAACATTCGTTTGTTTTTTAGCGGTCACAATGTCAGTTACCCGGACGGAACTCAACTACAGAGAATAGGTATAGTGCCTGATGTCCACGTAAAAGAAACGATTGAAAGCATAAGAAACGGAGAAGATGCGGTATTGAATACAGCAATAAAATATATTGAAGAACTCATTAAATAGACGCTTTTCCACAATCGTTTTTGGAAAAATGCTTTTCGCTGAAGCACCCGCTAACTTTGCCCTATGAAAATTTTCCTGACTTTCCTCTTCGCCCTGACTCTTTCCTCTGCTTTCACCCAAACGGATTGGTCGCCCTTTCCCGAAAATCAACAAACCCGGTACGCGGAAAACGATAAAATCTTTCAATACTACAACGACAGCACCTTACAAACCGGAACGGAAAAAACACACTTTTTCGGTCTGAATTACCGCTCGCGCGGAGTCTTCCGCTTTCAAGAGCGCGTCGAAACCGCTCGGTAGATTTTCCAAAATCTATCCGCACCGTCGATACGGTCTCCGACCGCCGTAACGACATAATAAAGAGGAAAAAGTCAAGCGTACCACCACGTTTGGCTTTTCCCGTTGGCGCGAGAATGTCCCTCATGCCTGTTATCTCCCGCCTCCGACGGATTTAAAATAACGAAATCCGTTCCGTCTTCTCAATTTCACTGTTTTTTACCCGGCAAGGAAAATGACTCGCTACGCTGACTCATTATGATTTTATAAAATTTACTGAACGCAGCAAAATCCCGCACCTCGGTCGGAACGCTGATTTTGTGCATTTAATAATTGCGGACATAAAGGCACGAAAAAGGTGTTATTTTTATTCAGTATCATAATCCCCTCTCCACAAAAATTCGCGCCGCGCGCACCCGCTTCCCTGCCGCACGCAGCACCACGAAATACATGCCCGGTCGCAACCCTCCGCTCAGACCGTGAAAGCCCTTGCGCATATCGCAACTCGGGCGGTAGAGAAAAAAGCGGCGGGCGGCGGTGAGTGCAAACATCACAGGGAGATTTGGAGCAGGTGAGTCAATACGGAGGGGGGAGTGCAGAGGGGCAGTTCGAGGCGTTTGCCGTCGGGCAGGTGCAGGGTATAGACGGCGCGGACCGTGCCGAAATCGGTAGCCGGCAGCGGGGGCGGCGGCGGCAGTTCGACAAATTTTTGTGACGCAGGTAAGGCGGGGTTCTTCCTTTCGGTCGGTGACTCGGCGGCTCGGACTCGTTTGCGCCAATAGTCGAAAGTGTGTACATTGAGGTCGAGGCGGGCGCAGTAGTCTTTTTTTGTTCCTGCAAAGTCGGCGTAGCCCGCTACGACGGAGCGCATTTTGGCGAGATTGTAGGTACCTTTAGGTTTTGCTTTTTGCATCTTTCGTTGCTTTTGGTGAACTTTGATGCAAAGATGAGGGCGTGGTTTTGGATGGGGAATATGGGGTTTACCGAACGTTTACTATACACCTCGTTTTATGGTTGATGCCAGCGGTCAAATTGTAAAATATACAGATGCTCAAAGGTTAGCTGTCAATGGGTTATTGAGAAGTCGTTTAGAAATGCTTATAAACAATCCTATTCCTTTAAATCATCAAGCTCATCATATCGTTCCTTCCAATGTTGCACAAAACAGTCCACTACATCAAGAAGCAATAATTCGAGAGCTTTATGATGTAGATAGAGTTTCAAATGGGAAGCTTTTAGCAGAAACTGCTGAGGATTTTACAGACGCAGCAGGAAATACCGTGAGTGACGCTCATTTGTTTCCAACATACAACGGAAGTCATCCTGATTACAATCAAGAAATTAATGATTTAATTGATGATGTTTTATTTGAGAATGGAATTTCAACTAATCAAATAGGAAATTTGTTAGATGATGAAATTATAGATATGTTGGATGATATAGAGTCTATGGCAGGTGATATTTTAAAAAATTGGACATCTTCTAAATTAAATTAATATGGAAAAATGTTTTTTGTTAAAAGTTGATTTCAGTCAGTGTATAGATGATTATATGTCTGTTCATAAGCTCAAGAAAGAAGACATAGATTTATCACTAAGGTTAAATTCAAATCAATCTGCATTTAATCAAAAGGAATTGCATGCAAGAGCAAATTTGTCCCTTGTTACAAAATATGACTTTATTGCAAATGACATGAGTATTCCCGTTTTAAGTCAAAAATTTGTAGATATAGCAAATTTGTCAAGTGAAGATGAGTTTGATTTAGTTCCAATGACGTTGCTGGATGAAACTTACTCGCACGAGTATTACAATTCAGAAGGAGAAATAAAAAAAGAAGTAAGTTATCTTAAAGGCTATTACACACTAAATTTTAAAATACTTAAAGATTATTGTGATACTGAAAAGTCTGTTTTTAGAAAACTCCGTAGTCAACCTAACTCGCGGGGAATAGTAAGAAAAATAGTTTTAAGTGCTCCTGAAGAAGGTTTTACTAAAATATTTAGAATTAAAGAAACAGCGTCTAAACTTTTTGTTTCTCAAGAGATGAAGGAAATTCTGCAGAATGCTAATATTACAGGGTGTTTATTTAAGGAAGTAGAAGTATCGAAAAAAAATACTACATAACGCGTTTTGTTTATGATATTTTTGTTCAGTTGGCGCAAGGTTGTACCTCATGCCTCAAACAACCCCGCCTCCAACGGAAGCAAAAAACCTAAAAATGAACACAAAATACAAATTCAAAAACGACCGGGGACTATACTTTAATCTTAGTCGGTTGAATAGACTTTTTCAGTCGCGTCGTATATCGTAATATATTGACTTAACACTAAATCCTTGATTTTTACAATTTATTGAAACAAAAACACCCCAAAAGCCAAAAACAAAAAAACATGAAAATAAAAACGACATTACTCTTACTCCTAATAGCAGCTTGCCTCCCCCTCCAAGCCCAAACTCCCGCGCCCACAATCCAAAAACACCTCAAAGCCATAGCCAAAGACCAAAACAGCTATCTCCCCAAAGACAAAAAGGAAGCATACTACAACGACGCGGCGGTCATCAAAACCTTAGAACCCTACCTGAGCGACGAAAACGAGAAAGTACAGAAAGAAGCCGTCGGTCTGACCGCAAAAATAGGAGCGGCGCACACCTCGGCGGACAGCAGACAGCGGGCGGTTTATCAACTGCTCACTGCGGCACTGACCGCCTCTTCGATAGTCACCGAGCGTATCGCCAAGGGTTTGCGCAAGTTCAAGCCCTCCGACTTCGGCGAGGAGAGTATCGCGCAACTGTCGGCGGTCATCGCTGCCGACCGACCGCACCGCGATATGTTCATTCGGCTCGCGGGTTATCTGCAACTTAAAGAAGAACTGCTCGTCATGAAAAGCACCTACGCCGCCGACAAAAAACTGCGCACTCCTATCGGTATGGCACTCGTGCGCAGCGACGACGCGGCAAAACGCGATACGCTTTTGGCGCACCTGACCGCTCGCGCGGAGTCTTCCGCTTTCAAGAGCGCGTCGAAACCGCTCGGTAGATTTTCCAAAATCTATCCGCACCGTCGATACGGTCTCCGACCGCCGTAACGACATAATAAAGAGGAAAAAGTCAAGCGTACCACCACGTTTGGCTTTTCCCGTTGGCGCGAGAATGTCCCTCATGCCTGTTATCTCCCGCCTCCGACGGATTTAAAATAACGAAATCCGTTCCGTCTTCTCAATTTCACTGTTTTTTACCCGGCAAGGAAAATGACTCGCTACGCTGACTCATTATGATTTTATAAAATTTACTGAACGCAGCAAAATCCCGCACCTCGGTCGGAACGCTGATTTTGTGCATTTAATAATTGCGGACATAAAGGCACGAAAAAGGTGTTATTTTTATTCAGTATCATAATCCCCTCTCCACAAAAATTCGCGCCGCGCGCACCCGCTTCCCTGCCGCACGCAGCACCACGAAATACATGCCCGGTCGCAACCCTTCCGTCTCCGCTGCAATCGGGGCGGCGGGCAAATGGACAAAGTTTTCTTCGCGCAACGTCGTACCCTGCGCGTCGAGTATTTGCAGCGTTGCCGCATTTCCTGCATCTTGTCGTGCATTTACATAGAAGGTCGCGCCCGCAGGATTGGGATAAACTTCGAGCGACAACGGCGCAAAACCGGGCGTGATGTTGACCGTATAATCTTCCGTTTCGCCGAAATCGTAAGTCTCGCAGGGCGACGCGTACGCATCGACTTTCATGGTAATACGCATTCTTGTCGGTCCGGGATTTACGCCGGTCGGAACGGTAATTTGCCCCGCTAAATCCGCCGTCGGGGTGCCGTTTGCTACGCCCGAAAGAATGCCGGAAAACGCCGTCTCGCTGTTGTCGAAAATACCGTTGCGGTCGTAGTCAATCCACACGCGCCAATACACCTCTTCGGTAAAATAGCTGATGCCTTCGGTGAGGAGGATTTCGTGTGTTTGCCCGGCGGCAAGATTGGCGGTTTGTGCGGTGAAGTCGGAATATTTATTCTTCCCGCTGTTGTGGTCGAGATTGTTTAGGCGTACCCGCGCAATCCATTCGTGCCACGGAAACTCGCCCTCGGAGGCGCAATAACCCTGCGGCTCGGTCGGTGTATTTTCCTCCGTCACGCTGAATGTGCGCGTGACCGCGGAAGCGGGAAAGTAAGCTGTATTTCCGACCTGTGTCGCCTGTACCGTGACCTGTCCGACGGCGCCCGTCAGCACCAAATTACCGCTGCTGAAAAAAGCGGGACCGGAAAGTACGGTAAGCGTGACCGGCAAACCGGACGAAGCACTCGCCGCTACCGTAAAGGGGGCGTCGGTATTCAGTTTGTTGCCGATAATCGGAAAATCAATGCTCTGTGTCAACTGCACGGGTGTACCGCCGCCGCCGTCGCCCGTAATTTCCACACTGTAATCTTCCGTTTCGCCGAAACCGTAAGTCTCGCAGGGTGTGGCATAAGCTCCGCGTTTCATGGTGACGCGCATTCTCGTCGTGCCCCCGGTCACGCCGGCAGGAACAGAAATTTGACCCGCTGCATCCGCCGTAGGTGTGCCGTCTGCAATACCGGAAAGTACGCCGGAATACGCCGTTTCGCCGGTCGCAAAAACACCGTCTCGGTTGTAGTCAATCCACACGCGCCAATACACATCTTCGGTAAAATAACTGATGCCTTCGGTCAAGGTGAGGTTATACATTTGTCCGGCGGCGAGGGTAACGGTTTGGTTGGTAAAATCGGAATATTGGCTTTTGCCGCTGCTGTGGTCGAGGTCGTTTAAGCGTACCCGCGCTATCCATTCAAACCACGGGGCTTCGCTTGCGGAAACGCAATAATCCTGCGGCTCGGTCGGCGTGCTTTCCTCCGTAACATTAAACGTGCGCGTGACCGGTGCGGCGGGATTATAGTCCGCATTTCCGCCCTGCACGGCCTGCACCGTGACTTGCCCGACGGCACCCGTCAATACTAAATTGCCGCCGCTGAAGGAGGCGGGACCGGAAAGAACCGTTAGTGTAACCGGCAAACCCGAAGACGCACTCGCCGGCACGAAAAACGGTGTATCGGTAGTCAATTTATCGCCGATAATCGGAAAGTCGATTGTTTGCGAAAGCAGAACGGGAGTACCGCCGCCGTCACAGTTATTGGTCGTACCCGGAGTGGCTGCACAGGCCGTCCAACTTTGCGCATTTGCATTGTCGGATGTCGGGTCAGTCAACTGCAAAGTCGGTCCGTCACCGTCCGCAGCCTCGGGCCAGGGTGCGCTGTCGTCGTAATTTACGGCATCGATGACAGTTTGCGCGGCGTTGTATAATTCCAAATTTTCGCCGCCGTTGCTGAGTTTCATTTTACCGAAAGGCGAATTGTCACCGAACTCTCCCGCGATATTCGAGACGCCGGGATAAATTGCGGTAAATTCATTCAAGTCTTCGACCAAAACTAAAAAACCACCCGCCGGCAGGAATGTATTTTGCGGAAAAACGAAGTAATCATCTTCTTCATCGCGTAAATACCAACCCGAAATATCCGCCGTTTGACCGGTCGGATTGTGGAATTCTATCCAGTCTCCCGAGTTGCTTTCATCTGCGGAATTATAGTTGATTTCGTTGATGACTACGCCGATATTTTGCGTCGAGCCTTGGGTAAAATGTGCGGTCAGATTTGCCGCACCGCCTAAATTGATGTCAATTTCCGAGTCATTGCCCGCAGCCGCACCCGACCAAAAATCTAAGACAAAACCCGGCTCGGGAATCGCCGTGACCGGAATATTCACGCCGGTAAAATACACGCCTGACCACGGCAAAAACTCCTGTCGTAAGTTCAGGGTACTGAGTCGCACGCTCCCGCCGTTTGCAGGTACGGCGTTGACGGTCAGTTGTGTATTTCCCGTTATTTCGGCGAAGGCTGCCTCGTACATATCAAGGACAAAAGCGGGTCGGTCATTCACAAAATTTTTCATCTTTTGCGCGCTTGCCGCCTGATTCCACAGGTTTCCCCATTGATTATTGTGCTGCGTAAATTCGGGTTGATACGTTTCGTAGTATGCATCGATACGCTCGGTGATGCGCTCGGGACGATACAAGATATTCATCTGATCGGCGGTACGATTTATCAAACGGGTACGCCATCCTTCGTTTTCTAAAAGGTTGGTAAAAAGGCGGGTACTCCATTCGGGATTGGGCCAGTTGAAAGCCGTCGGATTCATCCAACGCTCTAAAGAATTATCGAAAGCGTAACCTGTATCCCAACCCTCGGTAGTGTACAAACCCATACTGAAATCCAAATCATAAGTCAACCAACGCCATTTTCCGTCCGCCGTGCGCTCGCGGAAGCGGCGATTGTTATTACCCGGATAATCCTGATTGTCAATGTACAGGTTAAAAACCATATTGTCGAGGTAAGCATCGACATCGACTTTTTCGGCGAGTTGTGCGAAGTTGTCGGCATCAGCATAATCGGTAGAGGCAAGTTCATTTTGCAATTCGTTCCAAGCTTCGATATCGCCTTCTTTGACTTCACTCTCATTTTCAATCAAATCGATTTCGTCATCATCCAAACCGAAATTTGCTCGGATGTAGCGTTTGTCGCTACGCTCACGGAGGTTATAAATACCCGTGTACTCACCGTTGATATAGGCAATTACGGGGCGATAATTCTGTCCGTAAATCAGCGGCGGCGTAATGATGTCATCGGTATCGTCAATGTCTGCCACGAGCGAAGAAGCCAGCGCATCACGGAAATACGTGTTGAAATAATCGTTGCCGGAGTTACGCAAAATCAGGCTGCGGTATTCTTCAAAATCGCTGTCGGGAAAAATTTGATAACTCATCGTCGCATCACCGAGACTGCCTTTTGCTTTTAATGCCAAAGACTTTTGTCCGAAACCGGCCGTTGAAACGCCGTTAATTTCCGTTTCGACAACCTGATTGAAACCTGTCGTGCCGTCCGTATCAAAAAATTCTACGTTGACGTTTACTTCTATGTCTTCTTCAAAAAGGGTGTAAACGCCCTCCGGTCCGAAAAAATCATCCGGTTCGACGGTCAGCGCAACGACGGGGAAAGCATGGTTGACATTCACCAAATAATTTTCGGTCATAATCTCCGACGGGATGCCGCCGTTGAATACGGCAACGGCACGCAGCGCGGTCGGCTGAAAAAACTGCAAACTTCCGTTGTACACATTATCGGAGGCATCGGGTTCGCTGCCGTCGGTGGTGTAGTAAATCGTCGCGCCGGGCGTCGGTGAGGTCAAACCGACGGAAACGCTGCCGCTGAATAAACCGCCCGCCGTATCAGCCGTCGGCGGCTGTGCCTGTGCGCCGCCGGAGGTAAAATTTGCCGCGCCGGGCGTCGGAGAATTAAAAAAAACAAAATCATTCGCTCCGTCGCTGCTGCGCCCGAAAGAGACATCGACGGTCTGTGCGCCGTAGGTCAGCCCGTCGATGAGGGTGCTGCCGTCGGGGGCAAAAAGTCCGACGTCTTCCCCGTCCGCGCTGAGTTTTGCGTCGATGTGCGTTGGGCCGTTGTCGGTGTCTTTATCAAACCAAAAAATGAGATAACCGCCGGCGGGCACGGTAACGGCGGCGGGATTGTCGCCGGGTATTTGCCACAGTGTCGGCTCATTCAAATCATCGGTAAAATAGTGACCGGCTAAATTGACGGGCGCGCTGCCGGCGTTGTAAATTTCGACCCAATCTTCCTGCTCACCCGCCGCATCGGTGATACCGAAAGAATTGGAAGCAACAAATTCATTGATGTAAATTTGGGCAGACAGAGGAACGGCTAAAAAGATAATCGAAGAAATGAGGAAAGAGAGAGTTGTTTTTTGCATCGTTAAGAGTTGTTATGCGGCAAAGCAAAAACCGAAGTTGCCTTTGCTACGGAGTGTAAGTTAGGTTAAGTTAATTACAAAGTTAAGTATTTTTTTTTGTTTCGATTAGAGAAAAGGCAATGTCCGAAAAAGCAAAATAACATTTCACCCTATTCGACTCGTAAGCAGCATCTCTCAATTATTCGGGTATTCTCGCAACTTTGTCGGTGCAAAATTTTCGCGCGAGAAACATATCTTGATTTTGACTTTAAAAAAAATCCTGAAATCCGGTTTATTTTTCGGGGGTTACCTCGCAGGAATTGCGTCGCAAAGTCTAAAAAAATCAGCCCCGCTCTTTTCCGACAGCCACCGTTTTTTAAAAAACACGACAAAAACGCCCTTTTACTTATCTTTGCCTTTAATGTCACTCAAGACTTACATATCGCTTTTTCTTCTGACAATTTCCGCAGTACCTTCCGCCGCGCAGAGTGATAATTTTTCTTTTGAAATTTTCGGCTTCGAGGCGGGTCTTTCGCACCGCGACGTCACCAAAATACAGCAGGACAGCGCGGGTTTTATACGCTTGGCGACCGTCAACGGATTGAATAAATACGACGGCTACGATTTTTTGCACTACAAAGCGGACAATTCAGACTTGTCGCAAAACTACATTTCCGATGCCCTCGTCGCGCCCGACGGTAAGTTGTGGCTGTCGCACCCCAACGAGATTTCTCTCTTCGATGTCAAAACCGAGCTGCGCAAAAATATCAAACTCAACCGGGCTGCGGCGCGCGGTAAAGAGCAGACGGCGTACCATCTGACGGCATTCGCAGGCGGTGTATTGAGCGCGGCATTCGAGCAGGAAACGGGCGAAAGTCGTCTGCTTTATGTCAGCGAAAAGGGCTTTGTGCAGGATTTGAAAAAACTGCAGGGCAAATATGCGCTGCATCCGCTTGTCGTGCTGCAAGACACGATTTTTGTCGGCGCGGCGGAAAATGAACTGCGCTTTTTTACTTTTCGGAAAAGCGGCGATACGTTGCTGATTTCTAAAAAACAAACCTACCAAACCTTTCCTTTTCGTGACGGCGACGCGGGCAATTCGCGCATTTTACATTTACAAAAAACTAAAAACAACACGCTGTGGCTGCTGGCGGAAGGCGGTCAATTTTTTCGCAAAACCTCCGAGCAAAACGAATTTACGCGACATCCCGTTTCCGATTTATTGACCGAAAAAAAAGGCATTCACAATTTTTTTATCGACCGCAGCGGTAATTTTTGGTTTGGCGGGCGCGGCGTACTTTTGGAATACAACCAAAAAACCGAAGAATTGTATGACCGCAATTCCCTCATCCAACAAACCACGAAATACGCACCGAATTATCGCCAAATTTACCAAGACCGCAGCGATGTCGTTTGGCTGGCTACGGACTTGGGAGCCATCAAAATCGCGCGTTCCGACCGCCTTTTTACCAATTATCTCAATGACGGCAACGAATATTGCAGCAGCGGATTTTGCAGTATGCGCGGCATGTGCGAAGACGCGGCGGGCAATGTTTACTTCACTTATTACAACTCGATTCACAAACTGGAAAAGGAAACCGGCGTCCTCATGCCGCTTTTTCCCGGCAACAACTATCGGCATCCGCCCTTCGGTCTCGCCTACGCCGACGGTGCGCTGTGGACGGGAAACGGACTGCGCATCGACCTCGCTACGCTGCACACCGACACAATTTTTTTTGACCGCACGCAGGATAAAGGCGTGGTGGTCGCGGACAGAAATCAACTTTGGTTCGGCTACGAAAACAGCCTGACCCAATACCTGCCCGCCACACAAACGAAAATCGAATACGCGGGCAAAAATTGGGCGGAAGACATCGAATTAGAGATTACTTTTCTCCACAAAGGGCAGCACAGCGGCGACTTTTGGCTGGGCACGAATGCCTCCGGTCTGTGGCGCATGAATCGCGCCGGGCAAATCACCAAACGCTACACGGCGGGCGAAAAAAAGAACGCACTGAGCGAAAATCGTATTCTCGGTGCCTACGAAAATGCGGACGGAAACGTATGGGTCGCCACGGCAGCGGGTCTCGATTTGCTGCACCCGGCGGCGGACAGCACCCGGCATTTTACCGTCGATGACGGGCTGCCGAACAATTTCATTAACGCCGTCTTAGCGGAAAGCGACAGCATCGCCTGGGCAACGACCGATAACGGGCTGACGCGTATCGACCTGCGCAATAATCAAATTGATAATTTCTTTGAAAAAGACGGCTTGCCCGCCAATGAATTTAACCGCAACTCGGCACTGGCGGCACGGGACGGGCGGTTGTATTTCGGCGGCATGAACGGCGTGACGGCATTTTATCCCGACGAAAATTTGCTGCGCAGTAAGTCCGAAAAAAAGAGTCGGGTCATGCTGACGGGTTTCGCTAAATACGACGGATTGCGCGACAGTTTGGTGCGTTTTTCGGCGGGCATTCAACCGGACAGTCAACTCGATATTTCCTGGCGCGACCGCTTTTTCACTTTCAACTTTTCGCTCTCCGATTTTAATAATCCTTTCGAAAATCGCTACTCTTACCTGCTCGAAGGACACGACAAAAACTGGTCGGAATCGGCAAAGGCAAACTCGGCGCGGTACAGTAATTTGCCGGCCGGCAGATACGTTTTTCGGGTGCGCGGCGCGGCGGGCACGGACGATTGGGAGGCGGAAGAATTGCGCATTCCGCTGGTAGTCGAAGAAGCATTTTTTCGTACCAAGACCTTTATCGTTTTGTGCGTTTTGCTGACGGCGGCGTTGGTTTTCGGCATTATGCGCTACCGCTTGCATTTGATACAAAAACGGGAGCAAACTCTGGAAGCGCAGGTCAGAGAACGGACGAGAGAACTCGAAGCGGAGAAGCAGGTTTCGGAAGACTTGCTGCTCAACATTCTGCCCGCGCAGACCGCCGAAGAACTCAAAAAAAACGGTACCGCCAAAGCCAAAAGACACGAAACGGTGACGGTATTTTTTTCTGATTTCAAGGACTTCAGTAAGATAGCCGAGCAGATGGAACCCGAGCAACTCGTCGCCGAAATCGACCACTGTTTTCGGGCTTTTGACGACATTGCCGGCAGATTTAAACTGGAAAAAATCAAGACTATCGGCGATGCCTACATGTGTACGGCGGGTCTGCAGGACGACGGAAAGAAGGCCGCGCGGCGCATCGTCGAGGCCGCTTTAGAAATGCAAAAATTTATGCGCACGCACGCCGAGGAGCGTCGCCTGCTCAATCGCCCGCTGTTCGAGGCGCGTATCGGGCTGCACACCGGGCCGGTGGTGGCGGGCATTGTCGGCAGCAAAAAATTTGCCTACGATATTTGGGGCGACACGGTCAATATCGCCTCACGCATGGAAAGCCACGGCGAGGTCGGGCGGGTCAACATTTCACAATCGACTTATGAGTTGATTAAAGACGATTTTGCTTGTGAGCATCGGGGCAAATCGGAAGTCAAAAACAAGGGAGAGGTAGATATGTATTTTGTGGAGAAACAAGAAAAATCTACCGACTAATCCCTACTTTTGCGCTCAATTTCGTAAAATATGAAAACGCGCACTCTCTTTTTACTCTTCCTTTTTGCGGTTCTTTGCTACTTTCCGCTGTTTCACCATCTGGACTACCTGTCGCTGCGGATGTGGGACGAGGCGCGCCGGGGTGTCAATGCCATAGAGATGGCTACCAACGGTAATTTTTTGGTAACGCACTATGACGGCAAGCCCGATATGTTCGGAGTAAAACCGCCCTTTCTGATTTGGTGTCAGGTTTTCTTTATCAAACTGTTGGGCTACAATGAGTTGGCCATTCGGATGCCGGCGGCGATTGCGGGCTTGGGTACACTGATGATGCTGACCGTTTTTTCGCATCGGGTTTTGAAAAAGCCGCTCATCGGTATTTTTGCGTCCTTGATTTTACTGACTTCCGCAGGATTTACCAATACACACATCACGCGCACGGGTGATTTTGAGGTGCTGCTGCTGCTTTTTCAAAATGCTTATCTGCTTTTTTTCTTTTGCTTTTTTATTTTAAAAGAGAGTCCTCGGCGCACGAAGTTTCTTTACCTCGCCGCTTTCATGGCCGTTTTGGCGATTATGACGAAGAGTATCGCTGCTTGTTTTTCCATGCCCGCTATTTTTTTGTTTGCGGTTTTTGAGAAGAGAATTATCGGCATTCTGAAAAATAAACACTTATGGTTTGCCGTCGCGGGAGTAATTTTTCTCGTGGGCAGTTTTTATCTGCTGCGTAATCATTACAACCCCGGCTACCTCGCAATGGTGTGGCAGGAAGAAATCGGCGGGCGTTTTATGACTGCTATCGGCGGGCACGATTACCCTTGGTATCATTACCTCGAAAATTGGATTTTCGGCGATGAACGCTTTAGCCCGTGGGCATTTTTTCTGCCTTTGGGTATTTACCTCGGATGGCAAACGGGCGGGCGGGTGCGCTTATTGACCAAACTTCTGACGCTCAATTGCCTGATCTTTATGCTTGTCGTCTCGTCGGCGGGTACTAAATTGCCCTGGTATCAATCTCCGGCTTTTCCGGGTTTGGCGATGTTGGTCGCCTTCGGTTTGGAACGTCTTTATCAAAGCCTTAAAGACCGGTTGGTAAGTCGTGAACTGCGATTTGGCAGCACTCCCTTTTTGCTGCTTTTTGTTCTTGCCTTTTGGGGGCTTCCTTATACGGAGACCATCATCGAGCGCACCTACCTGCCGCAACCCTCGCAGTGGGACGGCGACGATATGAAAATCGGCGAGTTTATGAATCGCTATCCGCAATACGACAATTACATCATCAATCATCGCGGCTATAACTCTCACGCGCTTTTTTATAAAAAGGCATTCAATTTACGCGGTTACAATATCAAAAAGCAAATCAGTCAGGCGTTTAACCCCGGCGACACGGTTTTAATTTGCGAATACGAGGCGCACCAAAAATTGGCAAAAAAATACTATTACCATACGATTGTGGTTTGGGATGCCTGTGAATTACGAGAAATCAGAGGTAAAAAACCGCCGCGCAAAACGGAAGAAGGAGAGGTAAAAAAAGACGAAAAACAATAAAAACGACAGCCATGCAAAAAACTTTCATCTCCGGCATTCAGCAAATGGGCATCGGTATTCCCGCCGTTTATGAGGCTTGGAAATTTTACCGCAAAGCCTTTCAAACCGACATTCCGGTTTTCGACGAAGCGGCGGAGGCCAACCTCATGCTGCCCTATACGGGCGGCGAGCCGCGCAGCCGTCACGCCGTACTCGCACTCAGCGCACAGGGCGGCGGCGGTATGGAAATTTGGCAGTACACGAGCAAAGTACCGCAGCCCGCCGACTTCGAGCTGCGCACGGGCGACCTCGGTTTTTTTATCTGCAAAATGAAAACCCGCGACGTCAAAGCCGCTTACGCACAGATGAAAGCGCAGGGCTTGGACTTGCTCGGCGAAGTCAGTCAAACCCCCGAAGGCAAAGACCATTTTTTCCTAAAAGACCCCTACGGAAATATCTTTGAAGTCGTGCATTCGGACAGTTGGTTTCGCAAAACGAGCGCAACAATGGGCGGCGTTTTCGGTTCGGTTATCGGAGTCTCCGACCTCGACCGGTCAAAAGAATTTTACGGAAATCTGTTGGGCTACGACACCGTCGTTTACGATAAAACGGGTAGCTTTTCGGACTTCGCACCGCTGCCCGGCGGCAAGGTGAAAGTACGTCGCGTGTTGCTGCGTCATTCACAACCGCGCGTCGGCAGTTTCAGTCGGATGTTGGGTGCGAGCGAAATCGAACTCATTCAAGTCCTCGAAGGACACACGCCGCGTCCGATTTTTAAAGACAGAATGTGGGGCGATTTAGGCTTTATTCACCTCTGCTTCGACATCAAAAACATGGACGGCATGCGCGAAAAATGCGCGGCGGCGGGTCATCCGTTTACCGTGGACAGTCAGGCAGACCGCGCGGTGTTCGACATGGGCGAGGCAGCCGGTAACTTCTCCTACATCGAAGACCCGGACGGCGCCCTCATCGAGTTTGTGGAAGCCTATAAAATTCCGATTTTGAAAAAAATCGGCTGGTATCTCGACCTGCGCAAACGCGCCCCCGAAAAACCCCTCCCCGATTGGATGCTGAAAGCAATGGCGTTTAATCGGGTGAAGGACTGAAAAGGCTGTAAGAGTTGTAAAAGGTTGCAGGCAGTCTAACGTCTAAAATCTAAAATCTAACCTCTCAATGAGCATGAACAAAAACGCCTTATATTTCGGTTTGGAATTTCTGTTTTGGGTAGCCACCGCCATCATTGCGGCGGCGGTCATTTACCCGATTATCAGCGTCGTACCCGATTACCGTTTTTTGGTACCGAATCTTGTTTTTATCGCGGTTTTCATTACCTGCACGCGCTACATTTTTTTGCTGCAATATACCTGGCTGGCAAAGTTACAGGTCGTCAAAACGGCTTTGATTTTTGCGGGTATTTACGGTTTGTTTTTGCTCGTCGAGCAAATCAACAAATTTCAAACCTTCATGGACGAAGAAGGCCCCGAGGCTTTGGTCGGTAATCTGCCGCAGGCGGAGTTGGCGGGTATTGTCGGTTATATCCGCAGCGAAATGATGTTTTTCGGTGTCGGTTCGGTCATTGCGGTTTTGGTTTTTATGGGGCGAATGTTGCAGTCGATTTGGAATTATAAAAATCGCGGGGTGGTTTAAAGGCTTTGCCGCTACCTCCCTTGAATTTATAAAAATTCAAATATAATATCACAAAAAAACGCTATCCGAAAAATACCGAAATGCCGGTACACATTGAAATTTTTCGCCCCCTACCTTTGCATTAGTAAAAAAATAATGTGAATCACCGGCAGTTTTACGCCGGCACATTTTAATTCCGCGAATGAGAAAAACGCACACGCAGAAAATTTCCCTAAAAAGAAATTTTCTCGTGTACGTCAATCGAATTTAACGGTCTCCTCTTTCCTGTCCTTTTCCTGTCTGAAAAATTTTCATCCGCTTTGGTCGGATAAATCCCTTATTGCCGCGAGCATTTTGCCTCCGTCGGCGCAGTTACTTTTTTGTTTTTACTATGAAACCGAGTAGGCATACTTACAATGTCTCGCTAAAAATTACACACTCCCATGACACAATCGACCCTCCTCACGGCGGTCTTTTGCTGCTTATTTATGTTTTCAATCAAGGCGCAAACTACCTGGACAGGTGCGACCGACAACGATTGGAATACGGCAACAAATTGGACTAACAACACTCCCGCTACGGGCAACGACGCGACGATACCCGCCGGCGGCACTCCCGTTTTGACCTTGACCGGAAATACGGTTTTCGATTATTCGATTGCAAATGCGGGAATACTGACCGTAGATTTAGCGGGCTTCAACCTCAATAACGACGGGCTGCTTGCCAACTCCGGCGAAATTTCCCTCTCCGGCAGCGGCACTTTTTCCAACCTCGTCAATATCGAAAACGGAGGCGTTTTTACTTCTTCCGTCCTGTTTACCAACTCCTTCACGGGTACGGTTTCCAATACGGATACGCTTAATCTCGCCGGCACGACTATCAATTTTTCGACCATAAATAACGGCGGCGTTTTGCAAATTACCGGCGACTTCGACAACAACAGCGTGCTCACCAATTTTACCGACGGCACGATTTCCAATGCCGCAAATTTTGACAACATCAGCGGCGGCTTTATCAACAACGGCGGCATATTGGAAAATGAAGGCGCGGGAGTTTTAGCCAATTTCGGTACTGTCAACAACGAAGGTACACTGCGCAACACGGGCACTTTCAACGTAGAAAATACCGGACTGCTCGACAATCTCGCAGCGGGAGTCGTAGAAAATCAAGGCGATTTTTTCAACCGCAACGACATCAGCAACAACGGCACATTTACCAATCTGTCCTGCTTCACTTTTACCGGCGAGGCGGGCAGCAGCAGCTCGAATAATACGACCGGCATCTTTACCAACGACGGCACGGTCTATCGCTTGGAAAATGCCGTCGTACAAATCACGGACGGCAGCGGCAGCGTTTTAACCGACGCAAACGAGTCGCCCGCGCCCGACATGAATTGCTTTTTTGCCGTTACCAAAAACTTAGATGCAACGGGTTCTTATACATTAACTTTAAACGAAATCGACAGCAGCAGCACCGTCGGTTACTGCACTGTTGCGCAGCGTATTTTGTCACGCACCGAGTTCGACTGCACGGATGTCGGCGAGCAAATCGTCACCCTCAGCATTACCGACGACCTCGGCACGACAGGCACCTGCGAAACCCGCGTCACTATCGCCGATGACAGCCCGCCGACCCTCGCTTGTCCCGATGATATTGAAGTTACTTTGGAGGAAGGCGACTGCAACGAAGTCGTCACCTACACCGTCACCGGCAGCGATAACTGCGGCGATACGGTCACGCAAACCGACGACTCGGGCTTGACCTCCGGCGACGTTTTTCCCAACGGCACGACCGTACAGAGTTACGCAATCAGTGACTCCGCAACTACAACAACCTGCTCTTTCAACGTTACCGTCAGCGGCGCGGCCGAAAGCGGCGGACCGATTGTCTGCAACGATAATCTCAATATTTCGCTCGACGGAATGTGTGAATATACCCTCTCCGCCAACGGACTTTTGCAGGGCGGCCCCGTCTGTCAATCCGACTATACTTTCCTCGTCAATGACGTGCCGACCGTCACCATCGATGCTGCCTTTATCGGGCAAACCGTGATGTTCAGCGTCGTCGAGGTCGCTACGGGAAATTCTTGTTGGGGCAATGCATTGATTGAAGATAAATTGGCACCGCAGGTCGTCACCTGCCCCGATACTTTGCTCACTTGTCTGCAAAACTCCGACCCCGTCAGCGAAGGCGGCGACGCACCGGATGCGACTTTTACCGACTGCTCGGAGTTCTTTTCCTTTTACCAAGATACTACACTTATCGGCGGCTGTGATTCGACTTTTGCGCGCCGCATCATTCGCACTTGGACGGCTACCGATATTTTCGGCAACAGCAGTACCTGCGAGCAAATTATTACCGTCGAGCGCATTGATTTTGAAGAAGCGGTCATCGAATGTCCCGCTGATTTTACGGCGGAATGTATCGCCGGTACGGACTTCGATTTAACGCCCGCCGTCACCGGTTTTCCGACTGTGACTTATCAAGGCGAGACTTACGAACTGATGCCCGGCGACGGTCAGCTTTGCGATATTATCGTCAGTATTTCCGACGAAGACTTTCCGATGTGCAGCGGCAGCCAAAAAATTATTCGCACTTGGTCGGTCTATAATTGGTGCGAACCGATTGGCTCTGCGGGCAATCCTTTCACTTGCACACAAAGCATCGAAATCACGGACAACACCCCGCCCCTCGTCACCGCCCCCGACGATTTTACCGTTTCTGTTAACGAAAATTGCGTGGCGATTTTTGAACTTCCGCCCGCTACGGCAGTCGATTGTTCCGAGGAAATTACGTGGATTACGCGCTACTCGACGGGCATCATCAGCGGCAACGGCGGCATGATTTCCGAGCCGGGTCTGACTATCGGTACGGACACCATTCTCTACACGGCAAGCGACGCCTGCGGCAATTCCGCGACCGATACCACCATTATTACCATCATCGACGAACTGCCGCCGATTGCCGTTTGCGACCTGACGACTATCGTGACTTTGACCGAAGGCATCGCGCAAGTTACCGTCACGCAAATCGACAACGGCAGCTTCGATAATTGCTGTTTGGAAAGCGTGCTCATTGCGCGTATGGAAGACAACTGCGGCAATCCCGACGACCTGCTTTTCGATGAGTCCGTCGAAGTTTGCTGTGCCGATGTCGGTCAGGAAACCATGGTTATCCTGCAAGTCACGGACTGCTACGGCAACCAAAATATTTGCATGGCGCCGGTCACGGTCGTCGATAACGAAATGCCCGAAATCGTCTGTCCCGCCGACGTTACCGTTTCCTGCGATGCGGACATCGACGCACAGGGTGAACCCACCGTCATCGATAACTGCGGCGAACCGACCGTAACCGTCGAGGTCAACGACATGACCGACTGCGCGGGCGGCATGGTCATCCGCACGTTCACGGCAACCGACGGCTTCGGCAATACGGCGACTTGCTCGCAAACGATTTTGGTCTTACCGCCGGATTTACTGACGGAAGACGACATTACCTGCCCCGAAGATTTTATTGCGACGGGTTGCACCCCGAATACCGAACCCGAAATCACGGGCATGCCCGAAATCGACGCGCCGAATTGCGTAGAAACGACCTTGGATTACAGCGACGTAAGCCTACCCGGCTCGGGAGATTTTTGTGTGAAAATTATCAGAACTTGGGTCATCACCGACCCCTGCATTTTTGACGGCAATCCCGAAAACGGCGGTTATTTCGAGTGCCAACAGTCAATTTTTATTCAAAATACCGACGCGCCGACCGTCTCTTGCCCCGTGTCCGCTTTGATTTTTTGCAGCGACGAAAATGACTGCGCGGCAACGGACACGGATTTGACGATAACGTACAGCGACGACTGTACCGCAACGGAAGATTTAGAGGTGTTTTGGACGGTCGATATCAATGCGGACGGCATCGCGGACAGCGGCAGCGCGGCATCGGGCATCGGTCTCAACGTGGGCAATACTTACCCTGTCGGCTCGCATTTGATTACTTACAAAATCAAAGACGACTGCGGCAATACGACCGAATGCGAATTTATTTTCCTCGTAAATGATTGCGGAAATCCGACGGCGGTCTGCCCGGGCGGCATCAACATCGAGTTGGCGGCGGATGCGACCATCAGCCTTTTTGCCGAGCAAATCAGCACGCCCGGCAGTTTTGATAATTGCTCCGCAAATGCGGATTTGACCTTGTCCTTTTCAGCCGACCTTAACGATACCGAGCGTCAATTTTCTTGTGAAGATGTCGGAAACATGATTGATTTACCGCTTTTTGTTACCGATGAAGCAGGCAATCAAGGCTCCTGCACCATTCCGCTGCAAGTACAGGACAACGAAAACGTTTGCCCGCAAAATATTATGATTGCCGGTTTGATTGCCACCGAAAACGGTCAGTTTGCCGAAGAAGTCGCCGTCGAAATCGAAAGTGCGGATATGACCGAAGCCGTGACCGACGCCGCCGGGCATTACGAATACACGGAAGCTGCTTACGGCGAAAATTATCATCTGACCCCGACGAGCGGCGACGATTGGGGCAACGGCGTGACGACTTGGGACATTATTTATATCCGTCAGCATGTCCTCACGACGCAGCCGATTACGAGTCCGTACCGCCTCATTGCCGCCGACGTGAATAACAGCGGCTCCGTCACGACCGCCGATGCGATTGCTTTGCGCAGTTTTATTTTGCAACTGACCGATGATTTTCCCGATAACAGTGCGTGGCGATACATCGACGCAAATTATGCTTTCCCGGATGCGGAAAATCCGTGGGCGGAGATTTTCCCCGAGTCGGTCAATCTGTCGGCGGTCAATCAAAGCGCGATGCAAAACGATTTCATTGCCGTAAAAATCGGCGACCTCAACGGCTCGGCGACTCCGAATAATTTGACGAATGACGAGGGCGATGCGAGAAGCGATAAAGCGATAAATTTCCGCACACAAGAAAGGCAATTTGCGGCGGGAGAAACGGTGACGGTAGAAATTTTCGCGGAAAGTCCGGCGGATTTATTCGCTTACCAAATGACTTTCGACTTCGACCCGGACTTGCTCGAATTTATAAATTTAACACCCGGCGAAAGCCACCAAAGAAATAATTTCGGACTGCGCAAAACGGGAGAAGGTGCGATTACCTGTAGTTGGGATAAAGCCCTGACAGGCACTATAAACACTAACGCCTTCTTATTTTCTGTAAACTTCCGAGCGCGGAAAGCCGGCGCGTTGAGTGAAGCCGTGAACCTCGGTTCGCGCTTTACTCCCGCTGCGGCTTACTCCGAAAACGGCGAAACTTTCGACATCAATCTGCAATTCACGGACGCAACGGGCGAGCAAATTACCGACCGCCGCGTGCTGCTTTACCAAAATCGCCCCAACCCTTTCCGCACCGAAACCGCTGTCGGTTTTTGGCTGCCGCAAGCGGATGATGTTCGACTCAACGTCTTCGACACCAGCGGAAAATTATTGCTGACCAAAGCGCGACAAGCCCCCGCCGGCTACGGAGAGTTTATGCTGCAAGCAGCGGATTTGCCGCAAAAAGGCGTGCTGTTTTATGAGTTGGTGACGACGGAAGGGAAAGTCGGGAAGCGGATGATACTTACGCGGTAGGAGGTTGAGAGGTTTTGGGGTTGGGGAGTTGGGCGGTTGGGGTGACGCAAATTGCACCGCTGTTACGTACCGACCCTCGTAGAGACGTTGCACTGCAACGTCTTACCCCGGAGAAATATGAAATAATTAAAAATCAATCCTTCGCCCGAGAAGTACGCGCCCGTCCACCGTCCACCGTAAAACCGTCCACCGCCAAAAGAACTTTAGTAACTCGGTTTTTGGGATTTTGTCCCTCCTTGCTCATCGCTCGGAGGGACTTTTTTTATTGTAGTTGCTTTGTCGGTCGATTACAAATGTCGGACACTACTTTTGCTCAGGTCCGGTTAAATTCGCTAAAACCGGGGCCTGTGTTCGGGTTAAGTGTCCGACACTAACCGGGTGCCCAAACAGTTACTTTTTATTGCACCCGCAGTTGCTGTCCTTTGCGAATAACCGTGGTAGTCATCCCGTTCAGCGTCATCAGTTGCTGCACCGTCAGACCGTAGCGGCGCGAGATATTGTAAAGCGTATCGCCGGTATCGACGGTGTGGTAGGCTGTACTCGGCGCAGGAGTCGGATTTGGGTTTGGGTTTGGATTAGTATTCGTCGGCGGCACATAGACCGGGTCGGGGTCGTTGACCTTGATTTCGGGGGTGACGGGCGGCACGGGTTCCGGCGGCGGCGGGTAAAAGTTTTCGTCGCGCTCGCCCGTGTCGCTCGTGAGTACGGGGCGGCGACCGCCGGTATTTGCCGGCAGTATCGGGTCGATATTGTCGGCGTCGGGGGTGTTTGAGTTATTGTTTGAGCCGGCGGTTTCGTCGCGGTCTTCGTCGGTATTGTCGCGCACCGGCGGCGGGTCGATGATGACGGGCGGCGCGGTATTGACGTTGCGGATTGTCTTCGGGGTTTTGCTTTTGAAAATTTTGAAGCCGCGCAGTTTCAGTCTTTCGCCGAAGGCAGCTTCGAGTCCGTCGTCGATGCGATTACGCTCGCGGAGGCGGTCGGTGGTCACGCCGTACAGTTGCGCGATGTCGTAAATCGATTCACCCGCCTGCACGTAGTGGTACTTTTTGCGACCGCGAAAACCGTCGCGTTTCGATTGCAGATAAACACGCTCGTCGCGTGCCAAACGTTGGTTGGGGTCGCTGATTTTTTCGTTGTATCTCAAAATTTTGCGGACGGGAATGCGGGTGCGGTCGGCGATGCGCTGCGGCGTTTCGTTTTCTTGTGCCAAGACGAGTTTTACGTCGTTATTCGTAGTGATACCTTGCAGTCTTTCTTCGTAGGTTTCGCTGTTATCGGCAATGACGTCGTTGGCGTTCATTTGGTCGTATTGCGCCAATTCGTAAGTCTCGATAACGGTGATAAGTTTTTGTGAATAAGTCGCGGAAGTGGCGTAGCCGGCGCGTTTCAACCCGCGCGCCCAGGCTTTGTAATCGTAAGGATTTAAACGAAAAAGAAAATCGTAGCGCGGATTATCGCGCAAAAAATCAGAGTGCGCGATGTAAGAGGCTTCCGCATTTTTATAAGCACGAAAACAGCTTTCGCGTAATCTTCCGTTTTCATCGTAATCATCGTCTTTGCGGTACACTTTTTTACCCGTCCAACGACTGCCGCATTTGACGCCGAAGTGATTATTTCCCTTACGTGCCAGATAACTCGTACCGCCCGCCGACTCCAAAATGCCCTGCGCCAATTTGATGCTCGCCGGCACGCCCGCCCGTTCCATTTCCGAGATTGCAATATCTTTGTATTTGTCAATGTAAGCGTAGCGGTCGCCGCTTTGCGCGGCAAGGATGCCGGAGAAAGCGAGAAGAAAGATGATAATTTGTGTATGTTTCATGGCTGCTGTGTTAGAAATTTTCGCCGTTGCGCGAGAGGAACGCGGAGTTTTTAGTTCAGGCTCTGGCAAAAATACAAATTAACTTTACGTTGAAAGCAGGAACGCGGATAAAACCCGGAAATGTTACAAACGTCGGGCTTTGTTATATTATTTTTAATTTTAATCAAAACGGCGATGACTTACCGTCGCGTTCCGAAGAAAAGTCAGGATTTGATGTTTTTCCAAATTCAATTTAGCCTATCGACTAAAGTCGATGCTGCGGGGCGGTAAAAAAATCCTCTTCCCGTTCCCGAAAACTTTAGTAATTTCGCGTTCCTACAAAAAAGCAACCTACACGTGGCAAAACATTTGGACATCGGGAATGCGGGCGAAGCCGCCGTCGTCGAATATCTGCAAAAAGCGGGTTGTACGATTTTGGAAACCAACTGGCGACACGGACGCGCCGAACTCGACATTATCGCCAAAGAAAACGACACGCTGATTTTTGTCGAAGTCAAAACCCGCAGCAATAATTTTTCGGCACCGCAGGCCTCCGTCACGCCGCATAAACAAAAGCTGCTGACCAAAGCCGCGCAGGGTTACATGCGCATTATCAAGCACGATTGGGATTTTCGTTTCGATGTTTTTGCGGTGCATTACGTCAACGAAAATGACATCAGAATCGAACATTTAAAGGATGCTTTTTTTCCGGGTATTCAATATTGAGATTTTAGATTTTAGATTTTAGACGTTAGATTTTAGACTGCATTTGTGACTTTTGTAAAACTAATGGAACGGTTTATTAAACTTTGATAGTTTTCTTTTTTAACCTGACCCCGTACAGTTGTCGGGGGTGATTCTTATGACCCCGAAAGCTTTCGGGGTGATTTGGATTTTACTTCGTAAAATCTTCCCAATTCTTAATCAACATAACTGTCAGAAACTAACAAATAATTGCATTAGACTTTGAGTCACTCTGTGAGTAGCCGGAGTATAATCTGACATTAAGTGTCAGCCCCAACCTTTACAACTTCTCAACCTTACAACCTTTAATTATGGCAGACGAAAAAATAATATTCTCCATGTCCCGCGTCAATAAGACGTTTCCGCAAGGCGGGCAGGTGCTCAAAAATATCTCGCTTTCTTTCTTTTACGGCGCAAAAATCGGCGTACTCGGTCTCAACGGCTCGGGTAAATCGACGCTGCTGAAAATCATTGCGGGCGAAGACAAAAACTTTCAGGGTGATTTGTATTTTGACGGCGATTATAAAATCGGTTTTTTGAAACAAGAACCCGAACTCGACGACAGTAAAACCGTGCGCGAAGTCGTAGAAGAAGGCGTGCAGCCGATTGTCGATTTGTTGAAAGAATACGAGGAGATTAACCTCAAATTTGCCGAGCCGATGAGCGACGACGAGATGAATAAACTCATCGAAAAGCAAGGCGAGCTCACCGAAAAACTCGACCACGTCAACGCCTGGGAACTCGACAACCGCCTCGAAACCGCAATGAATGCGCTGCGCTGCCGCGAAGGCGATGTGCCGGTCAGTGTGCTGTCGGGAGGAGAACGCCGGCGCGTGGCTTTGTGTCGTTTGCTGTTGAGCAATCCGGATATTTTGCTGCTCGACGAGCCTACGAATCACCTCGACGCCGAGAGTGTCGATTGGTTGGAACAGTACCTGCAAAATTTCCCCGGTACGGTCATCGCCGTGACGCACGACCGCTACTTTTTGGATAATGTGGCGGGTTGGATTTTGGAATTGGACAGAGGGCAGGGCATTCCGTGGAAAGGCAATTATTCGTCTTGGTTGGAGCAGAAAGAGAAGCGACTGGAGCAGGAAGAAAAGCAGGAAAGCAAGCGCCGCCGCACCCTGAAGCGCGAGTTGGAATGGACGCGCATGAATGCTAAAGCCCGTCAGGCGAAGGGTAAAGCCCGTCTGAACGCTTACGAAAAAATGGCGCAGGAAGACGGCATTGAGCGCGACCGCAAGCTGGAATTGTATATTCCCTCGGGGCCGCGCCTCGGCGATACGGTGATTGAAGCGCAGGGACTGTCGAAGGCTTACGGCGATAAATTACTGTACGAAGACCTGACTTTTTCCATTCCGCGTGCGGGCATTGTCGGCATTATCGGTGCCAACGGGGTCGGGAAAAGTACGCTGTTTCGCATCATTATGGGGCAGGAAGAACCGGATAAAGGCGAGGTCAAAGTCGGCGAAACGGTACACCTTTCTTACGTGGACCAAACGCACGAAGACCTCTTGCCCGAAAAATCCATTTACGAGGTTATCTCGCAGGGCAACGATAACATCGAGGTCGGCAGTTCTTCGATCAACGCACGGGCGTACATCAGTCGTTTTAATTTCAGCGGCGGCGACCAACAGAAAAAAGTCGGCGTCCTCTCCGGCGGGGAGCGCAACCGGGTACACCTGGCGATGACGCTGAAAGACGGCGGCAACGTCATCTTACTCGATGAGCCGACGAATGACATTGATGTCAACACCTTGCGAGCTTTGGAGGATGCGATTTTGAATTTTGCGGGTTGTGTCTTGGTGATTTCGCACGACCGTTGGTTTTTGGACAGAATTGCAACGCACATTATTGCTTTTGAAAACGACTCGGAGGTGACTTTCTTTGAAGGAAATTATTCGGATTACGAAAAGGCGAAAAAGGAGCGATTGGGAGACGTGACGCCTTCGCGCCCGAGGTTTAAGAATGTGATAAATCGGTAGGAAAATTTGCCGCTGATTTTTCGCTGCTGTTGCTTTAACCGGTAAAAGTCTGAACATCGTGAGAGGTGTTCAGACTTTTTTTACGGATACTCGGTAATCATTTACCGCCGGAGTAAACGAAAACTTTGTACTGTTCAAACCAAAATAATCGATAATTTCCTGAGTTTGTACGCCGTCCGCTTTTTGAAAAAATTGTCGGTTTCGGGTAGATATTCTTGAGGAATGCGAGTGGAAGAAACAATTTTAATATCAACCGATTTCCCGTCTTTTTCGTCTGAAATGAATGTGAAATTATCGGCAGTATTCTCAATAAAATCTCTTTGGCTCAAATTTCCGTTGATGAACTTTTTTAAATTCTCTTTAGTAGTTTGAAAATAGAAAAATCTGTCGTGTGTGTCGTCGCAATCTATCCATTCTTTGACTATCGGCGTTCCGCTTTTGTCCGAATACAATGTTGTCACGGGAAATTCCTCGAATAACAATTCACCAACCAAATGAAGGTTGAGGAAAGGAAGTTCGTTAATTGATATGCCGTTTATTTTAGTCATTTTATGAAATTTATGAGAAAACTTTCTACCACCTACCACCTATCCATGCACCGCCGATCCAATCTCCCGTATCAACCCGGGGTCTTTCTCAATCGCATTGCCCACCACAATCACATCCGCGCCGGCTTTGACGTTTGCCGCCGCTTTTTCGGGCGTAGAAATGCCGCCGCCGACGATGAGCGGCACGGAAATCGCGGAACTCACCGCTGCAATCATACTCGTGCTGACCGGCGTTTCGGCACCGCTGCCGGCATCCATGAAAATGAGTTTTTGTCCTAACATTTCGCCGGCGAGGGCAGTACATAGGGCGATGTCGTCTTTGGCGTGCGGCACGGGATTGGTGTTGCTGATGTAGCGCACCGTGGTGTCGATGCCGCCGTTGACTAAAATGTAGCCGGTGGAAAGGACTTCCAGAGGAGAGACTTTGAGGTAAGGCGCGGCGAGGACGTGATTACCGATGAGTAATTCGGGATTTCTGCCGGAAATGAGCGAGAGAAACAGAATGCCGTCGGCGCGAAAACTGAGCTGAAAGTTATTGCCCGGGAAAAGTACCGTCGGAATATCGCAACGCTCTTTAATGTCGGTCAGGCAGTTATCGAGCATATTATTGACAATCAAACTACCGCCGATGAAGAAGTAATCGACCCGAGCCTCGACCGCCAATTTGACAATTTCGTCGGTGTTGCCCATACTCATTTTATCGGGGTCGATGAGCACGGCAAATTTCTTTTTACCCGTATTTTTTGCTTCTTGAAAAGAAGGGAGCAGCTGGTTATTCGTCATGCCGGTGCGGTCGGTTAAAGGGTGTTGAGCAGGTTTAATCGCTTAGTTGTTTAGTCGTTTAGTCGTTTAGAGCGGAAGTCAACATCTTACTTATTTTCTAACGAGTAAACAATTGTGTAAACCTGCTTGGGTTGTGTTTTAATTCAAATACGCCGCAAATATACCGGTTTGTCAGCCCCTGATAAAAGAAAAGCGGCGTACTTTGCGGAAAAGCGGACAAGTTTGAACTCTTTCGGCGCAGTTTGGGTTTTTACGACAGCAATTTAAAAATTCTTTCAAAAGCAAAAATGCAGGGAACAGTCATTAAATCTACGGGCAAATGGTATTGGGTCAAGACCGAAGAGGACGAGGTTTTGCGCTCGCGTATCGTCGGAAAATTTCGCCTGAACAACGTTAAAATCACCAATCCCGTAGCCGTCGGCGACATCGTAGAAATGGACGTTTCTTACGAAGAAGACGAAAATATCGGCATTATCAAAAAAATAATGCCGCGCGAAAATTACGTCGTGCGTCAATCACCGCGCAAAAAACACGAGTTACATTTATTGGCCTCCAACGTGGACCAAGCGGTCATTATTATGACTATCGTCGAGCCGATGCTCAAACAGGGTTTCATCGACCGCTTTTTGCTGACGACCGCGCCTTACAATATTCCCACCGTTATCGTTTTCAACAAAGCGGATGTTTACGACGAAGACGCTTTGGCAATGTACAACTACCTCAAAGGCATCTACGAAAAAATCGGTTATACGGTTCGTTTGGTGTCGGCGGAAAAAGGGACCGGATTGGAAGAATTGAAGGAAATTTTAAAAGACAAAATCACTTTAGTCGCCGGTCAGTCGGGTGTCGGAAAGTCCACTCTCGTCAATGCCGTACAGCCGGGTTTGGATATTTTTACCTACGAAATTTCCGATCATTCGGGCAAGGGTCAGCACACCACTACCTTTGCCGAAATGCACGAATTGGCCTTCGGCGGCAGCATCATCGACACGCCGGGCATCA
Source organism: Saprospiraceae bacterium (assembly GCA_020629965.1). Lineage (GTDB taxonomy): Bacteria > Bacteroidota > Bacteroidia > Chitinophagales > Saprospiraceae > JAHDCG01. Next base: position 17,549 of record JAHDCG010000021.1, on the reverse strand, counting down.
AGACGCTTTCCTTTAATAACCTGACCCCAAAAGACATTGCCCACAATTTTACGGAATTTTTTGAATTGAGTTCGGAATGTAAATTCGGCGGCGACTGCCTGCACCGCAGCGAACCGCAGTGCGCCGTCAAAGAAGCCGTCGAAACCGGCGAAGTCAGCGAATTGCGCTACATCAACTACCTGACTTTATTGGAAGAAACGGAAAATCAGAATTATTGGGAGAAGCATGATATGTGAGGTGAGATTTTAGATTTTAGATTTTAGACGTTAGACTTCCCAAAGCGACTTTAAAAGACAAAAAAGCCTGTTTACCGATGAGATTTCTCAAAAGGTAAACAGGCTTTTTTTTGCAAAAGTTAAAACAGCAAATCAGCGTAGAATCTTAAAAAATCTTAACCAATCAGCGTAAAAAATTAAGCCAAATACTTCCCCACTATCGGCAATCTGCGTCCCATTCCGAAAGCCTTCGGCGAAACGCGCAAAACCGGTGCCGTTTGGTGTCTTTTAAACTCATTGATATTCGTCAGACGCAGGACGCGCTTTACCAATTTTTCGTCAAAACCGCGTGCCGTAATTTCTTTCGGCCCTTGTCTTTCTTCAATGTACAAGTGCAGAATTTCATCCAAAATTGCGTAGTCCGGCAGGCTGTCGCTGTCCTTTTGGTCGGGTCGCAGTTCCGCACTCGGCGGCTTGGTAATGGTATTTTCGGGAATGACCTCGCCGTCCTTATTCATGTAGCGCGCCAGTTCAAAAACCTCCGTTTTATACACATCGCCGATAACCGACAAGCCGCCGCACATGTCGCCGTACAGCGTGCCGTAACCGACCGCCATTTCACTTTTATTGGAAGTATTGAGCAGAATATTTCCGAATTTATTGGAAAAAGCCATCAAAAACATGCCGCGAATCCGGGCTTGCAGGTTCTCTTCGGTCACGTTAAATTCTTTGCCCCAAAAGTGCGGTTTCAGACTCTGCATATAGCTTTGGTACACCTCCTCAATCGGCACTATGTCGTACTGACAGCCCAAATTTACCGCCAATTCGCGCGCATCGTTTACCGAGTGGTCGGAGGAATATTGCGACGGCATCAGCACCAAACGCACGTTATCCGCGCCGAGGGCACGGGCGGCAATAACCGCCGTCACCGCACTGTCGATACCGCCGGACAGTCCTAAAATTGCTTTTTCAAATCCTAACTTTCCGAAATAATCGCGTACGCCCGTCACGAGGGCATCGTGTATCAGCGTCATTTTATTTTTCGGCTGCGGTCGGTCTTTTCCGCCTTCCGTCACCTGTTCGAGGTCGTAGGTTTTAATGCTTTCTGCAAAATAATTCATCTCGTCAAAAACCTTTCCGTCGGGCGAGACAACGAGGCTGCCGCCGTCAAAAATCAACTCGGTTTGCGCCCCGGCGTAGTTGACGTAGAAAACGGGAATTTTGTAGCGTTCTACGTTTGCTTTGATGATGTGAATGCGGGTGTTCGCTTGCTTATAACTAAACGGTGAAGCTGACAAATTTAAAATAAAATCGGGCTTTTGGTCAATCATTTCATCCATCGGACAGACGCGGTACAGCGGATTTTCGTTGCCGATATTCCAAATGTCTTCGCAAACCGTCAGCGCGATGCGTTTGCCTTTGTACTCGACAATGTTCCACTCGGTAGCCGTCTCAAAGTAGCGATATTCATCAAAAACATCGTAGGTCGGCAGCAGCGTTTTGTGTTGAATGTGCTTGATTTTTCCCTCAACAAGAAACAGTGCGGAATTGTACAAATCCTTCCCCTCGACCACCGGGTTTTTGACCGGCGAACCGACCACAATCGCAATGTCTTGCGCGGCTTTTGCCAATTTAATAACCGCCGCTTCCGACTTAGCGATAAAGTCATCGAACTCCAAGAAGTCACGCGGCGGATACCCGCAAACCGACAATTCCGGAAAAACAATAATATCCGATTTTTCTTTTTTTGCCTGCGCGACGGCGGCGAGCATTTTATCGGTATTGCCCTCAAAGTCGCCGATGAGGAAGTTGAGTTGCGCTAAGGTGATTTTCATGTGGTTGAGACTTTAGATTTTAGACTTTAGATTTTAGACTTCCGCCCTCGATTTATTTAAAATAGAAACCCACTGCTCCCTACTTAGTTTAAAAAATAAACTAAGTATTTTTCAATTTCTTTTAACAAACTATTGCGGCGGGTAAAATGTCCTTTATGTGAAGTCGTCGATTTCCGAAAAAAAGTGTATCTTCGTACATTCAAAGCAGCAAGACACAGAGAGAAATTTTTCCGCAATTTTACAGAAAAAACTCGAAGGTCAGTCCGTGACCTTCGCCAATCTACACATAATTTGAGCAATTTCGTAGTATCCGCCAGAAAATATCGCCCCGACAGATTTGAGGATGTCGTCGGTCAGGAACACGTTTCGCAGACGCTGAAAAACGCTCTGCAAAACGACCATTTGGCACATGCCTTTTTGTTTTGCGGCCCGCGCGGTGTCGGCAAAACCACCTGTGCGCGCATTCTCGCCAAAGTGATGAACTGCCTCGCCGTGACCGATACATACGAGCCGTGCAACGAGTGCAGCAGTTGCAAATCTTTCGCCGAAAATGCCTCCTTTAACATCATGGAGTTGGATGCCGCGTCGAATAACAGCGTGGACCACATCCGTCAGTTGGTCGAGCAGGTACGCTTTCAGCCGCAGCAGGGCAAGTACAAGATTTTTATCATCGACGAGGTGCACATGCTGTCGCAGGCTGCCTTTAATGCCTTTTTAAAAACCCTCGAAGAGCCGCCGCCGTATGCGATTTTTATTTTAGCGACGACGGAAAAACACAAAATCATTCCGACCATTTTATCGCGCTGTCAAATTTTTGATTTTAAAAGAATTCAAGTGCAGTCGATGGTCAGTCACTTGCAGGGCATTTGTGAGCAAGAGGGCATCGACGCGGACAAAGACGCACTGCACATTATCGCCCAAAAAGCGGACGGCGCCCTGCGGGACTCGTTGTCTATTTTCGACCGCATCGTCTCTTTTTCTAACGACAAAATCACCTACGAAGACGTCATCACCAACCTTAACGTGTTGGATTATGACTACTTTTTCAAAGTCACCGACGCGCTGCTGACCGAAGACGTGTCGCGCCTGATGCTCATTTTTGACGACATTTTGCGCAAAGGTTTTGAAGCCGATATTTTCATCAACGGTTTAGCGGAGCATTTGCGCAACCTTTTGGTCTGCAAAGACGCACAAACGCTGCAACTTTTGGAGGTCAGCGACAAACTCAAAGAACGCTACCGGCAGCAGGCAAATCTCGCGCCGACCGCCTTCATTCTCTCGGCTTTGAGCATTCTGAATGACTGCGACATCAACTATAAAACGGCGCGCAACAAACGGCTGCACACCGAAATGGCGTTGATAAAATCCGCCTACATTGCCCGTGCCGCCTCCCCCGCCGCTGCCATGCCCGTCGCGATGCCGCCGCAAAAAAAAACGGCTGACGTAAACGACGCGGCTCCGGTCGCTTCGACCGAAAAGTTACCGCAAACCCCGGCGACGCAGTTGGTGCAGGACAGCGAGCAGGTTTACAAAACCGAACCCGCCGAGACGCAAAATGAGACCGCTAAAAACGATGAAACGCCCCCCGCCGCCCGGGAAGAAAAACCCGAACCCGCACAGCCTGCATCGCTCGGCGGCGGCAGTGGTTTTTCTATGAATTTGGACGATATAGAGGACGAAGTAGAGGAAGAGGAAAAGCTGAAAGCGGTAGAAGAAGAGGAGAAAGAACCGCTGAATATCGAAATAGTTAAGGCGGTTTGGCAAAAATTTATCGACGACTGTGAGAGCGCGAATCTGCAAAATATCATGCGCGCGACGGATTTAAAATTGCTCGACGAGGATAAGCTGCACATGATTGTCGCCTCGCCTTTAGCGGAAAATACGCTGAAAAACGAGCACGATATTATGGACTACCTGCGCACCGAACTCGGTCGCCCGCTGCTCAGCCGCAGTCTCGAAATCGACAAAAGCAAAGTGCCCGAAATTAAAAAGCCGAAAAAACCGATGACGGATAAAGAAAAACTGCTGCGCATGAATGAGGAAAACCCTTTGGTGCAGCAGATTTTGCAGAAGTTCGATATGAAATTCGATGTGTAAAGACGTAAAAACAAAAGCCGTATTTTCTTCTTGAAAATACGGCTTTTGTTTTGGCAAGAAAGATTTTTACCCCTCCATATCCATCGTATGAAAGACATTCAGAACGTCGTCGTCCTCTTCCATTTTATCCAAAAGAGTGATAACTTCCTCCGTTTCGGCGTCGTTCAGCGACTTCGAGTGCATCGGAATACGCTCCGTGCCGGACTCTTTGACCTCCAATTTTAGTTCGTCGATACCTTTCGACAAGTTTCCGTAGTCGATAAAATCGCATTTGAGAATCAAATCGCCGTCTTCTTCTTTAATCTCTTCCAAGCCGTAGTCAATCAATTCCAACTCCAATTCTTCGATGTCGTTTTCGCCTTTTTTTACGGTAAAAACTCCCTTGCGCTCGAACATATAATCGACCGAACCCTGCGTACCCAATGAGCCGCCGTATTTAGAAAAAACGTGGCGTACATTGGCGACCGTGCGCGTCGGATTATCCGTTGCCGTCTCTACGATGACTGCGATGCCGTTGGGCGCGTAGCCCTCATAGACCATCTCATCGTAGTTTTCCGAGTCCTTTTCCGAGGCTTTTTTAATGGCATTTTCTACGTTCGCTTTCGGCATATTTGCCGTTTTTGCGTTTTGGATAGCGGCACGCAGACGCGGATTATTATCGGGGTCGGGACCGCTCGCTTTGACTGCCATCGAAATCTCACGACCGATTTTGGTAAACGTTTTTGCCATGCCCGCCCAGCGTTTCATCTTGCGCGCCTTGCGGTATTCAAATGCTCTTCCCATGATATTTATCTTTTTACGACAGACCGGCTGCCGTTATTTTTATAGTTGCGACGGCAAAAATAAGGAAAGATTGTCAAATAGTTGAAATGTTTATTTGTGGATTGAAAGGCTTTGTTTTTTCGTTCCGAATTTCAACCGTAAAATAAACTTTCAATTTTTACTGAAAGTTATGAAACTAAATCTGACCACGGTTTGTTTTTTGCGTGTAATGTGAAGGAACGGAGGAAACAAGCAATATCATCACTCAAAATTCAAACCTGATGCAACTACCGCCAAAATTTATCAACTTCGATTTTCACTTTCAAACCATTTTCGGCGGCATTACTTTAGCCCTGTGTTTTGTCTTTTACGGTTTAATTTTGTTACCGTTTTTCGGCGCGTGGCAGGTTATCAGTGCGCTCGTTTTGGTACTCGGCTACGGCGATAAAAAAAGAATTCCGTACCTTGTCACGGTTTTGGGGTGGGGCCTGATGACGACCATCATGATTAACAGTGATTTTTTTCGGGAAGCGCTCGTTTTTCTGTTCCTTATTTTAATTCCGGCAGGCATCGGCGTATGGTATTTCACAATCACGCGCCGCGATTATCTCGCACTCAAAACTCCCGAACCGAACCCCGATATTTTAGACACGGAAATTTAAAAAGTGTGCTCAATTCAAGAAAATTTTTAGCCGCAGATTTAACCCTGCAAGTCATCTTAGCCGCCGTCGCCCTGTGGAATCTGCCCTCTGTGGACGGTGCTTTTCTCCTCTTGCCTTTCGGTGCGTGGCAAGTCCTCAGCGCACTTTTTCTTTTATTTTTCAGAAAATACAAATCTCGCGTCCTCTATCTGCTGACGGTCCTCGCCTGGGTCGGTCTGACCGCTTACGTCAAAAGCGAGGGCGCGTACTACAGCGATTTTCTGACTTCGGTGGTGTTTGTGGTGCCGCCGGTTTTGGGGGTTTTGTATTTGTTGTTGACCGGTTATGATTTACGCATCAGTAACGGCGACCTTCAGGTTGAATAAGAACAATCGACTTTATGATGACTTAAAAGTCGCCGTTACTCAACCCGCACCGTAGCATCGACTTCAGTCGATAAGCTAAACAAAACAAAAAAAGTAAAAATCGTCATTTACAACTTAATATAACTACCGCCGCACAATTCCCTTCCCCGTCACCCTTTATTTCCTTAGTTTTGCGCCGCTTTTCGGGAACTTTTAAAAGCCAAAAATGTCTTTATTCGAGCCGATAACTTTGACGGGAAAACGCGTCGAACTCATACCGCTGCAAGCCGCGCACCGCGATGATTTAGTCCGCGCGGCAAGCGACGGCGAGCTGTGGAATTTGTGGTACACAAGCGTTCCTTCCGAAAAAACTATCGACGCATACTTGGATTTTGCTTTCCAAACTCAAGCGAGCGGCGAGGCTTTACCTTTTGCCGTAGTCGATAAAAGCAAAAACGAAATTATCGGTACGACCCGCTTTTGTCACGCAAATCACGCGCATCGCCGTTTAGAAATCGGACACACGTGGTACGCAAAAAGTGCCCAAAAAACGGGCATCAACACCGAATGCAAATATCTGCTGCTGCGTCATGCTTTTGAACAATTGGACTGCATTGCCGTAGAGTTTATCACGCATTTTCACAATCACAATTCCCGTCGCGCTATTGCAAGACTCGGCGCCAAAAAAGACGGCATTTTAAGAAATCATCGCATCGACCCCGACGGCAGCCTCCGAGACACGGTAGTTTTTTCGATTATCGACTCGGAATGGAAAACGGTGAAGAAAGCATTGGAATTTAAGTTGAGAGTAAAGAGTTGAGAGTAAAGAGTCGAGAGCTAAGACTCGCTACTCTCAACTCTTTACTCGCTACTCTCAACTCTCTGCTAAACAAAGGCAAAATCTAACATCTAACGTCTCAAATCTAAAGTCTAAACAAATGTACAACCCGCGCGACACAGAAAAAAAGCAACGTAAATATTGGGAAGAAAACCAAGTTTATAAAGTCTCGAATGACAGCGACAAACCCAAGTATTACGTCTTGGATATGTTCCCCTACCCGAGCGGCGCGGGGCTGCACGTCGGTCACCCGTTGGGCTACATCGCTTCCGATATTTTTTCGCGCTACAAGCGTTTAACGGGCTTTAATGTGCTGCACCCGATGGGCTACGACGCCTTCGGTCTGCCGGCGGAGCAATACGCGATTCAGACGGGCGTACACCCCGCAAAATCTACGGCGGAGAACATCGCGCGGTATCGTGAGCAGTTGGACAATATCGGTTTCAGCTTCGATTGGAGCCGTGAGGTGCAGACCTCCGACCCGCAGTACTACAAATGGACGCAGTGGATTTTTCTGCAATTATTCGAGCATTATTACGATAACAAGTCGAAAACCGCCCGGTCGATTGATGATTTGAAAAATGAATTTGCGGCGCACGGTACGCAAAATATCGACGCGGCTTGTTCGGAAGAATTACAATTCAGCGCGGACGATTGGCAGAATAAGAGCGCGAAAGAACAAGCGGAAATTTTAATGAATTACCGCTTGGCGTACCGCAAGGAAACCTTTGTGAATTGGTGCGAAGCCCTCGGCACCGTACTCGCCAACGACGAGGTAAAAGACGGCGTTAGCGAGCGCGGCGGCTACCCCGTCGAGCGCAGACCGATGTTGCAGTGGTCTTTGCGTGTAACGGCTTACGCCGAAAGACTGTTGGGTGATTTGGAAAATTTGGAATGGTCGGACGCCATGAAAAAAATGCAGTCCAACTGGATCGGTAAATCGACGGGCGCACAGGTGTTCTTCGACATCGACGGACACGCGGAGAAATTGGAGGTTTTCACCACCCGTCCCGATACGATTTTCGGCGCGACGTACATGGTTTTGGCTCCCGAGCACGACTTGGTCGATATTATCACGACCGCAGACCAACGGGCGGCAATCGACACTTACTTAGATTACGTCAAATCCCGCAGCGAGCGCGAACGCCAAAGCGATGTCAAAGCCGTGACCGGTGAATTTACGGGCGCGTATGCCGTTAATCCGCTGACCGAAACCAAAATTCCGATTTACATCGGCGAATACGTTTTGAAAGATTACGGGACGGGTGCGATTATGGCCGTGCCGAGCGACGATGACCGCGATAACCGCTTTGCGGATAAATTCGGCTTGGAAATTATCGACGTCATCGACAAATCGAAATACCCCGGTGCAACACGCAGCGACAAGGTCGGCGTGATGATAAACTCCGGTTTTTTAGACGGTATGGAAGTGCCCGATGCCATCGCCGCCGCTATCGCCAAACTCGAAGAACTGAACATCGGTAAGGAGCAAATCACTTACCGCCTGCGCGACGCTATTTACAGCCGGCAACGCTACTGGGGCGAGCCGTTTCCGATTGAGTACGACGAGGAGGGAATTGCGCACGGACTGTCACTCGACGACCTGCCTTTGACCTTGCCCGAGTTGGATGATTTTAAACCGGCTTCCGGCGGAAAATCTCCGCTTGCTCGCGCCGAAGATTGGGTCAATCGCCCCGACGGTCGCCGCCGCGAAACGGATACCATGCCCGGTTTTGCCGGCTCATCGTGGTACTTTTTGCGCTACATGGATCCGCACAATCCGGAAGCTTTTGCAAGCCGGGAAGCGTTGAATTACTGGCAAGATGTGGACTTGTACATCGGCGGTACGGAGCACGCCGTGGGCCACTTGCTGTACTCCCGCTTTTGGCATAAGTTCTTGTTTGACAAAGGATTAGTGCCGACCGTCGAGCCGTTTAAGAAGTTGATAAATCAGGGCATGATACAGGGTGTCATCGAGTCGGTTTACATGGAAAAGGAAAAAACGGACGGCGTAAATCGCTTCGTCTGTGCGGGTATTGCGGCGCGAAATGACGCAGAAAACTACACGCAAATTCCGATACACATCGACTACGTGCGCGAGTACGGTTCGGATAAATCTTACCTGGACATCGACAGCATTAAAAAGTTTACGGATTGGCGACCGGAGTACAAAGACGCGATTTTCGAGTGCGGCAACGGTGTCTATCACAAGGGCGTTTTCACCGCAAAAGACGACGCGGCGGGTACGCACCTGATGACGCATTCCGAAGTAGGAAAAATGTCGAAACGTTGGTACAACGTCGTCAACCCCGACGATGTCGTTGAGCAGTACGGCGCAGACACTTTCCGGATGTACGAAATGTTTTTGGGACCCGTCGAGCAGAGCAAACCGTGGGACACCAAAGGCATCAGCGGAGTCGCTTCGTTTTTACGCAAGTACTACGATTTATTTTATGATAAAAACGACAATTTCACCGTCAGCGACGGCGAGCCGAGCAAAGACGAACTGAAGGTTTTGCACACGGCTATAAAAAAAGTGCGCGACGACATCGAGCGTTTCAGCATGAATACCTGCGTTTCCGCTTTCATGGTCGCGGTCAATGATTTGCGCAAAATGAAGTGCAACAAACGCGAAATTTTGCAGCCCTTGACCGTTTTGTTAGCTCCTTTCGCACCGCACATCGCCGAAGAAATGTGGCAGCAACTCGGCAACTCCGGCACGGTCAACGACGCGACTTACCCGGAACTCAACGAGGAATACCTGAAAGAAGACAGCATCGAATACCCGTTGGCTATCAACGGTAAAAAACGCGCAACGGCAACTTTTGCTGCGGATGCAAGCAAAGAAGAAATCGAAAAAGCGGCTTTGGCGCACGCGGATTTGCAGAAGCATTTGGAGGGGAAAACGGTGCGCAAGGTGATTGTGGTGCCGGGGCGGATGGTTAATGTGGTGGTGGGGTGATGCTTTTCAACTATTTTACGCTTTCGGTCTAAAACAGTACATTTGCGAAGAATAAAACGGACAAAACACTTTTTGCAATGCCTGAAAAACTGAATAATAAAATAGTTGAAAATTATGCTCTTTACAAAGAAGTCAGGTTTGAAGAAAAGACATTAACAAAGTCTGAAATTCTCTTGAAAGAAAATAAAAATCAGGCAACTTCTAAAGTCGCACACGTTGTAGTTGAAAGTGAGGTCGTCGATGATTTATTGCTCATCATTCGTGCAAATAAAATCAACGTGCAGTATTACGGTCTGAAACTGATGTCGAAAACTATTTCCGACAAACCCTTTTTTCGTTTTGATGCTTCGGGCTTGGCGCATTTTAACAGAGCGCCGGAAACGCCTTTGTCATTGTGCCAAATCACGACTCCGCATTTTCAATATTACGACGAGCAGGGTTATAATACGGCGTACAAAAACGCGAAACTAAAAAATCTGAAGATTGTTGAGAAGTTAGAAAAAGACATTAACGTCGGAACAGAAATTTTCTGTCGAGAGTGTTTTGTTTGCACCAAAGATAACGCTTATCCAACCGTAATCAGAGACGGAGAATCCTTGTTTGAAACCAAAGAAAAAGACCCGTTGAAGAATATAGATTTTGATGAATAAATCCGCTACATACGACATTATCAAAAGAGATTTTTGTAATCTGTTTAGCTTTAAGAGCCACGGCGACACTCTTGAAATCATCACCCCTTTGACTACACTTACCGATAAATTTGTTTCCGTGTTCTTGACGCAAAGAGGCAGCAAATTGATAGTGACCGACGGCGGATATATCTTAAAGGAAATCTACGAACATTCTCTTCTGCATTTGGATTCGGATATTGTAAATGTAACAATCGACCGCTACAAAGATTTTTATAAGGTAAAAGAAAAAGAGGCGAGCGGTGATAAATTTTACTACCAATCTACCGACCGTATCGAGTTGCTGTCTTCGGTCGTTTTTCAGTTGGCACATTTTATTTTGGGAGTCGTCAACAGCTACTCACTCGACTATCGTGAGAAAAAAGAAATCGACGAAAAAGACCGTTTTAAATCGGAAACCAACAGTTTTTTACAAGAACATTATCAGGATAGTTTTGAGAAAAATTTCAAACCCGTCAAAGGTCTGCGGTACAGCGGTGTCATTAAAATCGACAACAAACTTAATTTGCTCGAATACGTCACCGGACACAAAAGAAGATACATCGAGCAAGACATCAGAAAAGCAATTATCAATTTTCAGTTAATTCAAAATAATCCTCTGCGCGAAATGGTCAGCAGCAAAATCGTAATTTTCAACGATGAGTCCGCCGGTTATCAAGCGGGTGTACCGCCTATTTTGCACGATTATCTACAAGAATACGCTTCCGATATTTTGACAAGAACGCAGAGGAATAAAGTTTTTGAGATTGTATCCTTGAACTAACCCTCCCCCTTTCCCGCCAAAAAAAACACTTTTCCGCACTTTTCCCGTCCGCAATGCCTATTTTTGTTCTTTGATTTCCCCCGCTAAAGAACAAATCCCATGCAAAAAATCCTCAAGCTGACCTCAATTCTGCTGCTCTTCGTCTGTACCGCCTCCGCGCAGACCGTCTCCGTTATCAATCCCGTTGACTTTTCCGTCTGCCAAACCGGCACTTTTCAAATTCAAATCAGTAATAACTCCGACTTGCCGCTTGTCGATACGGAAGTCACCGTCGCCCTGCCCGCAGGCGTTGAATACGACAGCGGTACGGCCTGCCAAACCGCCAACGCCTCCTCGCCCGTTTTTTGTTTGGGTACGCTGAATTCGGGTGTCACCGAGACCTTCACCTTTCAAGCTCGTGCCGTTTGCGATGCCCTCGCCGCCGTCGATGCGGGGCAGCTTTTCTGCAATTCCGTGATAGTCCAACACACCGGCGGCACGACGACCGCAAACCCCGATTGTTACGAAATTGAAAAACCGCTGCTCGTCATCACCGAGGTCAGCGAAACCGTGCTGACGGGCGTGCGCGGACAAATTTTACAGCGCAATATCACCGTCCTCAATACCCTCGACGGGCCGCTTTCCTCCTTTACTTTAGTCGATGCTTACGGCGCAGGTATGAATATTTCCGTTAATCAAGGCACCGTCGTTACCGAAGAAGAAGGTACTATCGAAGTGCTTTTCGACGGCGCGGATTTTACACAAATCGGTAACGGCAACAACCTTTTCGAGCAGGAAGACGGCGCGTTTGTCATCACCGAATTTATCGAAATCACGAGTTGCGGTATCGAGCCGCCGTTGAGTTCGGTGTCCGATATTACTTTGAGTTACGGCTGTTTCGGCGAAATATGCGTGCAGGAGGAAACGCTTGCCTACGTCCTATACGCCGAAAGCGACGCAACGCCCGCTTTGCGCTACGAAACCACCGTCACCGCTCCCGATTGTCTGTGCGGCAACGCAGGTTTTCCGCAGATACTCAAAATCGTCAATGACGGCAACGGCGAGGCTTTGGATATGATTGTCAAAATCGGAAATTTCGGGATGGACAGCGAAAGTTTTCTCCTCGAAAATGCCGGCACGACCCAAGACCCGAACGCCGATTTTTTTAATCTTTCTTCTTTTGAGGCGTGTGAAAATGATGTGTCTATTGCCGGTTTCGCAGAAATTCCCATTCCTGCATTAGCCGCCGGCGACTCGCTGCACATCCTTTGGGACACCTACTTTTGTCGCTTCGCGGAATGCCAACAACCCGTCGGCGGTTGGTCTTACGAAGTCGATTATTTTACGCCCTGCCCGCCGCCCGCCAATCTTTTTGTCGATATGGAAGAGCCGCGCAGCGCCCTGCCCGATACCGAACCGCTGCTCGACCCGACCGTAAATGTCATCGAAGCCGACCCCAACGGCGTACTCAACGACGGCGAAAACGTCACCTACGAATACCAACTGCAAAACGATAATTTTTCCCTGACCGAAGGTACTTTTCATCTCTCCGTCACCGTGCCCTGCGATTTGGTTTTGGACGAAAACGAAGACTTCGCCGCCTGCGGTCAGGTGCCGACCGTCGCGCCCGCGCCGACCGACAGCACCGTGGTCTATGACCTAACCTACACCCTGCCGCTCGACTGCGATTTTTTGCTACCGCTCGACCTGCAGTTTTTGTGCGCCGAGAGTTGTACCGAGGTCTTTTGCAAAGACACGATTATCACTTCCTGCGCCGAACTCGCCGCCTGCATTATTCCCGAGCCGCAGAGTGCCGACCTGATTTTTACGGCGGTTTTCGATACGCCGACCTGCCCCCGGGAGTGCGCGCTGATTGAATGTACCGTCGAGTCTTATCCGAAAGATTGCCCCGCGACGAGTTACTGCGAAACGATCATTCCCGGTTACACGGACATCGACCACGAGTTTTTTCGCCTGAATGCCGGACAGGGTGACAGCAACGACGACCACCTTCCCGACGGGGCGATTGATTGGGATTTAGCAAACCGCCTCCGCGCGATGACGGGCGATACGCTGCGCAGCGAATTGCGCGGCAGAGTGCGCGTCGATACGCCGACCACAACTTTCAACTACGGTCACATCGAGCTGGAAATGGGGTCGGACGGGCTGTTTTTTTCCGCGAATAACGAACTGTTCAGCAAAGAAACGGGCGTCGTGCCGGTCAATGTCGAGTTACGGATTTACGACGCGAGTGCGGATATTTACTATGATTGTGTCGAGCCGACGCTGCTGCCCGAGCCGTTTTTCGGTTTCGGCTATGATATTTCCGTCAACAGTTTAGTCGGTAACGAATGTGCTTTGCCCGCCAATTTTCGCTACGCGCAGGGCGACAGCATTATCCTTATTTCCGATTACAAAGTGCAATATAATTTGCAGGTGCAAGAAGGGCAACTGCCGCCGAAAATCGGTTTGAATCTCGCACCGAGCGTCTATCTCTACGACACCCCGAACCCCGCCGAGGAAGATCTGTTTACCTGCGGCTGCGAGCGCGACGAAATCGAACTGTCGGGTTATCTTTTCCGCATTCAGGAAGGCTCCTTCGGGCTGCGCCCCTGCGAAACGCCCGACTACGCCGGCGGCTACCTCTTCCGTTTTGAACTCGCCGAGCCGGACTTTTTCCCCTTTGAATATCGACCGTTGGGTGTTTTGGAAAATTGGGAAATGACCCTGCCGTCGGTCATCGACTTAGAAGAATCACGCGTGACTTTTCTCCGTTATCAGGACGGCACGGATATTTTAACCAACGAAATTATTACCCCGACGACAAGCGGCGATACTTACAATTTCGCTTTACAAAATCTGCAAATCCCCGCCGTCGATGAGGGTTTCATTTTTCTTTTTCAACACAAATTTCTCAACGAATGCGACCTGACGGGAAATTTCGCACTCGACGTAAACGCCGAAATCAATCTGTCGCCGAGCCTCTGCGCGCCCGTCAATCCCGTGCTGCTCAACTCCGACAGCCCCGCGCTGCGCACGCAATTACCGGCTTTGGTCATCGACACCCTTTTGGCTTGCGACATCAGCTTTGACAACAAAAATCGGTGGACGCTTTCAGTCATCAATGAGTCGGAATTGAACACTATGAACACCGCACAAAACGTGTGGCTGCACCCGGTTTCGCCGACGGGCGGACTCGTTAATTTCTCCCTCATCAACGTTGCCGACGGCACGGAATACCCGCAGAGCAACGGCGTTTTTCAAGTCGGAAATTTAACCCCCGAAATGCTCGCCAACGTGCAACTCATCGCCGATAATCAAAGCTGCGTAACGGAAAATCTGCTGCTGCGCTACGGTTGGAATTGCGAACCTTACCTCGACCCGACCGCGCCCGTTTGCAACGAAAATATCCTGCCGCTCAAAGGCATTTCGCCGCCGGGCGAAATAGCTTTGGAAGAAACCGCCCCCGCCGCCGCACTGCAACTCTGCGCCGAAAGCGATTTCTTTGAAGTCGAAATATTCAATGCGGACTTGGGGGCGATTTGTCAGCCGGAGCTGCAACTTATCCTGCCGCCGGGCTTGTCGATTGTGCCGGGCAGCACGGAAATCGCCTACCCGACCGACGGTGCTTTTGCGCCCGTCGGCGACCCGGACGTGAGCAATCCCGGACTTGCTTTGTGGCAAATCAGCACACTCATTCCCGCCGTAGCGGAGGACTGTCTGCCGGGCGTGACGAGCACCCCGCTCAACGGTTTTTTGCTGCGTTTTCGGGCATTGACGGACTGCAATTTCCCTTCGGGTTCGCGGTTGCGCTACTTTGTCAGCGGCGAACAAAACTGCGGCGACGCGAGTAATATTTCTACCGAACAAAGCGAAAAAATCTTTGTCACGGGAGCCGATGCGCCCTACTCGGTTTCCTTTAGTGCGCCGGGCGGAAATGTCGCGGTCGGCTGCGCGGATACGGAAACAATTTTGGTGAGTTTTAGTGCGACGGCGGCGAGTTTGCCGGGCGACAGCATTTACATCGACCTGCCGAGCGGTCTGACTTACGTGCCGGGCAGCTACGAAAATTTGAATAACGCCGCAGCGACCGAGCCGACCGTGACGAGTGCGGGCGGCGGTATTTTGCTGCTGAATGAAATACCCGTCGGGGAAAATCAGGTGTCTTTTCAGTTCGATGTCGCGGGTCTGAGTGCTTTGACTTGCGCAGCAAAAATCATTAATGTGCAGACAATTTCACACGCCGACGCGCTGTGTGTGAGTACGAACGAAAGCTGCTCCGTGCCCGTCGTTACGGGAGATTTGGCGGTGCAGTTAAATTTTGACCGACCCGAATTTGTCTTATCCGATTTACAAATCAGTACGAACGCAAACGAAGTGGTCAGTTATAATTTTATTCTCGAAAATGCGGGTGTGACGACACAGGAACCGACGTTACTCGACTTTTTCGCCGGCGGAAATTTAGTGCATTCCCATACCGTTCCCGAAACCCTCGGCAGCACAATAGTCAGCGGCAGCTTTAATTTGAGCGATGATTTACTCTGCGATTTAACCGTTTCCGTGAACCCCGCCGCGACTTGTTTTTGCTCCGCAAATGGCTTGGAAATCACCGCGCCGATAAGCTACAATCTTGATTTTTCGGAAACAATTTGCCCTGGCGAAAGTCTCGAAATCGGCATTCCCGCCCGCCCCGGCGCGACTTATCAATGGAATGCGCCGCTTTCGACTTTGGACTGCGCGACCTGCCCGACCACAGATTTCACTTTTGAAAATACGGGCGCAAACAACGCGAATTTTAACTACACGCTGACCGAAACCCGCGCGGAGGGCTGCGTTTTTAACTACGCAAATTTTAATATCACTGTACCGCCCGCCGCGATGATTTTGAGTGCCGATACGGAAATTTGCGCGGGAGAATGCGCCAATATTATCCTTTCGCCTGCGGCTGAATATGTGTGGACTTGTGCGGCCATACCCGCCCCCGGCGCGGCTTCCCAAACCGTTTGCCCGACCGAAACGACGACTTATTGCGTAGCGGTCACGAACGCTTTCGGCTGTACGGATGATTTGGAAATTACGGTAGCAGTCAAGCCGCTGCCGCTCGCCGATGCGGGACCGGATTTGACTTTTTGTCCGGAAGATTTGGCGCAACTGCAGGCGCAAGCCGTGGCGGGCGCGGCGTATTTATGGCAGCCGCTTTCCGCCGTTAATAATCCGGATGTATCAAATCCGCTGCTGACAACCGAAGAAAATACGACTTTGACGCTGACCGTTTTTGCCGACGGCTGCGAAAATACGGATGAGGTCGAGGTGGCTTTTGCCGAAAATCCGAACGTGGACATTTCGGCGGATGCGGAAATAATTTGCGAAAGCAGCGTCGCACAACTCACGGCGACCGGCGCGGAAACTTACGCGTGGCTGCCCGACCCGGCTTTGAGTTGTTTGGACTGCCCGAACCCCGTTGCCGACTCCGATGAAAGCGGCACTTATTACGTCGTCGGAACGAATGCGGCGGGCTGTTTTGCGCTCGACAGTATTTCGATTACGGTGACGGAGGGCGAGATTGTCGTCAACTTAGAACCGCAAACGATTTGCGACGGCGAAAGCGTAGATTTTTTCGGACAAACGTTGACCGTTTCCGACGAATACTGCGAAATATTTCCGCTCGGCAACGGCTGTGACAGTTTGGTTTGTCTGGATTTGACGGTTTTAGAACCTGTCGAAATCGAGACGGAGGAAATGATAATTTGCGGCAGCGGCACGGTCGATTTTGAGGGCGATATGTACACGGAAAGCGGCGAATATTGCGTGACTTTACAAAATCAATTCGGCTGTGACAGTGTGCGCTGTCTGAATTTGACGGTCGTGCCGGACGGTCCTTTGAATATTACGGTCGATACGACAATTCTCATCGGCGAGAGCGTGCAACTCAATACCACGGCGGGTTTCGATACCTATCTTTGGTCGCCGGCGACGGGACTTTCCTGCACCGATTGCCCCGACCCGATTGCCGCGCCCGACAGCACGACGGTCTATACGGTCACGGCGACGGACGTAAACGGCTGTGAGCGCAGTGCGGAAACGACGGTCAGGGTCGTTACGGATTGCTTGGTCGATGAGATTGAAATTCCGAACGTTTTTACGCCGAATGACGACGGAGTTAACGATACTTTCGGCGTGCCTTCGGACAGTAAATTATTGGAAGTTTTGCGGTTTGAAGTGTACAGTCGTTGGGGCGAGTTGTTGTTTAGCGGCAGCGGTGATGTCGAGACGGTTTGGGACGGAAATTATAAAGGCAAACCAAGTCCGGCGGAGGTTTATGTATATTTAATCGAAGTGAAATGTTTGGGGGAGGAAGAGGCGCGGTTTTTTAAGGGGAATGTGAGTTTGTTGCGGTGAGAAA
>JAHDCG010000160.1 GCA_020629965.1 Saprospiraceae bacterium | reverse complement strand
AAGCTGTCGCGGTAATCGCTGCCAACAAAACCCGTAAATATAAAAGCGTCTTGCCTGACTTAATCGACAGTCTAAATAAAGGCACTTTCGAGCGTCAATATAGTGCAATCGGAGAAGCAGCAACAGACATTCCGTTTATCATGCCGGGCGGCTCTGCGGGGTCGGATTTGTCTTTGAGTAAAGCGGAAAGGGCTTTAGAAGCTATACAGGCGCAAGGCGAAAACAGGACATTTATCAATGAGAAAGGGCAGCGCGTAGTCAAGTACAAAGGAACAACGACCATTTACCAATAATCAAAAAGTGAATTATGATTGTAGTAAGCGAAGATAAATTATTTGATATTCGTCCTTTCGACAAAGAACACTTTGATACGTTAGACGAAAATCAAAAGTCTGAATACATCGAAAGTCTTAACGGTACGGAAGCAAAGAACGGAGCAGTTCTGAAGTGGTTAAAACGTGAAGTTGGCGCGGGGCGATACCCGCCAAAGCGACCGCAACTAAAACCGGCACCGGAGCGACCGGCACCGGAGCGGGTTAAAACTTCCGTTGTGTGGTACATCGTAGCGGCTGCGGTGGTGGTCTATTGGTTGAGTAGTTATCTGTGATGCAAGGCGGCGCGGGGCTTTGTGGTTGTTCGGATATTTAACTGAATATGTATTTAACTGCGTGATTATTCAGTTAAATATCCGTCACGTTGTAAGCCTTCGCGAATGTACTTTTCTGCAATCTTTGACATCGAAACATCGCTTTTATTTACTGCTGTTTTACGTTCCTGATACGCGGCATCATGTAATCCTTCATGTACTTTTTCGGCAAGGATAAAAGTCACGGGCTTTGCATTGCGCTTTTTGTCTGCGGGTCGTCCGCGTCCGTCGGTGGAAACTTCCGTTTCCGCTTTCTCATTTCCTTTTTTTCGCGGCTCTTCTATTTCATCTAATTGCTGCGACTGCTTTTCGGCTTCAATCGCTGCAATTTCCATTTTCATTTGTTCCTCTGCAATCTTCAGTTTTTCCGTCACGGTATCGCCGACTTTTACCTGTCCGTCCTCAATTTTCAAATTTGCTTTACTGCGGGTTATTTCTTTTGCTTTTTTGCTGTCGAGTAGCCCGCTTAAATTTTCGTCAAATCCTTCTCTTTTACTCATAGGTCTTTAAAATTTCGTTGGTTAATAATTGGTAATCGGTTGCACCGTTACTGCGGGGCGCGTAGTCAAAAATACTTTGTCCTTTGGTCGGTGCTTCGGCAAGTGCGACGTTTGACCGTATGACCGTCTTAAATGCTTTTTCACCGAGCGCGGAAAGTACGTTGTCTTTTACCGACTGATTTAAAATCTTCCGTCCGTCAAATTTCGAGATAAAAACCCGGTCTATTTCAATGCCTATTTTGTCGAGGGCTTCCGATAAAATACTAAACCCCTTTAGGCTCAAATATTCGGCTTCAATCGGTGTGAAAATCAAATCTGACGCAACAAAGGCATTTACTGTGAGCAGACCGAGCGACGGCGGGCAGTCGATAAGTATAAAATCGAAATCCGCTTTTACAGGCTTTAAAATGCGGTCTAAAATGTATTCCCGTCGAAACTCTGAAACAAGTTCTATTTCTGCTTTTATTAAATCGAGGTCGGACGGAATGATAAACAGGTTTTCCGCAATTTGATGCGGGGCGAAGTCGCTACCCGTCAAAAGTCGGTAGGTGGTGGTAACATCGGTAAGCGTGTCGGCTGATACTCCGAAACTTTGCGTTAGGTTGTGCTGTGCGTCCATATCGAGCAGTAAAACCCGTTTACCCGCTTTCGCCAAACCTGCGGCAATGTTTACGCAAGATGTGGTCTTACCTACACCGCCTTTAAAGTTGGCTATTGATATAACTTTACTCATAAGGCAAAGGTAGTATTTCAAACATAATTAAACATGTAAATAGATATTTAACCGACAAATAAATATATATTTAACTATTTAACTAAACATATATTAAATTAAATATTGTACCTTTGCCCCTGTCAATACGACATTCACCAACCAAATCGAATATTATGTTTAATCCAACATCTGCGGCAACTACTGCCGACCTTCAAAGAAAAGTATCTGAAAACTTCACCGACATCGTTTCAGCCGTTTGTGGCGACTTCGCACTAATCGCCGAAATGAGAGAAACGCTAAAACGAAACACGGCGTATTTGCGCAAGTGTGAGCAGTTAACCCGACTTTCTGACGGGCTGCTGAATAAGTCGCCGCAAATCGCGCAAACCTGACCGCAAACCAAAGCAAAAGCCGCAACGGAATTTAACCCGCTGCGGCTTTTGTTTTTTACTTAAAATCGTTGCCGATTGTTCAAAATTTCGTCTTTGGATTTTCGGAGGGAGAACAAATCTATTATTTCTTTCTCACTCATTACCCTTCCGTCGATGTAAGCGCGTCCGTCGTTAAATCCTGTTTTCTCAAATTGTAACAGGAAAAACCCTGCATATTTGAAAGGCATTATCCGACCGTCACGGAGTTTTAACCGGGTGCCGTGTCCTTGTCTTGCGAGCGCGTCGAGAATTAAGTAGGTGGTGCGCTGTGAATGTGACATCGTGCCTTTGTGCCGTTTGACCTCAATAATCATTAGCCGATTTTTGCGGTCACGGATTATTAGGTCGGCATCCGAGACCCAAAAATCTTTGGCATCGGGTAAGTTTTCCCGCGTCCAATTTAACAAATAATCGTCCGGCGCGTGGTCGGTTCGGGCTGCATTATCTGTGTTGTGGTTTCCGTGTTTGAACGGGTTCGGCGGCAGCATACCGCCTGCGTTTGTCTGTTGCATCTTGATTGATTTAGCAACAAAAAATCCGCTTCCCTTCGCATCATTTTTATCATTGTGATTGTGGTTTATTGCCCCGTTTGGAGCTGTTCTGCATTTCACGGTATTATATAGTTTTGTGAAATGCTTTTTTCGTGCTTCTAATTTCGTAACTCTATGATTTTCAATAGTTTAAGGAGTTGTTTGTGCGTCCTGTTTTGCAAAAACGGTACTTTTTCGGTTGTACCGTTTTTGTCAAAATCGTAGTACCTACCGACTATCTTAAACCGTCCTTTCTCTACTTCTTCAAAATCATATAGTTCGGCAAATATCGCCTTTGCCTTTACTGCGGTAATCGCTGCGGCGCGTTCTACGACTTCCGTATAGTTTGCCCCGTCAAATCGTTTGCGGCTGTAAATCGTTTGTATCGCTGCGGTGAGGTCTTTTGCTGTGAGTGTGTCTGCGCCTTTGGTTAGTTCGTCAATCGCTGCGGCAATCGCTTTGCGCGTCTTGAGGTCGGCACGGTGCAAGGGCTGCAAGTGCAAACGGTGTCTTTTGCTTCCGTATAGTGCAAGTTCTATGCAAGTGCGCACGGCTTTAAATTTCCGTGCAAAATCGCCGGCGCGGTATGCTGCGAGTTCTGCGGCTTTATCCGTGTCGGTCAATCCTAAGAAGTGCATAAGACAGAAATCGCGTACCAAACGGCGGTAGTAATCGCGGGTAAAATCTTCGGCGTACAAGTCGAGTAAAAACAGCGCGTCCGCATCGGTAGCCGTATCGAGCAAGTCCGGGACGGTCGTATTTAGGAATTTTTGCGCGTGTCTGTTTCCTGTCCGTTCTGCGTGTAATTGGTACGCCTTTACGACTTTTGCGGGGCAATCTGTGAGCAGTCTTTTTGCGCGGTCGATACTTTCTTTTTTCGCGGTCTTTTCGGCTTCTTTGACCGCTGCAAGTGTTTCGGCTTGTTCGGTTACGTTCCCCGCTTCCCCGGCTTTGTGAATGCTGAAATTTGATATTTCGGACAGTCGAGAAAGTAAGTAGGCATTATTCGACGTGTCGAGTTCCCGCTGTTTGACATCGGCACAAATCCGTAAAATATCCGTTTGCGGCTGTCCTGCGGCATCAATATAAATCGTTGAAAGTTCTCGGCTTAAATAGTCGTAAGTCGGTTTGATATTATCGTAAAATTCGAGGTCTGCGGGTTCGTAGTCGGCAAGGTGCGCGGTGCGTTCCCGTAGGTAGCCGCGTTTCTGTATTTTCGATATATCGAGCGCGTCTGCAATCTGTCCGACGGCGGTAAATGAAAACCCTTTTTTAACGTCGTTTTCGGGCTGCAAAATTAAGATGAGGTTGACGGCATCGAGGGCACGGAAACGAGCTGCAAACTGTCGGATTAAGTCGGCATCGTTGACACCAACGGCGAACACGTCACCGACATTTTTATTCTTGATGTTCACACCTTCGGCAATCAAACAGGTACAAAGGACTAATTTAACGCCTGTTACCTGTCCGGCTTTGCTTGTCACCTGTCCGTAGGTTTGCCCGCTGCCGTTATTTACGTCTGTCCGCGTAACTATTGCAATATCGGCGGCATCGAGTATGCCGGATTTTATTAACCCGTCTTTAATCGTTTGTAAATGCTTTCGATTGTTCCAAAGAACAAAACGGATTTTCCCGTCGTCAAAATTTTGCTTTTCGAGTTGTGACAAGGTGAGCGCGGCAAGTTCGCTTTGTCTGTCCGCTTCAATCGGACGGACGTTAATTTGCTGCGGTGTCCGCTGCCTAATCGACATTAAAGGAATATCGAGCGCGGTACACAACAGGCGCGGCATTGTACCCGAAATGAAAACCCGTTTTTGGGCTTTCTGCGATAATCTTAGAACGGTGCGCAAAGTATCGGCGCGGAATAACTTTAGACGGCGCCGTACTTCGCCGAAATGGTTTACAAGATTGTGCGCTTCATCAATTATCAAAACCCGATTTTGGAGGTCTGCGATACGGTGTAAAAGGTCGTAAGTACAGACAACCACATCGGAATTTAAAGCTGTTTCGATACGGCGGTGGTCTATCTTTCCGTGTAAGGCATACACGCCGCGTTCCTGCCCTAATTGCTTTGCAAGTGACACATAAGGCACGGCAATAACTACCCGTTGACCTGTCCGCTTTGCGTAGTTGAGAAAAAAGGTAGTTTTCCCGCTGCCTGTCGGGGCTTCAATCGCTAAAGAGTTGTTCTGCTCTATCGCCGTGTCGATATGTTTTCGAGCGTCTGAAATGTATTTTTTTACAACATGGTCGGAGCTGTCGCTATCGGCGGTAAAAGGCGTATCGAGTAAGCGCAAAAACTCAAAAGGTACGCCGAACAATTTCCCCGGCTGTCGGTGCATTTGATACGTCGCACCGGAAAAACTAAACGGATTGTTCCCTATTGCATCGCGTCTGCGGTTGTAAAATTCACGGTAATTTGATAAGCCGAAATAGGTCTTTAGCTTCTTTTCTGCGGTTGTTTTCGACAACTTCAAAAAATCAAAGTACGGACTATCGGCGCGGCATTCGCTCACGTCTGCGGCAAGCGCGGCGCGTTGGTCGGGCTGTAAGGTCTGCAAAAGGTCGTCCGCACCTTTGGCGGCATCGTTCGGCTTTAGTACGGAAAAATATAGGTCTGTCGGTAGGTCGTTGTCTGCGGCAAACTTGAAAAATTGCACGGCAAAACGATAAGCGGAAAAGTAGAAATCAAAAACCCGTTTTGCTTTTACCGTTCCGTTTTCGGTGCGGGTATCGAGTGCGTCTGCATCGTAAGAAATTACAAGCCGGTCGGGCTGTCGTTGCAAAAGGTAGTCCTTTAGGCTGTCGCATAGTTTGTAAGTCGAAATACCCGAAAAGGCGAAACTTTCGACCCCTTCGAGGGATAGCGCAACCGCTTTAAAATATCCTTCGATACCTAACACCGTTCCGCCTGTCTTGCCGTCGTTGTGCGCTTGTATTGCCGTGTTTGTCGGCATCGGCATTGGTGAAAACCCGGTAAAGGCTTTGGACGGAAATTTGTATTTCGGTTGACCTGCGGCGACGGCTGCGGGGTTGTGACGTATCAATACTAACGGACGGGTAAAATTTTCGACATCGACCGGGGAGATACTGCGGCGACTCTCTAATTTATGGCGGCGTGTGGCATCTTTTCCAAACTGCGGCAAGTATTCTATTGGCTCACCATTAAAAGCGCGGTACGCTTGTAAAATATTACCGTCGGCATCTGCGGTTAATCCGTGCGCGGCGGCTTCTTCCGTTGTGAGGTTGAGCGGATTAATACGGTCGAGAAGGTAGGCGGCATTATTCAGTACCGTTTCGGTATCGGAAACTGTCTGCGGTGCGGCGGATGGTACAGGCTCTAAGAGTACCGGCACTTTGACGGATGCGGCGGTTCTTATTGCATCTTCAACTGTCGGAAGATTGATAATTTGCTGCCGGTCGGCTGCGTTCGTTTTTTCTTGCGTAGTTATCATTATCGTTCATAGCGAGCAATAACAGATAATCAAGCAACGAAAAGAAGGGAAAGGTGTTAAAAAACGCCTAATAATGACTAATAAAAAGAAAAAAGTATTTATTTGTAAATACTTTCCCCTATATTTGCCGCACGTAAAATCAAATAAAAATACGTATCTTGCGGTCGTTAATTCGTCTTTTCGTCGTAAGATTATCTAAATCCGAAACACTGCCAATGTTTCGGATTTTTTTTGCTCTTTTTAAAAATTCCCTTCAATCGAGCGCGTCTGCTCTCTGTCAGGTTTTCAAAACTTCGCGTAAATATAGGATTTTTCCGGCATCGGGAGATAAAAACCCGCCGTGCAAGTTATCCACATATTACATTTTATAGGCAAAGGTAAAACTTTATTATACATTACATCGTAAAAATGTTAGTAAATATCATACCTTTGTTTTGCATAAGGTCATAACGCCGATTTTGGCGGCATGGAAAATAAAACCGAAATTGTGAATATCATTAAAGAGGTCTTGCAGGAACAGGGACGTTCCCAACGTTGGCTGGCTAAGAAGTGCGGCGTACACTATACGACGTTGAACGGCTACCTATCAAACAAGCAACAACCGCCGGCAGATGTACTCTATAAAATCGCTGTTGCTTTGGGCTGCTCTATGGATAGCCTTATACGTGAAAAGGCAGCATAGAAAATAAAAACCCGCGTCCGTGACTTTGGACGGCTACGGAACGCGGGAAAGTGTCTAACTAAAGACGGCGTAAAGGTACTACCCTTTCGCGCTGTCTGCAAATGTGTATCATTATGCAACTGAATTTAAGCGGGGAAAATAACCCCTTCAACAAAGCGCGGGAAGCATTCAAAAGCAAAGCCCCGGAGGTGTTGACATTCGAGCAACACAAAGAAAAATTTGAAAATTCGACTTTAGGCAAACAGGCAAAAAAAGCCTTTACGCCTGTACCGTATGAGGTAGAAAACAGGGCAATTTATACGACTGCGGGAGTAGTAAGTTATGCGTGTCAAGTTGTCAGCGTCACGGCTGCGGCATCGTTTGTGTTTGCGTTTGTCCTTTCCCGCATCAACACTTTACCCGGCGCGTGGTATGTGTCTTTCGGCATCGCTGCTGCGGCTCTCTTTTGCATCGAGTATCTTTTGAGAAAAGAAACACCAAAGTTGGCGCGGACTGTCTTAATCGGCGGGCTGTCTGCAAATCTTTGGCGGCGTGGGCTGTTTGTGTTGGTGTTGACAGCTGCTGGCATCGCATCGAGTTATTTAGGTGGATTCGATACTGCGGCGGCTGTTGCCGATAACCCGCCGGCATACGTCGCACCGTCCGACCTTACCCCTACCCTGCTCGATGCGGAGGAAATTCGGCAGCGGTATTCGGTGCAAATAGCGGACGCAAAAGCAGCGGCGAAGGAGTACAAAACGCGGCGGCTGTATCGCGGTAAAATTTCAATAGCTGACGGCAACAAATACCGTAATCTGTTGGCGGTCGTAACGGAAAAGGAAA
This sequence comes from Saprospiraceae bacterium, assembly GCA_020629965.1. Lineage (GTDB taxonomy): Bacteria > Bacteroidota > Bacteroidia > Chitinophagales > Saprospiraceae > JAHDCG01. Next base: position 5,373 of record JAHDCG010000160.1, on the reverse strand, counting down.
ACGCTATGAATGCCGAAATCAAAGCAGCGGCGGCAACCAATACGGCAGAACGTGAAAAGATACGGGCTGAAAATAAGCAGCGGACATCGGCGGCAAAAGACGAACACGGCGAAGCGGTCGCGGCATATCAAAACCGTATCGACCAAAACGGCGGCGGCTTGGCTTGGCTGTCTGTTGTTGCTCAATTCATTTTCTTTTGCTGTGTCGGTTTTCGCTCTCACTACCTTATCGAAACAGCGAAGCAGTACGCATCGAGCGCACCGACCGACGGCGGCGACATCGACCCTAACGGCGGCGGCAATCGGTCAAAAAATGCGGGTTCTTATTCGACGGAATTAGAGGACATTCTAAAGGCGCAAACGGACGCAAACGGCGAGATATACAACGGGGCAAAGATGCGGGTTTTACGCGGCGGCAAATCGGCGCAAAGTGAATTACAAATTGACGCAACGGATGCAAACGGTATCGACGCAAACGAAAGCAAAACGGTATTTGTGCCGACCTCATTAACGGTTGAACATATCGACCGCACAAGCCGAAAAATAAAGCGGTTGAATATTACACAAGTGAGAGGTAATCTGTCGGCAAACCGGACGCGGTTACGCAAGGCGAAGGAAAGCGGAGCAGACGCGGGGAAGATTGAAAACATCGCCGGCATTCTGCGGTATTGGTCGGCTAAAGAAGATGAGCTGATAAATGCGGCTGCGGACATCGAAAAAAGCGCGGCGGTCGGGTAGTTTTCACCTTAGCAAAACTTAGCAAAATGTAACATTGAAAACTTGAAAAAACTTGAAATCAAAACCGACGGCGTAAATCATCAAAACCTGTTAAAACCTGTTATTTAAAATCGGTAAGATGTTAGCTTTTGTTAGTATCAAACCTGTTATTTAATCGGTTTAGTCCCCTTAGGTGTTAAGAAAAGTTAAGGTGAGATTAGCCAAAACACTAAAACAAAACAGAGTTATGGAATTAACAAGCAAGCAAGAGAAGTTTTGTAGAGAATACGTAATTGACTTTAACGCAACACAGGCTGCTATTCGTGCGGGCTACTCTGAAAAAGGGGCCGACGTGCGGGGTAGTGAGTTATTAGGAAATCGTAAGGTTCAAAATTTCCTTAATGACTTAAAAAAGCAAACTGCAAAGCGTACTGATACGTCGGCAGACGACTTGACGCAATTTTATAAAGGCGTTATGTACGACACAACCGAAAACACGCGCAACCGCATTAAAGCTGCGGAAAACTTGTCTAAACGTATCGGGTATTATCAAACTCATAACCAACAAAAAGCCAAAGGAGTACAGAACGCATTAGAGATGTACGCGAAGATGCACGAGGAACAGGATGGTGAATACTTGCAAGGCGTTTTTATAGGCTCAAATACGCATTAGATATTTTCTCCTGTGTCAGACCAATATAACGGCGCGTTGTCGAGGTGTCGCGGTGGTTGAATATCTGACTAAGCAAAATTAGCGCGGCTTCGCTGCGGTCGTTGTTCTCATAAACACGCCGTCCGAACGTTTTACGCAAAGTGTGAGAGGACGGATTTTGTACGGGTATTGCGTAGCGGTCGAACGCCTTTTGTATTCGTCTGTTTGCCGATATGACGGACATCGGTTGTCCTTTCCTGTCGCTTTTGCGTGTCGGCTCAAATACATATCCGTCGAGCGGCGGCGGTTCAATCTTTGCGAGTATCGAGCGCACCAACTTTTTATAATCGCTGTGTATCTGAATTTCGCGCGTTTTGCCTGTCTTACCTTCGTGCAACGTAAACTTTTCGCCTTTTACATCTTTCCAACGCAGACGCAAAATATCGCCGATGCGCAAGCCGAAATAAAACCCGGACGCAAATAAAAGCGCGTCCGTATATCGAGCGTCGGACATCAATAATTTTATCATGTTTTGCGCCTGTGTCCATTCGAGCGGCGCGGTAGTCGTTTTCTTTCCTTTTACGGATTTTCGTTTAGTAGGCATATCGGTAGTAATTTAAGGAGTAGTGAGAGTAATTTAAGGAGTAAATACGGAAGTAATTTAAAGAACAGGGCAGCGCGTCACCATATCGGCGGCGGGCTGCCCTGCGGCTTTATTCCGTTACGTAACTGATACAAAGATAGTTATCTTTGTGCATAAAAACAAGCATATTTACAGTAAATATGCACACTAAAAAAGAGTAGAAAAATAACCCTTTGATTTACAGCGAGTTATGATAAATATTTGTGCATACTTTTACAAATAGTATGCACAAAACAGAAAAGCGGCTATTTGTCCGAAAGCAAAGCAGACCTACTCTCAAATACCTGTCAAAACATTATCATTCGTTATCGGCGGTTATTAGGTTCTGCGGCTTGTTTCGCTTGTCCTTGAGCGGAAAAAGCGTTATCTTTAGAGGAAAATTACAAGCTATGAAAAACGACATTTTTGACGCGGCTGCGGCTGCTGAATTATTCGGAGTGAATAAAGAGACAATGTTAAAGGCATTCCGGAGCGGAGAAATTAAAGCTGTCAAAAGGTTTCGGAGATGGTACGTCACCCGGGCGGCTCTCATCGAGTACGTGACCGCATAAAACACTATTTCTAAACTACTGAAACACTATACAAATGAATCCAATAAAAACGAGTGACTTACTCAAAGACGACGGCGGCATAGATGCGGCTATCGAGAGGTTGGAAGCGATGCAAAAAGCCTACATCGAGTTAATCGCCACAATCCAAAAAAGCGCGGCTGAACAGGCGACTGCAAACAAACAAGCGAAGAAATTGACGGAAGCGGAAAAGCAACTGATTAAGGAGCGGGCGACCGCAACAGACAAGCTGGAGAAAGAATACAAAAAGTACAACGACGCACTAAGCGAAACGGGAAAGGAGCTGCAAGCATTAAAGACCGCACGGTCGGAAGCGGTAAAGCTGTCGAAATTAGAACAAAAGTTGGCGACCTCAAAGGCGGGTTCTTATAATGCGTTGTCGGCTCAATACGCGATTAACAAGACGCGGTTAAATCAACTGTCTGCGGCTGAACGGAAGGGAACAAAAGAGGGCAAAGCATTAGAGGAACAAACGCGGGATATTTACGAGGAAATGAAGCGGTTGCAAGAAGTGACGGGCAAGCATACTTTATCCGTCGGTGACTACGCCAAAGCAAACAGAAACCTACTGACCGAAACGGAAGAATTACCGGGGGCTTTAGGTGCTGCGGGGCAAGGTGTCAACGACTTAGGGCGCAAATTTTCCGCACTTGCAAAAAATCCTATCGTGTTAGTCATCGGCTTAATAATCGGCGGTCTAACGGCTTTATTTTCTGCGTTCCAACGTTCGGACAAAGGAGCGCGACTATTAGCCAAAGGCGGCGCGGTGGTGAATGCGGTATTGTCGGAAGCGGTGGATATTTCGGTACGTCTTGCCGATACGGTGACGGATGCGTTTAACAATCCGCAACAGGCGGTAAAGGATTTGGGAAAGTTGGTTTTAGATAATATCCTAAATCGATTTAAATCTATTCCGTTAGTCCTGACTGCAATCGGTAAAGGATTTTTCGCACTTGTAAACCGCGACCTTAAAGGTTTGAAACAGGCGGGTAAAGATGCGGCTGAAGCGTTGACGCAAGCTGTCACGGGCTTAGATGCGGCGCAACAAAAAGACCTTATTAACGGCATCGCTGATTTAGCCGGAGAAGTAGAAAACACGGCAAACAAATTTCTCGACTTAGAAGCGGCGCAATATCGAGCGCGGAAAGCATCGAGGGCATTAACGCTGACAGTCGAAAAATATACTACTGCGGAACAGGTAGCACAAGCGACGGCAGACGACACAACAAAGAGTTTTGCGGCTCGGGAGCAGGCAGCGGAACGGGCAAGGGCTGCACTTGAAAAACGGGCAAAGGCAGAAATCAAATTAGCCCAAAACAACCTATCTGTAATAAATAAAGAATTGGCTATCCGTCGGGCAAACGGTGAACAGGTAGAAAATTTGTTAGATAGTCAGTTGGCGGCATACCGGGAAGTCATCGGCGCGGAAAGGGATTTTACGTTGGCGATACGCGGCAATGAGCGCGAAAGGTCGGAGTTAAAACAGGATAGGCTGGAGCGCGATTTGGATATACTAATAGACGGATTTGATAATCAAAAAAGCATAAACGAAAGGTTGCTGAAGGATGAAAATCTAACCTTGCAAAAGCGGGCGCAAATATTACAAGAGACGGAACAACTTGCAACAACATCATTTGAAAAGCAAATCGAGACAGTTCAAAAATTTACGGGCATCGCTATAAATGAAAATGCCCTTATCGGAGAAAGTGACGCGGTACTGTTGAACGAAAAAATAAGGGGCTTAGGTCTGTCAGAAATCATAGAGGGTAGGCTGTTAGAAATTGTCCGCGAACGTCGGACAGTCTTGCAAGATTTGACGGAAGCCCAACAGGATTTGAACGCGGCAACGGCAGCGACGGCAGCAAAGGCACGGGCTGAAATTCTATCTAACATCAAAGCCGGGGAAGCAGCGGAATTAGAAAGATTTGAACAGATGCAAGCTCTACGGGCTGCGGAATTTGCGTTGCTCAAAAAGTCGGCAGCGGAAAAAACGGAATTTGAATTGCAAGCTGAAGCGGATAAATTGCGCAAGCTGCTGGAGTTGAACGAATTATACAGCGGCGACCTAAACGAAACGCAAAAGCAGACAATTAAGGCGCAAATCGAGGGTATAAATAATGCTATCGACGAAGCTAAAAACAACGTCAAACCGGAGGACGAACCGGAAGATATTTATGATTTGTTAGGCATCGAAATATCCGACGAAAAACAAGCGGAATTAAATAAGGTCTTGAATACGGTAAAACAACAGTTAGCAGAATTTGCGGCTGAACGTTCACGCATAGCGGCTGAAGCGGTCGCGGCATCGGAACGCGAAGTACAAGCCGCTGAAAACGCACTTAATCGCCAAACTGAATTACAAGCGGCGGGTCTTGCCAACCGTGCCGAAACTGCGGAACAGGATTTGAAACAAGCTGAAGCGAAGCGGTCTAAAGCATTAAAACAACAGCAAAAAGCGCAACGACGGGAAAGGCAACTGCAAACCATAGCCGACGGCGCAAACCTCGTGAGCGCGGCTGCAAAGACTTTGGCGACGTTCGGTTTTCCTACGGCTTTACCTTTCATCGCGGCAATGTTTGGAGCGTTCGCGGCTACCAAAATATCGGCGGCAAAAGCAGCACGAAAAAACTTTGCAAAAGGTGGTATGACTATTTTAGGCGGCGGTACACACGCAAGCGGTAACGATACGCCGTTAGGCTTTGAGGTGCAAGGTAAAAGCGCATATGCCGAACGCGGGGAAGCTGTCGCGGTAATCGCTGCCAACAAAACCCGTAAATATAAAAGCGTCTTGCC
>JAHDCG010000277.1 GCA_020629965.1 Saprospiraceae bacterium | reverse complement strand
TCTTTTTGTCATAATTAGCTGTTTGATTAACAAATATACATAATCCTGAAGGAAAGACAATAATTGAACTCATCACCAAAAAAATCCTGTCACAAAGATTAAGAAAGTCTTCGGTTAAATACACCAAAGATTAACTGTTCGATATGATTTATCGCACTGTCAAAAATTCGGAAGACGATAGTAAAATCTTAAACCGCCGAAAGCAACAAGTCACGGATTATTTCGCCTCCCAAGAATAGTTAATAGTTCATAAAAACCAAAGCGGCACCCGCCCCCGCGAATGCCGCCCCGCTCCTAACCAATCACACTCCCCACAAACTCCGCATCATCGTCAATCACCGGGTCGTCCTGCCTTCTGAAGCACAGGGCACTCGCCTCGCCCGTGTAGAAAACCGAGGGCTGGTACAGATGACCCTCGCGGTCTTCGTTGAGTTGCGCGAGCTGCTGATAGACCGCCGGGAAGTCACCGTAGTCGCCGTCCGTTTCGTAGGTTGGGGTGCGGCTGTGTTTGAAGACAGCAATGTTTTCGCCCATGCGCCCGAATTGCGGTTTGCGCACGTATTGACCGCCGAAAAAGTCGTTTTCGGCGGCGGTGGTCTTGAGCAAATACGGGTTGTTCGGCTCCAATTCGTACATGATTTCCATGAGGGCTTTGGATTGCAGCAGCATGGAAACCGCCGGATTGACGACCGTACACAGATTGTTTTGAATGATGGTGCTGAGGTCGTCCCACAAATCGGGTTCTTCGAAGGCGATGAACTCCCAGGGGATGAACTTGAACCAAAAATCATAACGGCGGTACTCGTCGCGGCTGTTTTTGACAAAAATGCCTTCGTCGGGCGAGAAAATGACGCCTTCCAAACCGATGGACAGACGGTCTTCGATGCCCGCCTTTTGCGCGCCGAGGTTAATCATGTCGGCGTTCAGGCGGTCTTCTTGGTAGCCGAGGGTCGAGACGAGGAGATTCGGCTCGGCGTCGGGGCGACTGCGCATGATCTTTTTCAGTTGCTCCGCAATGCTCGGCGCGTAGCGATTGTAGGGCAGTTTGCCGTTGAGTTTGCCGGCTTCCTGCGCGGCGTGTTGCTGCTGTACGTATGCCGTTTCCGGAATGAGCGAGCAGGTATCGGCGTTGTATTCGAGCATCTTAATCGGCAATTTGTCGATGCCGCCGGCAAAGTCAAAACGCCCGATCAGGTGCAAATCCGTTTCGTTTTTCACAGAGTATTCCAACAAAGAAACGCAGCGGTCGGGAATGCCGACTCTGCTCCACAAATTACGGGCTGCCACTTCAGCGGCAGCCCGTAGGGCGAGTCGGTGCAGATTTTCGGCGGCGGTCTTGAAGGCACGCAGTTCGTACTCTTCCACCCGCACAAAATCTTCCGAGAGGTAATCTTTGTTTTCTCCTTTGCGCAGCCAATCGAGACCGGCGTCGCGCAAAACCCGTTTTGAGACCGTCGAGGTCGTTATCAGGCGATTATCCACCGTAAGAACGCGTTGATTTTCCGCCGCCGTAGCCGCTGCGTCCGCTCGGGCGCGTGGTCGTGGTACGTTTTGCGGTTTGGTTAACGCGTGCGCCTGCCGTGTTGTTGACGCGGTTGTAGGTGCTCGGGTTGGTGTACGCCCCCGGGCGCGGACGGTGGCTGCTCATGCTGCGCCCCATCATGTAGCCCATCAGACCGAACGATGCCGCGCGGAGCAGACCGCCGTAGCGACTGCCTTCGGCGGTGCTGCCGTCTTTGGCTGCCATAAGTTGCGCCTGTTGCAGCGTAAATGTATCCACGGTGTTGTCGAGGTATTTGGCAATGATGCGGCTGTCTTCGGGCTTGGCGACGACGGTTTCATCTTCGATGAGGAATTTGTCCGGCTCGGTTTCCTTGACCGTGGTAATCATGCCTTCGGTCGGTACAGCTACGGTTTCGGTTATCATTTCCTGCTCCGGCTCGTTGCAGGAGTAAAAGAATGCGGCGAAGGCGCAGAGGATGAGGAGGACGAAATTGTTGGTTTTGTAAAAAGTCATGAAAGATTGGTTAAGCCGGTCGAATTACGAATTACGAATTACGAATTACGAAAAATACCTTTTTTACTGAACTGA
>JAHDCG010000159.1 GCA_020629965.1 Saprospiraceae bacterium | reverse complement strand
CCGTCAACCGACAACCGACAACCGACAACCGACAACCGTACTAAATGAAAAAATTACTTTTTGTTTTATTGCTCGCTCTGACCTTCGCATCGACGGGCTGCATCAACATCTTGGAGGAAATGTTTTTGAACAAAGACGGCTCCGGGAAATATTCCGTCACCATCGACATGAGTGCGCTGATGGAAGAATCGACGCGACAAATGCTGCAAAGTTTTGCGCAGGCGGAGGAAGGAGAAGAAGGCAGCCTTTCCGATATGGAAATGCCCGAAACCGATACCGTTATGATGATGAAAGACCTGCCCGCCGACCAACGCGGGGAGTTGTCGCGTCCCGATTTCTATGATAAAGTGTCAATGCGTATTCAATCGAGTGAGGCTAAAGAATTACTGAAAATCGGTTTTGTCTTAGACTTCGACAAAGCGGACGATATTGATTATTTTTTGAAAAATATCGACAAAATGTTTGCCTCGGCGGACATGGGCGCGGATAACCCGATGAGTGCCATGGGCGGCGGCGGAGGTATGTTCGGCGGTATGATGCCGGCTACCGGCGGTCAGGATTACCAACTTTTCGACATCGGAAAAAAGATGCTCAAACGCGCGAAAGCTCCCGCCCCCGCTGAACTCGACGACGAAGCGGCGGAAGGTATGGCGATGATGAAAATGTTTCTCGCCGGCGCGGAGTATAAGACGGTTTACCACTTTCCGGGGAACGTGAAGAGTGCGAGCAACAGTGATGCAAAAATCGACGGTAAGACGGTGACGATTAAAACGGATCTGCTGGATGTGATGGAAGGGAATGCGGATTTGAGTACGGAGGTGAAGTTTAAGAAGCGTTAGGTCGGAAACAATCTTTGCAATGCCCGGCACTAATGTACCGGGCTGAAGTGTTTCGTGCCGTCGGCACTCGGAAGTATGTAAAAGGGGAAACAACGTGCGGTTGTTTCCCCTTTTTTTACCTTTAACTTTACGGTCAAAGTCGTAAACGGAACAAGTCAAAACAGAAATCCTCTAATCCTGCTTGCCTCTTAAGGTCTGAAAAATCAGGTCTAAAAAATTTCCTGCGGCAAATCCGTTGTGTTCTCCATTTTGACCTGTACCCCCGTTTCATCGAAAGTTTTGGTGCCGATCCAAATCATGACCGTGCCGTCACTGTTCATTTTCACCGTCCATTCTTCGTCGCGGCGGTCGTCGTGTTTGAGGTACATCAGGGGGCCCATCGGGTCGTAAAACCAACGTCCTTTGCCGGTTTCTTCCTGCCATCTGCCGGAGATATAAGAACCGTCTTTGGCAAATTTAAACCAACGCCCGCGATTGTCTGCGTTGAGTTGACGGCGTACATCCGGCTCGGCAGCCATGCGCAGGTAGGCGTACATTTCCCAATAATCGGTGGTCGCAAAGTCGATGAAGGTTTGAGTCTGCGGCGAAACGCGTGCGCCCGGCTGACCGACGACAGGTGAGTTTTTAGCAATCGTCTGACGTTGGTCTTTCGGTCCGAACTCGGCGGGGTCGGCAGCTTTCGGCTGCTGCTGCTCGGCGGGTGCGGCAACGGGTGCATCCTCTGCGGCGACATCTGCTTCTTCGTTTTGGCAAGCCGAGAAAAGCAACAAAATAAGGCTAAAAAATAATACGTTTTTCATAAATCGATTTTGTTTTTGAGCAAGACTTCTGAAATGCGAGAGTCTTTTTAGTTCACGGAATTGGAATATTCAAAAAAGACACCAAATTAGGGCAGCGTCCGGTTTTTGCGGCACAAATGTAGAAAAATTGTAACATTTTAAGTGCGTATCGAGGTACGGGGTACTTCTGTTTCAGACAGCACGAATTATTTCGAAATTTCTTTGTATTTTGCAAAAGCAAGTACCCCGTACCTTTCAGTCAAGAAACCGGCGTCGGACGCTTTTTTTGCTTTAATCCGCTGTATTTCTTAACTTCTCAACTTTTTGCAACCGCAGCGTCAGACGCCTTGGCGCGTTCCGCCAAAACCGACTCGATTTCCGTTAACGTAAACCCCTTCGCCTTCAGCAAAATCAACAGGTGATACAACAAATCCGCCGCTTCGTTTTTGAATAAATCCGCGTCGTCGTCCTTAGCTTCGATGACCAATTCGACGGCCTCCTCTCCTACTTTTTGCGCCACTTTGTTGATGCCGCGCCGGTACAATTTATTCGTATAGCTTTTCTCGTCATTTGTGTCGATACGCTGCGCGATGGTTTCCTCCAGTTTATACAAAAATCCTTTATCCGTTTCTTCGCCGAAACAGGAGGTGCTGCCCGTGTGGCAAGTCGGCCCCTGCGGCGTGGCTTTGATTAAAATGGTGTCGTTGTCGCAGTCGATGTGCAAGTCTTCGACTTCCAAGAAGTTGCCGGAAGACTCGCCTTTTGTCCACAATCTTTGCTTGCTGCGACTGAAAAAAGTGACGCGCTTTTCGACCCGCGTTTTCTCCAATGCGGCGGCGTTCATGTAGCCGAGCATGAGAACTTGCAGGGTTTTCGCGTCTTGAATAATAACGGGGATGAGACCGTCGGATTTTGTGAAATCGGGTTGCATGTATTTTTGGTTTGAATTGTTTGTTTTTGTTTGAATTGTTGGATTGGTTCGGGGGTTGGGAGGTTGAGGAGTTGAGAGTTACAGACGACTTTAAATTTAGAATCGTTTTCAAATTTAGGAACGTCTGCCCCCGTCCACCGTCCGCCTTCAACCGTCCACCCGCCGCACAGGTATCTTTTCGGCAAATAAAAACCGTTTCAACGACTCTATCCCCACCTCCTTATAGTGAAAAATACTCGCCGCCAAACCCGCGCTCGCTTCCGTTTTTTGAAATACTTCCGCGAAGTGCTGCATATTGCCCGCGCCGCCCGAGGCGATGACGGGGATGCCGACGGCTGCGCTGACTTTTTGTGTGATTTCGAGCGAAAAACCTGCTTTAGTGCCGTCGCTGTTCATGGAAGTAAGCAGGATTTCGCCTGCGCCGAGTTGTTCGGCTTTAACTGCCCAAGCTACGGTTTCCAAATCCGTGCGGGTGCGCCCGCCATGCACATAAGTCCACCAATTTTCGGCTTCTTTTTTGGTGTCGATGGCTAAGACAACACATTGACTGCCAAACTCTTGCGCGATCTCCGTAATCAAGTCCGGGCGGCGCACGGCCGCCGAGTTGATACTGACTTTATCCGCTCCCGCCTTGATGAGCAAAGCCGCATCCGCAACGCTGCCGATACCCCCGCCGACGGTGAAAGGGATGTTGATTTCGGCCGCAATGCGGGTAACTAACTCCGCCAAAGTTTTACGCTTTTCGACGGTCGCGGTGATGTCCAAAAAGACGAGTTCGTCCGCGCCTTCGGTGACGTAGCGTTTCGCCAACTCAATCGGGTCGCCCGCGTCGCGGATGCCGACAAAATTGATGCCTTTGACGGTGCGTCCGTTCTGGATATCGAGACAGGGAATGATGCGTTTTTTCAGCATTATTTTGGTAATTTTTTCCGTTAAAACTCCGCCAATTCCCGCAAAGAAATCTTGTTTTCGTAAAAGGCTTTTCCGACAATCGTGCCGTGACAACCAATGGCCTTCATCTTTTCCAAATCTTCTAATGAAGAAATTCCGCCGCTTGCAATCAACTGAATATCAACCTCTTGCAAAATATCTTTGTACAATTCCTCACTCGCACCTTGTAACATACCGTCTTTGGCAATATCGGTGCAAATGACGGTTTGCACTCCATTTTCCGCGTAGCTTTTAATGAAATCCGTGACCTCTAATTCCGAAGTTTCCAACCAACCGTGCGTCGCGATTTTTCGGTCTTTACAGTCTGCGCCGAGGATGATTTTATCGCTGCCGTAAGTCTCTAACCAAGACTCAAAAACTTCCGGTTTTTTCACCGCAATACTGCCGCCGGTTATCTGCCGCGCACCGCAATCAAAGGCAATGCGCGCATCTTCCGCACTTTTCAAACCGCCGCCGAAGTCGATGTATAAATTCGTACCGCCGGCAATTTTTTCCAGCGTCCGGTGATTGATAATTTTGCTCGCCTTCGCGCCGTCTAAATCGACCAGATGCAGGTATTCGATACCGCCGTCTTCCAGCACCTTGGCGACTTCCAAAGGGTCGTCGAAATAGGTTTTCCGGGTGCTGTAATCGCCCTTACTGAGGCGCACGCACTTCCCGTCGATGATGTCTATGGCGATAATTATTTTCATAAATGGAATGATTTAGGTGTCTGACACTCGACCGCGGTAAATAACGAAAAATTTGCATATTACCGATGTTTTATGAATAAAAGTGTCTGACACCGAAGCTAATCTAACATCGGTGTCAGACGCTCCTCTTCGCTTAAACCTTATATTTTATTCGCAATGTTTTCGCTCTTTATCGGTAGCAGCGTCAGACACCTAAACAGTTACTCATGCATAATACTGCTTTATATTTCCAAAAAGTTCCGCAAAATTTTCTCTCCCGCGCCCGCGCTTTTTTCGGGATGAAACTGCGCCGCATAAAAATTATCCTTTTCCAAGCCCGCCGAAAAAGGCAAAATGTAATCACAGACGGCGGTGGCTTCCGCGCAGATTTCGGCGTAGTAACTATGGACAAAATACATGTCTTCCGCCGGCGAAATGCCCTGAAAGAGTCGCCCCTTTACCTCCGTAAAATCATTCCAACCGATGTGCGGAATTTTCTCGCGATGCAGCTTTCCGTCCGCATCCGTCAGCGGAAATTTCTTGACCGCACAGTCAAAAATACCGAGACAGTCCGTATCGTTTTCTTCGCTGTGCCGACACATCAACTGCTGCCCGAGGCACACGCCCAGCACCGGCTGCGTCAGGCTTTTCAGCAAACTATCCATCCCGCGCTCACGCAAATAGCGCATCGCGCTGCTCGCCTCCCCTACACCGGGAAATATTACCCGATCGGCGGCGCGTATCCGGTCGGCATCGTCCGTCACGAGGCAATCCGCCCCGAGTCGGTGCAGCGCATTTTCGACGGATTTGATGTTACCGGCGTTGTATTTTATTATTGTAATCATTTTTACGGTTGTCGGTTGACGGTTGTCGGTTGCCGGGCTGCTTTGACTTGTACGGTTTATACGGTTGTCGGTTGCCGGGCTGCTTTGACTTGTACAACTCCAACGACTCCAACGACTCCAACAACTCAAACCACACCAACAACTCAAACTCTTTTTCACAAAACCCCTTTCGTACTCGGCACTTTAAAATCTCCCGTTTGTCTGACCGCCGCTTTTATTGCCTTCGCAAATGCCTTGAAAATACTTTCAATTTTATGGTGTTCGTTCGTGCCTTCGGCTTTGATATTGAGGTTGCATTTGGCGGTGTCGCTGAAAGATTTGAAAAAATGCGAGAACATTTCCGTGGGCATATCACCGATTTTTTCGCGCTTGAAATCCGCCTCCCAGACCAACCACGGGCGACCGCCGAAATCGAGGGCGACCTGCGCCAGACAGTCGTCCATCGGCAGTAAAAATCCGTAGCGTTCGATGCCTTTTTTGCTGCCCAATGCCTTTAAGCACGCTTCGCCGAGAGCTAAAGCCGTGTCTTCGATGGTGTGGTGTTCGTCGATTTCCAAGTCGCCTTTGACTCGGATTTTTAAGTCGCAATTTCCGTGGCGGGCGAGTTGGTCGAGCATGTGGTCGAAGAACGGCAAACCGGTCGAAATGTCGCTTTTTCCGCTGCCGTCGAGGTTGAGTTCGATTTTGATTTTGGTCTCGTTGGTGTTGCGTTCTACGGCGGCGGTCCGTCCTTTTTTTGCGAGAAAATTGTAGATGTCTTCCCACGATTTGGTGTGTAAATCAGCGGGTACATTCGCGTCGAATTCATTGAGATAAATCGACTGTGCGCCGAGATTTTTTGCCAGTTCGATGTCAGTTGCCCGGTCGCCGACGACGATGCTGTTCTTCAGGTCGAAATTGCCTTTCAGGTAGTGCGTTAACAGACCCGTGCGGGGCTTGCGGGTCGGTGCATTGTCGGCGGGAAAGGAGCGGTCGATGAGGACTTCACTAAACTCGATTCCTTCATTTTTAAATGCCTGCATCATCTTGTTATGCGCCGGCCAAAAAGTATTTTCGGGGAAAGAATCGGTGCCGAGACCGTCTTGATTTGTGACCATAACCAACTCATAATCAAACTCTTGCACGATTTTACCCAACCAACGAAACACGCCGGGATAAAATTCTAATTTTTCTAAAGAGTCCAATTGATAATCGACGGGCGGCTCGATGACTAAAGTGCCGTCGCGGTCGAGGAAGAGTACTTTTTTCATAATAATTTTGCACGGGTGACAAGGGTTTGATAAGGGTTACTAAGACTCGGAGACTTAGTAACTCTGCTCTGCCCTGTTTTAGGATTTTAATAATAATTTCAGACCAACGCTTTTGCTGCGGTATAGGCTTGCAACGCCTGTAAAACTTCGTCGTTTTCGTGGGCCGCTCCGATGGTAAAACGCAGGGTATTTTTCACCTCCTTGCTGCGATTTCTGACGATGATATTTTTGCTGATTAAAAAGTCATAAAGCGCGTCGGCATCGCTGACTTCAACCAACAGAAAATTAGCTTGCGAAGGGTAGATTTTTTTTACAAAATCGAAGGCCTGCAAGTCCTTTTCCATCCGCTTTCTTTGCTGCAAAATCATGTAAACATTCAAAGTAAAGGTGTCGTAATCCTCTAACTGTCTGACTGCCGCTTCTTGGTTCAACGCACTGACATTATAGGGCGGTTTGACCTTGTTGTAAAAGTGCAGAATCTCGGGTGACATATAACCGACGCCGACGCGAATCGCTGCTTTTCCCTGCGCCTTGCTAAAGGTTTGACTGATGATTAAATTCGGAAATTCTTCTAAGCGCGCCAACCAAGAAGGCGTATCGGCGAAGTCGATGTAGGCTTCATCTAAGAAGACGATACCCGAAAAATTGCGGCAGATGAACTCGATATCTTCCGCGTTCAGCGTATTTCCCGTCGGGTTATTCGGAGAACATAAAAATATGATTTTCAAAGACTTATCATCAATGACTTCAAGTAACGCGGTACGGTCGATTTGGAAATCTTCGGTCAGCGGCTGTTGTAATATTTCAACATCGTTAATTGCCGCCGATACTTTGTACATGCCGTAGGTCGGTATGAAAGTCAAGATTTTATCTTTACCCGGATTGCAAAAAACACGCAGCGCAATGTCGATGACTTCGTCGCTGCCGTTGCCGATAAAGATGCGGTCGGCGGAAATATTATTTCGCTCACTCAGTGCCGTTTTCAACTCACGCTGATAGGGGTCGGGATAGCGGTTGTGATTGTTAAAGGGATTTTCGTTGGCATCCAAAAAAAGGTTGCCGCCGTGCTGAAAAGGCAGGTCGTCGTCTCCCTTAAATTCATCGCGGGCGGAAGAATAGGGTTTGAGAGCTAAAATATTCGGACGAATGAGATTTTTTAAAGCAAATTTCATGTGTGTAGTTTTTTTCAAATAAGAAACGGAGTTATGCAGAACAGAAAAGACTTTTTAAAGTTGCGCGAAGGTAGTTTGTAGCGAGAAAGTCTACTCGTCTTCAGCCCCCTAACCCCCGATTCGGGGGAACTTTCTCCGGGCTTAAGTTTGCGATAAACCTTTAATCTTTTGGTTTTCTTATTTGCGATTAAAAAAGAGACTTTGAGCTTTGCAATTTCAAAATTGAATACAAATACAAATTCAAATTCATAAAAAATTCAGACTCTGAAAACAGACACTCCCCCGCTCCGGGTCTGTCCCGACTTTAGGCGTGGAGGTCGAGGAGTTTTCTTACAACCTTTCCCCCCTTATTTGAACCGCAAGGCCCGCACAGGACTAATCCGACTCACCAAAAACGACGGAATGATCAGCACCACAACCGTCAGTATCAGCGTGCCGAGATTGATGCCGGCGACCATCATCCAGTTCATTTCGATGGGCGCGTAAGACAAATAATAATCCGCTTCGGAAAGTTTGATAAACCTGAAAATATCCTGCAACCAACAGATGCCGAGACCGATGAGATTGCCCCAAAACAGTCCGACCGTAACAATGAACGCCGCGTAATACAGAAAGACCTTGCGCACGCTGAAATCCGTGCTGCCCAAGGCTTTCAGCGTGCCAATCATGTTGGTGCGCTCCAAAATCAGGATTAAAAGCGCGGTCGTCATGTTGATAATACTGACAATCAGCATCAGCGCGATAATCACATATTGATTGACGTCCTGCAACTCCAACCACTCGAAAATCGGCGGAAATTTTTGGCGAATACTTTCCGCGTAGAGCGTATTCGGCAGTTTTTCGAGGTAAATAAATTCGGTCATCAACTCCAAATCGGCGATGTCGTCGATGAAAACTTCAAAGCCGCCGACCTCGTCTTCCGACCATTTCAGAAGCTGCTGTATTTTGCGAATATCGACGATGGCAAAGCGTTTATCGTACTCTTCCAAGCCCGTTTTATAAATGCCCGAGACGGTGAAAAGGCGTTTGAGCGGTTCGCCTTTTTGGATAAAATAGTAGATAAAGCGGTCGCCGAGGTCAAGGTCGAGGCGGTTTGCCGTTTGGCGCGAAACGACGATGGAATTACCGGCTGCCTTCGCTGCAAGGTCGATAAATTCACCTTCTTCCAAATATTTTTCGATAAAGTTTCGGTCGAAATCGTTGCCGACACCTTTTAATACAATGCCTTCGATGTCCTCTTTGGTCTTGATAATGCCCGGACTCAAGGCAAACATTTGAATGTGCCGAATGCCGCCGCGCGAGGGAACTTCTTCAAATTCCAAAGTACCGTCATTTTCGATTTGTCGCAAGAAAACGGCGGAACTAATCGTGTCCAAAGACGGATAAAACGGTTGCCGCAGACTGACGGGTTCGCTTTCGAGTACGCCGCGATTGATATTACTGTCGGTGATGTGAATGTGCCCCCAAAAGCCGAAAATTTTCTCGCTGATTTCTTTTTTAAAACCGAATATCAGCGCACTCGTCACTATCATCACCGCCACACTCAACGCAACCGCCGCCACGGCAATACGAATGATGAGCCGCGAAAAGGACTGCTTTCCGCCGGCGGCTACTTTGCGCGCTATGAAGTATTCGAGATTCAAAAAATCGACTTTCCTTTTGATGATGAAAAACGCGGCGCGAAGATAGAAAAGAAAACGGAGACAGGTGCGTGTCCTGTCTCCGAGATTGATTTTTTGCTTTTGGTGCTGTTTATATTTCCGTGATTAAATGGTCTAAAATATCGTCCGCGCTCTCATACGGCACGCCGACAACATCCCGAAAAGCGGCGTAAAACATGCAAAGAGCAGCGGGTATTGTAAAAAGCAATCCGACGACTAAGCCCAAAATGCCGAGTATGGCAATCAGACCGATGACGATGAAAAATCCGAAAAAAGTAAACCATTTTTTGGAGACGATTTGCCGACTTGCTTCGAGCGCGGGCCACGCTTCCATGTCGTGAAAAATGATAAGAAAAGGCGCGAACGACCACGCGACCGCTAAATAAATCAGCGGAATCATCAATGCCAAATAGAGAAAACCGATGGTACCCAAATTAGCCGCAAGAAACTCAATCGGGAAATCGCCCCTTGCAATCAGTCGCCAATTTGCCGCCCCGAAAGCAATCATCGGTACGAAGCAAAGCATGGTAATCGCAAATTGAATCAGTGCGCTTATCGTCAAGGGTTTCACCCAATCGAACCCTTTGAAAAAATCATCGAAAGCGGTACTGTCGTTTTCGGCAGTTTTGTGCGCGGTATAATAAAAACCCGCCAACAGGCAAGGGCTGATAATGACGGAAAATAAAACTTCCACGCCGATACCCGCATAACCGAATACGTTCGCTGTCTTATCCGCAGCAAAATTAATGATGAAGTAGATGAGACAAAAAACGATGAACAAACCGAGATTTTTCTGTACCAAATCAAAACCGCGACTGATGTAGTCGCCGAAGCGGAAGTCGTAACCGTGGCGGATAATTTTTTCGAGTTGTGCGGGAAATTGCATAAAGTTGTCAGTTTAGTTGAGAGGAATGGATTCGTTAAATTATCCGGATTATCGGGTCTGTTCGCTTGAAAATCGGATACTCAAGTTGTTGCAAAAATATCGGAATTATACAGGAAAGTCTTTGTTTCGGATAAAAAATCAATTTTTCAATAAAAAAGCATGCCTCTGATATCATCCGAGTACTTGTGCAAAAAAATCTGATTTTATTTAATTTATTTTCTCCAAAATTTCCAAAACCTCTTTCATGATTCCCTTCTTTCTTACCGCAAATTCCTCCTTATCAATCTTACTCAAATTCCACTGACGCAATAAATTTCCAAATCGCCCCTGCAAAACCGACACTTCATTTTCGACAGGCAGTTTGTGTAAAGAGGTATAAACCGAGAGACTCCAAAGCGCGAAATCGAGCGAGCCGGTCTGCACCGTATTTCTGACCTGATTTCTTAGTTCCGCTGCGCTGATGTCGTCGTTAAACGCGGCGCGGTCAAAAACGCCGGGCGGTTCTTTGCCGATTTGTGCCTGATATTCATTGGAAATAATTTTCCAATCTCCGCCGGTTTCTCGGGTTAACACGTAAGATTGCTTGTTAACGGCGCGGTATTGATAATCATATTGCGCCGCAGCAGGATTAAAATATTTAATGAGCCAAGACTCTTCGGTCGTCACGTAAGCATAATCGTCGATAATTGAGTCGAGTTGTACTTTCAATAAATCGGCGGTCGATGGATTGCCGGGATTATGGAGCGTCCAATTGCGGGCAATATTTTTGTGCATACGCTCCTCGATGTCCTTATAGGGTGCGCTGTTTTTTACAAAGAAAGAATCGAGAGAAAGCAAGACCGCCGGCGTATCCGAGGCAGCGGAATAAGCGGCTAACTCTGCCCGCATTCCGTTTTCGACAACCTGACGCACGGCGACGAGTTGCTCGGATTGCGGCGGTTCCGGCTTGTTGCCGTTGTTGAGAAAATTATAGGTAACAAATGCAAAACCTAATATCGCAAAAGTAAAGAAGAGTAGTTTTCTGCGGTCGGGCGGCGGGGTTTCGGTCGTTGCCGCCGGGCTTGAATGTATTTTCTTTTCTTCCGCCGGCAGGTCTGTCTGACGAGTAAAATCTTTCCAATTTGCAAAGCCCAAATAGACGCTGAGCACCTCTAAAGTGGTCAGTTGTACATTATCGGGAAAACCGTTTTGCTTAAAATATTTGTCGAGAGTGAGATGGTACGGCACTTTATAATTGAGATTGCGAGTCTGCAAATCTTTCTTGATATCGCTGCACAGTGCCTGCGAAAACTTAGTCGTTAACTCGACGCGTTCGATATTTTCACCGTAGGTGCTGTATTTTTTCTGCCATTCCGAGCGAACTTTATTCTTCAACTCCTGCCACAGAAGTTGCGCGTACTGCCTGCGGATTTCCTTATCTGTCTTCATGGAAAGGGGGTGAGATTTTTTGGAAAATAAAGCGAATTTAAAGTTTGCAAACCGCGATTTTCAGTTTGCAAACACAAATATAATGCTTTCGTTGCCGTTAATTTGCGTCAGTTAAAAGATTCCAATCCGCATCATTTTATTTGGCTGAAAAATCTGACTGTACCAAAGTAAATAATCTTTGCAATTTCCCGCAAAAAACCAATGATCGTCGGGTTTGTCGTCAAACGACGGCGGTCGATAACTCCAAAGAATGCCGGGAGAGCCCCTCACATTTTACACTTTATTAAATTCGGCAACACAGCACGCAAAATACCGCAAAGAACAACGGTTTTGTCAATACATCCGAAACCGACATAATCGTTGTTCTTTTGGTATTTTGGTTAAAATTTCCATCCTCTCTATTACTTCCTCGGCAGCCATTTTACCTCTTCCGCCTTCAATTCCTGCGCCGCATCCCGCGACAGCGTAAACAAATAATCACTCAAACGATTCAAATATTGAATTAAAATCGCCGGCACGTCTTCGTTTTGTGCCAAAGCCACCGTCATACGCTCGGCGCGGCGACATACGCAGCGGGCAATGTGTAGATGCGCCACCGTCGGGTGTCCGCCGGGCAAAACAAAGTGCCGCAACTCCGGCAGATTTTCGTTCATCCTGTCCATTTCCTTTTCCAATAACTCAACGTCGGCGGCGTGCACATCGGGTGTGCTGACATTTTTGCCGGGTGCCACAGCGAGGTTAGAACCCAAGGTAAACAAGCGGTCTTGAATTTCTTTCAAAACGACCCGATGCTTTTCATTTTCGCTCAAATCGCGCACCAATCCGATATAAGAATTTAACTCATCGACCGTGCCGTAAGCCTCGATACGCAAATGATTTTTGGGCAAACGCGTGCCGCCAAAGAGGGAAGTTTGACCGGTATCGCCGGTTTTTGTGTATATTTTCATTTTGCTTAGATTTTAGATTTTAGATTGGTTTGTGGTTGTTTGAGTGGTTTGATAATTGTTTGATGCGTTTGTAAATTTGAAGTCGTATTTTGAATTTATAACCGCTTTTAAGCAAATTGTAATTCGTAATTCGTACATCGTTCCGCTCTTACCCGCCAAAAAGCACAAACTTTGCATCTGAACGGGTGTGAAGACTTTTAGAAAAAATACCGACCCGAAAGCGAAAGATACGATGCAAAGCCAAAACAACGGTACCTTGCGTTTGTTTTCTAAGCAAAAAACTCGATTTGTGAGCGAAGAAGAATTGATACAAGGCATCAGAAACGGCAATCGGCAGGCACAACGCGCACTGTACGAAAAATATGCGCCGCTGCTCTTCGGCCTGTGCCGCCGCTATGTCAAAAATTATCAGGACGCGGAAGATGTCATGATCGAAGGTTTTTATAAAATCATGTCAAAAATCGGGCAATATACCGGGCAGGGAAATTTTGAGGGTTGGATGAAACGCATTATGGTCAACGAGTCACTGATGCACATTCGCAAGCACCACAACATGAATATGACGGTGGAAATCGCTGACTACGATATGCCCAAAGACCCGACGGTAGAGCAAGAATTGGCGGCACAGGAAATCCTCGATTTACTCGACGAACTGCCGACGGGCTACCGCACGGTGTTCAATATGTACGTCATCGAAGGCTTTAAACACCGCGAAATCGCCGAAATTTTAGACATCAGTATCAATACGAGTAAGTCACAATTGATTTTGGCAAAAAAAAGAATGCGGGACTTGGTAGAGAAAGCAGGAATACAGTATGTGAAGAACGGGTAGGCGATTTACGATTTACGATTTACGATTTACGATTTACGATTTACGATTTACGATT
>JAHDCG010000158.1 GCA_020629965.1 Saprospiraceae bacterium | reverse complement strand
ACTCATCATCTTTAAATGGAAAATTGACTCCATTGTAGATAAGAGGATTTATTCTTCCTCTAAAAGCGGATTTATTCTTAATATCCATAGGAGATATATCGAATTCGCTTTTTCTAAGGAGAAATGATAAAGCACAATTACCACTTCCGACCTCTAATATTTTATTTTCTTTATTATAAAATTTAGATAAGCGATTTAGCTTTACTTCTGCCTTTTTTAGACACCATTTTTGGTATAAATTCATTTTAATTTATTTTAATTATATCACATCGTGAATATGGCAAGAATATTTTTTTTGATTGAAGTTGGAATATTAACAAATATATATACAATAGTTTGAATAATCAAACTTCTATTTGATGATTTCAGGCGTGACTTATAGTTGTTTGAAATAAAATCCCATTCGCATTAGATTTCTAATTTATGCGTAGTGTTAGCCAATCTTCAGAAAAGATAAAATTGATTATTGATATATTGATCTTGGATTTCGCTGAAAAATAAAGCAGAAAAAAGAATTGCTGACGTAAACACTTGCTTTCAGAATTTTGAGAATTTATGTTTACCTAAAAAAGGTTGATTTGTGACAGGGCTTCTAAAAATTAGAAAAAATGACCTTCATAAATTCTAAATATAGGTTTTTAGTCAGAATCATGTTTCAAAATAATTCTTTTTTCATATTTGCAAATCAGCGAAATCCAAGATTGATATATTTAGTACTGACTTAAGTTGTAGATAATAAGTAAAACATGACTTATCAGTACTTACGAAAAATAAAGTTCTTGAATATTTATAAAAATCCCCCCTCCCCACCGAACAATATATGTTTTAATCAAATATCATTATTGCAAGCAGCAAACCCCCTGCACCGACCTTCCTTTTTTTCCTTACCTGTACATCATTTTTTGACAACTTCCATCGCGCACGGCACCGCCCGAGACGGGTACGCCTTGCGGTTAAAACTATCTTTACATGAACTTATTTTTCCAAAAACTCGCGACGGCACTCTGTCTGTTATTGTTACTGACGGCAGGCACGACCTTCGCGCAAGACGAAAATTCTCCGGTCGCACAGGCCGTCCTGCAAGCCAAGCAGGGACGTACCGTATTTCAGGAGGTACAACTGTTTTCGCCGAGCAACGAACGCAGCACCGCCGCCTACGCAGGCGTACTGAGCGATGCCGTTCTGCTCGATTTAGACAACACCAAAAGCCGCACGACGGCGGCGGATTTGCCCTCGGCTATCAGCTTGGAAATTCCGACCGGGCAGCGCGAACGCCTGCTGCTCGACTTGGTACGCGTCGATGTCCTCACGGATGATTTTGCGATGTACACTTCCGAGTCGCGCAATAAGGCGGTCGAGTACACGCCCGGTGCTTACTACCGAGGTATTGTCGCCGGTCAGCCGACTTCCGTGGCGGCGATTTCGATTTTTGAGGGTGAGGTCAGCGGTATTATCGGCGTGCCCGGTACTTCCAATCTCATTTTGGGTAAACTGAACGGTCGCAACGGCGGTCACATTCTCTACAAAGAGAGCGACCTGATTGTCAACCACGATTTTTCCTGCGGCACCGAAGACACCGAGTTGAGCCAAGAAGACATTCGCCTGATGCAGGACATCGCGGCGGGTCTGCACAGCGGCGGTCGGGATTTGAGCGACTGCGTCAAGGTGTACCTCGAATTGGAACACGACCTCGTCACCGAAAAAGGCGGCGCAACGGGCGCGACCAACTTCATCACCGCTGTCTGGAATATGGTAGCCACACTCTACCAAAACGAAAGCATCAACACCGAAATCAGCGAGATTTTTACTTGGACGACTCCCGATACTTACCCGACCAACAGCACCCCGAATGCCCTCAATGCATTCCGCGCGGCGCGCCCGAATTACAACGGCGACCTCGCTCACCTCATCAGTCGCGGCGCACCCTCCAACGGCGGTATCGCTTGGGTCAATGCTCTGTGTTCTTCTTACGGTTACGCTTACTCTTGGATTCAGAGCAGCTACAACGCCGTGCCGACTTATTCTTGGACGGTAGAGGTGCTGACGCACGAAATGGGTCACAATCTCGGCTCGCCGCACACCCACGCCTGTAACTGGAACGGCAACCAAACGGCTATCGACGGCTGCGGTCCCGCCTCCGGCAACAGCGAAGGTTGTGACGGTCCCGTACCCGCCAAAGGTACGATTATGTCTTACTGTCACCTCGTCAGCGGCGTCGGTATCGACTTCAATTTGGGTTTCGGTCAGCAGCCCGGTGACTTGATACGCAATCGCGTACAAAACGCAAACTGCCTCGATGCCTGCGCGGGCGGCGGCGACTGTCACTCGGTCGGCATTGCCAAAACCGACGTCGGCTGTAACGGCGGCAATGACGGCGCGGCGACCGCTGGCGCAAACGGCGGCAGCGGCCCTTTCACTTACAACTGGAGCAACGGCGCGACTTCCGCAACCATCAATAACCTGACCGCCGGCGTTTACTCCGTCACGGTCAGCGACGGCGCGAATTGCAACATCACATCGAGCGTCACCATTGCGCAGCCTGCGGCAATCAACCTGACCCTGCAACCCACCGACGCGGCCGGCGGCGCAAACGGCGCGGTCAATCTCACGCCCTCGGGCGGTACCGCACCTTACAGCTACGCCTGGAGCAACGGCGCGACCACACAGGACATCAGCGGTCTGAACCCCGGCACCTACGCCGTCACCCTCACGGACGCCAACGGCTGTACCGCAGCGGGCAGCGCGACCGTAGGCGATGCGACGGCAGGCTGTACGGACACCTCCGTGCGCTTGACGATTAACTTCGATAATTACCCCGGCGACATCAGCTGGACTTTAGCCGATGACGGCGGCGCGACCGTAGCGAGCGGCGGCAATTACACCGCAGCGGGCGGCACTTACACCGAGACTTTCTGTCTGCCGGCGGGCTGCTACGACTTCACGATTACCGACAGCTACGGCGACGGTTTGTGTACGGCCTACAACGGCAATCCGGCGGGTGATTACTCCCTCGTCAACTTGGCGGACAACAGCGTACTCGCCGGTTCTTGTAACTTCGGTACGGGCGAAACCACCAACTTCTGCGTCGGCGAACCCGAGCCTGACCCGGAATTATTGATTTCCGCGACAAGCACCAATCTCGACTGCAACGGCGCGAATGACGGAACCGCAAGTGTCACCGCGACCGGCGGCAACGGCACTTACGGCTACCTCTGGAGCAACGGCGCGACGAGCGCAAATATCAACGGACTCGGCGCGGGCAACTACGGCGTGACCGTCACGAGCGGCGACCAAACCGCTACGGCATCCGTTACGATTACACAACCGACGGCAGTTTCGGCTTCCGCCTCGGCGACCGACGAAAACGACGGCGCGGGCAACGGTACGGCATCCGCAACGGCAACGGGCGGCACTCCTCCTTACGATTTTGCTTGGAGCAACGGCGACTTCGGCGCGACTATTTCGGGCTTGAATGCCGGCACTTACACCGTGACCGTCACCGACGCAAACGACTGTGCAACCACGGCAAGCGCAACGGTAGAAAATAGCATCACGCCGCCGACCGGCTGTCAAGACACCGAGGTAGAATTGGTCATCACGGTCGATAACTGGCCCGGCGAAATTACTTGGAGCATTCTCGATGCCAACGGCGCGGCGGTAGCGACGGGCGGCCCTTACGGCGGCACTCCGGCGGGCAGCGATGTGGTCGAAACGGCTTGTTTGCCGAACGGCTGCTACACCTTCGCGATTGCGGACGGTTACGGCGACGGCATTTGCACGCCTTACAACGGCAATCCGCTCGGTTCTTACACTTTGATAAATACGGCAGACGGTACAATCTTGGCGACGGGCTGTGACTACGGCAGCGGCGAAAGCACGGACTTTTGCCTCGGCACGACGCCTCCGGCACCGCAGTTGGTGTACGAGTACGGCAGAACTTTCGATGTGAGCGAAGAATGGCAGACCGTTACCCTGCAAAACAGCTACGTCAATCCGGTGGTAGTGGCAACGGTTTTGACGCCCGATTTATCTTTCGACCCCGTCGTTACCCGTGTGCGCAACGCAAGCGGCAACAGCTTTGATTTGCGTGTGCAAAATCCCGGCGGCTCGACGAATGACAAGTACGGCGTTTACTACTTCGTAGCCGAAGCGGGTGTTTACGACGCAGCGACTTACGGTATTACGATGGAAGCGGTCACGGCAAATTCCGCGAATACTTCCGGCAAGTCGAACTGGAGTACGGGTAATTTTGAAGCCCGCACTTACGGTCAGACGTACAGCAATCCCGCAATTCTCGGTCAGGTTATGACTCAAAACGATGCAGACTTTTCCGTATTCTGGAGCAGTCGCAGCAACAGCCGCACGACGCCTGCCTCGGCAACGAATTTCGCCGCAGGCAAACACGCAGGCGAAGACACGAGTTTGGCACGCGCCGACGAGACCGTCGGTTACATCGTTATCGAGTCCGGCACTTACACGCTGCCCGACGGCAAAATCATCACGGCCGGTAACGGCAGCGATATTGTCAGAGGAATGGACAACGGCGCGGGTTATGCGTACGATTTGGGCGCTATCAATGCCGAAGCGGCGGTACTCAGCAGCGCAGCCATGGACGGCGGCGACGGCGGGTGGCCGGTACTCAAGCAGCCGGTTGACGGTTCTTCTATCTACACGGCTATCGACGAAGACCAAATTCAGGATTCGGAGCGCAACCACACGACGGAACAGGTGGCTTACCTCGCGGTAGGTTTGGAAGCAAGCAACATTATGCCGGCGGGTCTGGAAGCACCGACCGTAACCGTAGCGACAGCGACCGAGTTGAAAGTTTACCCGAACCCGACTTCGGTAGCTTTAACGGTAGAGTTGCAGCAAAGCGCGAAAGGCGAAGTGACTTTCACGGTACTCGACTTGGCGGGCAAGGAAATATTGCCGGCGATGACCCGCACGACGGGCGACGACACGGTACGCCTGCGCATCGACACGGGCGATTTTGCGCCGGGCACTTACTTTTTGCGCGTGATTTCCGGAGAGGAAATTTTGACGCAAAAGTTTGTGGTGATGCGGTAGGTATTTTGAGACGTTAGATGTTAGATTTTAGACGTTAGACTCCCGTTCTGACATGTTCATATTTGAGAGCTAAAGTTTACATTGAGTCTGATATCTGATATTTCACAGAATCAAAAAAAGTCCCTTGCCCGGTGCGGTGAGGGGCTTTTTTTGTTTGCGGAATAAAAGGTAAGTTTGACAATCTTTTTCGAGGTACGGGGTACTTCTCTCAAAAACGGAGCGAAATATTCAGTACTTTTCCGAGCCTCAAAAAAAAGCAAGTACCTCGTACCTTTCACCAAACACTACAAACTAATTAAACCAAAATGAACATAAAAATCTACAAAGACGGAAGTCTGAAAAATGCGTACGGATGTTTTGCCGTCCTTGCTTTGTCAGCTATGCCCGTCCTGTATTTATTCGACCAAAAAGAATATTCGGGAATGCCTTATTTGGCGGCAATGATGGGGGCGGCGGCTCTCTTTCAAGCCGACCCGCGTGCTTTATTGACGATTAACGAAGTCGGCATCAGAAAGCGCGGTTGGCTCTTCGGCAGTCGATTTGTGCCTTGGGAAGAGATAGAAGAATTGAGGTTTGAGAAGCGTAGTTTTGAGAATAAATTTTGGATAAGTTTGATTGTTGTGCGTCGAAATGAAGAAAAGGAATTGGATTTTTACATGACCCGAACTACCGCACAGCCGAAATATTTATACGGCAAATTAGGCGAGTTCATCGACAATCATTATTTAGACATTAAGCTAATCGGTCTGCCGACTTGGCGAAAAAATAATTGACCTTCAACGGTTTTATTTAATTTTTGTAACTACTTAGGTGTCTGACACCGATGTTGAGATTCGCATCGGTGTCAGACGCTTTTTTCGCTTAAATCTAAGATTTTGCTCGCAATATTTTCGCATTTTACCGGTAGCAGCGTCAGACACCTAAACAGTTACTAATTTTTTAATAATCCGTTTCCCCTCGCTGTTGCGTATCTTCTTTCGTTTAATAATCCTCCGCATCTCACCGACTGTTTTCCGAAAAAACGCGGTCAATCACCGCAAAGAGGCGATGGGGCATTATGGCGATGCTTGCTTTACTTCGGTAATTTAGGCATCGTCGCCTCGTCCTTTTTCAGGATTTGTTTGAAACCAAAATCAGCGATAACGCAAAAGTCAAGTCTAAAGTCTAAAATCTAAAATCTTAAATCTTAAATCACTCCAATTCCTCCTCCCGATACATCCGCGCGTAATCTTTCGCAAAATAAGTAATAATCGCATCCGTACCCGCCCGTCTGATGCTCAGCAGCGTTTCCGGCATCGCTTTTTTATAATCCAGCCAGCCGTTTTGACAGGCCGCAATCAACATCGCACACTCGCCGCTGACGTGATACGCCGCAATCGGCAAATCACTGTTTGCCTTCAACAAATGAATAATATCGAGGTAATTCAAAGCCGGTTTTACCATCAAAAAATCCGCACCTTCCGCCGCGTCGGTTTCCGCTTCGATGAGGGCTTCGCGCTTGTTGGCGGGGTTCATTTGGTAGGTTTTTTTATCCTTCGGAATGTCGGCATCTTCGACCGGCGCGGAGTCCAAAGCATCTCGAAAAGGGCCGTAAAAAGCGGAGGCGTATTTTGCCGTGTAAGACATAATGCTCGTATCGGTAAAGCCCTGACTGTCAAGGCTTTCGCGCATGGCGCGTACCCTGCCGTCCATCATATCCGAGGGGCCTAAAATGTCGAAACCCGCCGCCGCCTGCGCCACGCTCATGCGCGCTAAAATGTCGTTGGTTTCATCGTTTAAGATGCGACCGTTGCGCACCACGCCGTCGTGTCCGTCGATGGAGTAGGGGTCGAGTGCCACGTCGGAAATGAGGGCACATTCCGGAAATTCCTGCTTTATTTTCGTTGCCGCCCGCAGATAAAAATTCTTCTCATCGTAGCTGTACGTGCCCGTCTTGTCTTTCCGCTCATTCGGTATCTTCGGAAACATTATGAAAGACTGAATGCCTAATTTCATGCTCTCTTCGATGTCCCGTAAAACGTGATCTAAGGACTGCCGAAAACTGCCGGGCAGAGAGCTGATTTCCTCCTTTTTATTGTCTTCGCGCACCAAAAATAACGGGTGAATGAGGTGACCGGGAGAGAGGTGCGTCTCGCGCGCTAAAGCCCGCACGGCGGGAGATTTTCTGTTTCTGCGTGGTCGTTTTAACATGAGTTTTGTGTTTAAAATTAAATATCGTTTTCGAGCCGGCACAATAAGTTCTCGGCATTACGTGTTTACCCGGCATTTACATACCATGAGAGGCAAGCCGGGCAGAAGTGCCTTATACTGTTGGCATTTGTAAGCGGAAAAAAATCCGCATTAATCCGCTAAATCCGCATTGTCCGCTTATCCGTCAAGTCTCATACGCAAATCACGCATCGCCCGCAAGTACCGCATCGCCAAAGGCAAAATCTTTACCTTACTGCTGCCCGCATCATCCGTCCACGTGACCGGTAGTTCCTTGATTTTCAGGTTTTTACGCTCTGCCACAGTCAGCAGTTCCGTAGAAAAAAACCAACCGTCGTTCGTTGCGCCGCCGGCGTATAAGTCCGGGTAATGTTCCCTTTTTACCCATTTAAAACCGCACATCCCGTCCGAAAAGTTGACACCTAAATAGTTTTTGACAATAAAATTAAAAACGCGGCTGCTGATTTCGCGCTTCACGGTACGCCCGATTACTTTGGCGTTTTTATGTAAACGCGTGCCGTAAACCAAATCAAAACCCTCTTCGGCAATCGCCGCGTAACCCTCCGGAAAGTGCCGTAAATCCGTCGCTAAATCCAAATCCATGTAGCCCGTGATGTCCGCCGTACTTTGTGACCACGAGGTTTTTAACGCCAGACCTACGCCGCGACGCGGTACCCGCAGCGGCTGCACTTCGGGCAATTCCGCGCTCAATTTTTCCGCAATCGCAAAGGTCTCGTCCGTACTGCCGTTGTCGGCAATGACGATTTTCCATTGACTTTTAGCGGGAAAATGCTCGGAAAGAAAAGCGTGCAAAATTCGAATTTGCCGGTCTAAAGTCGCGGCTTCGTTGAGGACGGGAACGGTGACGTCGAAAGTCATGCGATTTACGATTTATTGAGCGTAGCGAAATCCCGACTTTAGTCGCGGACGAATTACGATGTACGAATTACGATTGCCTAAGGATAGGGAGGTACTTTGATTTTTGGTTTCTATTCAACAGGTCTCCTGCTGTGTGTTTCCGATTTGTGGTTTGTCGGACGCGGATTTTTTGACTTAGGTCAAAAAAATGCTCGTCTGACAAATATTTTGATTTCCAAAACCTTGATTTCCAAAACCTTGATGCACGAACTATTGACCGCGATAAAGTACCGAAACAAAACGGGTTGACGCGAAACTCAAAAACTTTCCTCTTCCTCACTCAACCGATTTCTCAACGGCAGCGCAATCATTTCCTCCGACTCCGCCAACCACTCCACATAAATCTCGTAGATTTTTGCTTCTAAGCGTTGCAAATCCATGCGGCGGCGCAGAGAAATTTCGCGCAGGCGCAGAATTTGCAGCGGGTCGGCATCTGACATTTTCAGCAGTTGTTTGAGAGCAAAATCGGTTTGACTATCAGTCAGTTGTGTCTTGCGCAGGCGGTACATTTCCGTGGTGTGTTTCAGCTCCGTGACCAGATTCGCAATTTCTCCGGCGCGGGCGATGCTATCGCTTTGAAAATCCGCTTTGCGTTCCGTTTTTTCGTATTCCAACTCGGCGAGGTCGATTTTTTGACTGCCTTTTATCGGGAGGAAAAAACTCGCTCCGATAGAAAAATCTCTTTGAAATTCATTGCGGTTAAAGCCGTATTCCGCGCCGATAAAATCAATCGGGTTAGCGATTTCGGCGCGTTCGATTTCCAGTTCGGCTTCGGTCACGGCGAGGCGCAGACGCAATTTTTCGGCGGCAATGCCCGGGGCGGGGGCAGCATTTTCGACACGCAATAACAGGGTTTCAATGTCCGCAAAATCGACGGTAAGTGAGTCGGCGTTGAGTTCTGTTTGCAAGGTGTTTTTGAGGGCGGCAAATTCCTGTTTCGACTTCAAAATATCCGTTTCCGCGTCAAACAGATTTTCCTCGTTTTTGACCAATTCGTTTAAGTCAAAATCGGGCGTCGTGACCTGCCCGCGTAGGATTTGATTGCGCTTTTTGTAAATCGACTGCAAAATATTCAAATACAAAATGTGCTTACTAAGTCGCTCGTAATCGACGAGTAATCGGTATTTTTTCTCTAATAAATCCGGCAGGGCTTCCCGATTTTCTAATTCCGTCAGACGTATCAGACTTTCGTGATAACTGTCCTGCGCGCGCATTTGTCGGCGAGAATTCGGCGTGATACGCAAAGCAAAGTTCTGCTGTTTGAGGTCGAAATCTTCCGTTTCGGTACGCAGTTCGCCTTTTTCCAGCAGCGGCAAAGAAAAATCTTCGGTGCGCAGAAAATTCAGCTTTTCCGCCGTCACCCGGGCAGCGGGAGACTGCCGCACGGTCGCCAACACATCGACGGGTCGGGCGATATTCTGCGCCGTTAATTTTACATTTTCGGAAAAAAAAATCAGGAAAGACAGAAAAAATAACTGCTTCATTCGCGGCTGCTTTTGCCGGGCAAAAATCCGGTACTCATCAATAAACTACCGAACAAACCGCGCGACTCCGCACTTTCGCGCAGCCGCAGAATGACTTTTTCTTTCTGTAAAAAAGAGTTATCGGCGGGGATTTGAATCAGGATTTCGCGCCCGTAAGTTTTGATTTCGGGCATCTTGCGCAGCCGCGACGGAATTTCGACAATCCGCGAACCCAAGCCCGTCACCACACCCTGCGTTTTTGCCTCCGGGTGCAGACTCGACACGACTTCCAAAGAGTCGCCGACCGCCACCTTCAGTATCATACTTTCGTGGACAAAACCCTGCACCGAGGTCGGATTTTCCTCGTAAAAAGTAATCAGCGTATTAAAAGAGCGCACAAATTCAGCCTCCTTAACGTGAATGTTACCGATGAGACCGTCGGAAGGCGCGGTAATTTTAAAATTTTTGGTCTGTCCGGCGAAGTAATCCGACTCGTTTTGCAGTCGTTTAATTTCAGCATCCGAGGGCAAATTTACCAGACTCAATTCCCGTTTTAAATTCTTTTTCTTAATCGCAAAAGCCCGCTCGATTAACTCTTTTTCACTTCGTAAAGCCGCAATTTTTGCATCGACCACACCGCCGCTTTCGACTTTTACACCCAGGTCTTGCAGCAGAGCTTTGTTGCGGTTGACCTCACTTTCCGCCGCCGCGATTTTATTTTCGACCTCCGCCAAATCGCGCATTTTCTTAATTTCCGCCTCCGTAATCGCCGCCCGGATTTCCGCCGCCCGTCCGATTTTTTCCGCTTCCGCTTCCGCAATGCGCATTTCCGCGTTCAGACTTTTCTGCGGCAGTTCCGCCTGACTCGTCTCCGCCAGTATCGTTCCCGCCCTCACTTTTTGCCCCGTCGTAACAAAGAGTTTTTTAACCTCCACGGGATATTCCGCGTTAATTTCCGTCTCTTTATTTTCGGCAAAGCCATAAAAAACTAAGGTCTCCCGCTGCATATTCTCGGAAAGCCGCCACAGCAGAAGACCGGTAAGGAGGGCGAAGAGATATATGAAATTAATTTTTTTCAAGAAAATTTTAGTTTGTTTTTGATTTTTTGAACCTGATTATTATGCTTCCTATGACCCCGTACGGTTGTCGGGGTGATTTGAATTTTACTTCGTAAAATCTTAGGCGTTTCTTCATGATTACCTGAATAATAACGTAGAGTCAGGAACCGCGCCCGTCCACCGTCCACCGTAAAACCGTCCACCGTCACACGTTATCCGGCATATCCTTCAAATCCAATTTAACTTTCTTCACATTCTTCAAAGCCTTCATTTGCAGCGCAAAATCCGGTGCCTTTTCCACATCTTTCAAACGCACGCGATAGACGTATTCCGAGCGACCCAATTCGCTGCCGTCAAAGTTGATTTTTTGTGAAATCAAGACCCGCGAATCGCAATAAGTATCCGTCAAAGCCAGGGCGTTTTTGAGGTCTTCCGACTCCGGATTTATCTCGAATTGCAGATTGCCGACCAAATTATTCGGCTGACTGAACGGCGTCAAACGCAGCAAAAACGCCACCGTGCAAAACCCGATTGTACCCACCGCAGAGATAATGAAACCGCCGACTCCGCAGGCGATACCGACCGCCAAAGAGCCGAACATAAACGCCATATTGCGCGGGTCGCGCAGCGTCGTCCGAAAGCGAATAATCGCCAAAGCACCAAGCATACCGAGTCCGCGCGCCAAGCTGTCGCCGATGGCCTGCATCACCGTCGCCGCCACGATGCTGATGAGTACCAAAGTCTGCAAATAGTGCAGCGGACGATAGACCCCGCGCGAGGTTTTGTCGTAGGTGAACGCCAATAATGTCGATAAAACGAAGGAAAACAACACGGTGAGCAACACCGACCACACGGTCGGGTTTTCGGAGTTGTATTGCAAAGCGGAGATATCGAACATGGACTTGTTTATGTGTGCTTAACTTTAAGGAAACGCAAAATTAACATAAAAATTTGAG
Organism: Saprospiraceae bacterium; assembly: GCA_020629965.1. Lineage (GTDB taxonomy): Bacteria > Bacteroidota > Bacteroidia > Chitinophagales > Saprospiraceae > JAHDCG01. The sequence goes on along the minus strand of JAHDCG010000158.1, from coordinate 1,656 downwards.
AACGATGGACGGTTTTACGGTTGACGGTTGACGGGGGTGTACGTTTTTGAAATTTAATAACGATTTTAAATTTACATGCACCGGCAACCTCCCCGACTCCTCAACCTTCCAACCTCTAAAGGTCAAACCCGATATCCTTCCGAAAATTTTTCCCCTCAAAGCTGACTAATCCCGCGTTGAGTGTAGAGAGGCTTGCGGCTTCCGCAAAGGTTGTACCGTAGGAAGTTAAAGCTAAAACTCTGCCGCCGTTGGTGACGATTTTTCCGTCTTTGACTGTCGTGCCGGCGTGGAAAATGATGCTGTCTTTGATGTGTTCAAGACCCTTGATTTCTTTGCCTTTTTCGTAGGCCTCGGGGTAGCCGCCGCTGACTAAAAAGACCGTGACGGCGGCATTTTCGCTTTCTATAATTTGCTGTTCGGTGAGTTTTCCGTCGCGCACGGAGAGCAGTAATTCTACCAAATCATTTTCCAAGCGGGGCAGCACGACCTCCGTCTCGGGGTCGCCCATGCGGCAGTTGTATTCGATGACGTAAGGCTCGCCGCCGACTCTGATTAAGCCGATAAAAACGAAGCCGTCGTAGTTCATTTCGCGCTTGCGAATGCCGTCGATGGTGGGTTTGACGATGCGGTCTTCTACCTTTTGCATCAATTCTTTGGTAACGAAGGGCGGGGGAGAAACCGCGCCCATGCCGCCGGTATTCAGTCCTTTATCGCCCTCGCCGATGCGCTTGTAATCTTTGGCGACGGGTAAAATTTTATAGTCTTTGCCGTCGGTCAAGACAAATACTGAAAACTCGATGCCGTCCAAAAACTCTTCAATGACGACGCGGCTGCTTGCGTTGCCGAATTTACCGCCGAGCATCGCTCGCAGTTCTCGTTGTGCTTTCTCTATCGTGGGTAAAATCAACACGCCTTTTCCCGCAGCCAAACCGTCCGCTTTCAAGACAATCGGCGGCGTTTGCGTCGCAAGGTAAGCCACACCTTCCTCCACTTCTTCGCCTGAAAACTCTCGGTAGCCCGCCGTCGGTATGCCGTATTCCGCCATAAATTTTTTGGAAAAAGCCTTGCTGCCTTCCAACTGCGCGCCCGCCTGCGAAGGCCCGACGACGAAGACATCTTTCAGGTGTTCGTCATTTGCAAAATAATCCCAAATGCCTTCTACTAAAGGCACTTCGGGTCCGACGACGACCATTTCGATTTCATTCTCCAAAACGAATTTTTTGACCGCCGGAAAGTCGGTGGGAGACAGGGGCGCATTGGCACCGAGGTGTGCGGTGCCGGCGTTACCGGGGGCAATGTAGAGGCGGTCGCAGAGCGGGCTTTGGTTGATTTTCCAAGCGAAGGCGTGTTCGCGGCCGCCGCTGCCGAGGATGAGGATGTTCATTGTGTAACTGTTTTTTGAACCTGATAATTACGAGTGTTATGATAGGTTATGATTTTATTTTGCTTCGCAAAATCGTGTGACTATGACTTTTTACGCTGATTTTTAGGATTTCTTATGATTTTCGCTGAATCTTTTCACGAGAAAGCTAAAATTATTGAGATTTACCGTGAACTCAAGCCCGGAGAAAGTTCCCCCGATTCGGGGGTTAGGGGGCTGAAGCCGTACAGCAAAAGCCGTACTAAAAACCCCCGACCCCGGAGCGGGGGGCAGAA